>JBKPLL010000048.1:0-13059 GCA_046731605.1 Actinomycetota bacterium | reverse complement strand
TCGGGGGTTGATTACCCACGTGTTACTCACCCGTTCGCCGCTGTCCCCAGGGCCGAAGCCCTGGTTCTCGCTCGACTTGCATGTATTAAGCGCGCCGCCAGCGTTCGTCCTGAGCCAGGATCAAACTCTCCGTGAAGAAGTGTTGGCCGGGAAAACCCGACCAGTCTTTTCACTTTGAGCTTGTGCTCAAAGTCCCATCCCGAAGGATGGAGACAGGGTTGATTCGCTGGCCCCGACCGAAGCCGGACCAGCGTCTCGACGTAAACGCACGCTGTTGAGTTTTCAAGGACCGAGCCGTTGGGACGGCGCAAAAAAGGCCCCGACTCGCGCCAGAGGCCTTAGGACTTGCGGGTTTCCTCTTGCGGGGAATCCTCCTAAGACGCTCCGTTTTCGCTCGATTGCAGGGACTTTGTTACGCCGCCCTCTCGGGCAGCCGGGGAAGTGTAGCAGGGTCGCCGAGCCCGTCAAGTGGCTTCGTTGAGCCGAACGAACCGCCGCTTGCCGGCCTGGAGGACAACCCCTGCGAGCCGGTGCCGCGGCAGGTCGAGTTCGCTCACGACCTTACCGTCGAGCTTCACGCCACCCTGCCCGATCAGGCGGCGGGCCTCACTCGTCGAGAGCCCGAAGGCGTCGGCCAGCACAGCCGGTAGATGCACGGGATCGCCGGTGGGCAGAGCGTGCCCCGGCACCTCCTCGGGAGCCTCGCGGTGTCGGATGACACGGTCGAAGTGCTCCTCGGCCCCCCGCGCCGCCTCCTCCCCGTGGGCCCGCGCCACGATCCACCGCGCGAGCGCCAGCTTGGCCTCCATCGGCTCGCCTTCGGGGACGGGCTGCTCCGCGACCAGGGTCCACCATTCCTCGAGCTCTGCGTCGGGGATTCGCATCGTGCGCCCGAACATCTCCTCGGGCGCCGCGGTGAGCGGGACGTTGTTGCCGACCGACGAGCTCATCTTCTCCCCGTCCCACGACAGCAGGAGGGGCGTCGTGAGCACCACCTGCGGCTCGAGCCCGAACGCCTGCATCACCTCGCGGCCGGCGAGCAGGTTGTAGAGCTGGTCTGTGCCGCCGAGCTCGACGTCCGCCTCGACCGCCACCGAGTCGTACGCCTGCATGAGCGGATAGAGAAGCTCCGAGACCGAGATCGGCTCGCCGGCGCGGTAGCGCTTCTCGAAGTCGTCGCGCTCGAGCATGCGGGCTACGGTGACGATGCGGCCGAGCCGAACCACGTCCGCGTAGCCGAGCTTCGAGAGCCATTCGCCGTTGTACCGCACCTCGAGCAGCTCGGGATCGTCGCGCAGGATCGTCTTGGCCTGGTCGAGATAGACCTGCGCATTTGCGTCGATCTCCTCGTCGGAGAGGATCGGGCGTTCGCTCGAGCGCCCGGAGGGGTCACCTATCCGGGTCGTGTAGTCGCCCACGATGAACACCGCCTTGTGGCCCTCGTCCTGGAAGGCACGCATTCGCTGTAGCGGGATGCCACGCCCGAGGTGGATGTCCGGCGAGGTGACGTCGATCCCGAGCTTGACGCGCAGCGGGCGACCGAGCTTCAGCTTGGCCTCGAGCCCGCCCTCGGGTAGGACGTCGACGGCGTTGCGGGTGAGCTCGGCGATTCCCATCGGGCGAGTCTAGAAGCGCCGTGAGAGGAACGGCGAGCCGGCGAGGCCGTAGCGCCAGGGCTGCTCGACCGCGCGGCTGATCCCGATCCTCCGGCCCACCGCCAGCGGCGGCTCGACCTGCCGCGCCCGGAGCTCGAACGGAGGCTCGTCGAGCGACAGCCCGTCGAGGGCACGCGTGATTCCGAGCGCCTGGCAGAGCTTGCCCGGACCCGAGCAGAGCGAGCGCTGTGCCTCGAGCCCACGTCGCTCGCGCATCGTCTCGAGCCCGGTCGTCGGCTCGAGCGCCCGCACCAGCGCGGCTTCCGAGCGTCCTTCCTCGGCGCAGACGAGGTTGAGGCACCAGTGGATTCCGTACGAGCGATAGACGTAGGCGTGTCCGGGCGCCCCGAACATCGACGCGGTTCGCGCCGTCAACCCGCGGAAGCCGTGGCTCGCGGGATCGTCCTGGTCGTACGCCTCGACCTCGACGATCGTGCCTCCCACGCCGTCGACGAGCAGGGTCGCCCCGATCAGCTCGGGCGCGACCTCGTGCACCGTGCGCGCGAAGAACTCGCGCGTCAGCCGCTCCGCCGCCACCGCCGACGCTTAGAAGAGCTGCTCGGGCTCGGTCGGCTTCGCGGTCTTCTCGAGCACCCGGCGCGCGCGCCGGCCGAGGTCTCGGACGTCGAACGAGCCCTCGTCCACCGCTTTCGCCACCCGTTCCGCGAGGTCGAGCGCATCGTCGAGGACGACCGTTGCCGTCGCCGCGTCCTGCCCCATGTCGTGCAGGATCGTGCGCTCGGTGCGGCCGGCCAGGATCGGATCCGCGATGCCCTCGACCCAGACACGCGTGCGGCGCCCGCCGCCTCGCTCGTTGCCGGTAATCGGCTCGAGCGCGTAGATCCGGTCCGCGCGCGCCCATTTGCCGAAGCCGAGGAAGACCATCCGCGCGCCGCCGTCGCTCATGCGCGGGATCATCGCATTACTGAAAGAACGTGTCCTCGTCCGAGTACGGCGGCGAGCACATGCAGAGGATGGTGAGCTCGCTCGTCCCGTCGTTCTCGAGCGTGTGCCACGCACCCGGTGGAATGAGGATCGCGTCGCCGGGCCGGACCCTCCGGGTGTCGCCGTCCACCTCGAGCGAGCCGGAGCCCTTCGTGACGAGATAGATCTCCTCGGTTCGCCCGTGGTAGTGGCGCTCCGTCGCCTGGTCGGGCTCGAGCGTGGCCTCGGCGAGACTCTGCGCCGCCGTGTGGTGCAGCTCGCGGATCGTCGAGCCGTCCTTCGTCGTGAAGGGCTCGGCTCGGTCGAGGCTCTGCAGGTTCACAGCGCCGAGGCCAGAACTCCGGCGACGCGCTCCTGTGCGGCCGCCTCGATCCCGGTGAAGAACGGCAGCGCGAGCGACCGCGAGCTGGCGTCCTCGGCGACCGGGCAGAGCCCTTCCTCGAAGCCGAAGCGCTCCTGCAGGTAGGGCTGCAGGTGGAGCGACGGGAGGTAGCGGTTGAAGCCGATGCCCTCCCGCTCGAAGGCGGCGACGATGCGCTCGCGCACCGCGGTGTCCGGGAAGAGGACGACGTAGACGAACCAGGACCGGCGATGGTCGGCGTCGTCCGCGGCCGGCAGCTCGAGCCCGTCGACCGGGCCGAGGAGCTCCGTGTAGCGGTTCGCTGCCTCGGAGCGGCGGACGAGGATCTCGTCGAGCCGCTCGATCTGGCCGATTCCGAGCGCGGCCGCGATGTCGCTGAGCCGGTAGTTGAAGCCGAGCCGGACGTGCTCGAGCCACCCGCCAGGCTCGGGCCGGCCCTGGTTGCGGAGCGAGCGGATCAGGTGCCACTCCTCCTCCGAGTGCGTCACGACCATCCCGCCCTCGCCGGTCGTGAGCTGCTTGTTCGGGTAGAAGGCGAAGACACTCGAGGTGCCGTGCGAGCCGAGCGGCGCGCCGCGGTACTCGGCTCCGAACGCCTCGCAGGAGTCGTCGATGAGCGCGAGCCCGTGCTTGTCCGCGAGCGTGCGGAGCTCGTCGAGCTCGCACGGGTAGCCGTAGATGTCGACCGCGACGATCGCCTTTGTCCGCTGGGTGACCGCGGCCTCGACAGCAGACGGATCGAGATTGAGCGTTCGCGCGTCGATGTCCGCGAAGACAGGGGTCGCGCCCTCGTAGAGGAAGCAGTTCGCGCTCGCTGCGAACGAGTACGGGGACGTGATCACCTCGTCGCCCGGGCCGATGCCCGCCGCGACGCAGAGCAGGTGCAGGCCCGTGGTGCCCGAGGAGACGGCCGCCGCGTAGGGCGCGCCGACGCGCTCGGCGACGAGCTCCTCGAAGCGGTCGACCGCCGGTCCGAGCGAGAGCCGACCCGAGCGCAGGACCTCGAGCACGAGCTCCTCCTCGCGCTCGCCGAGGTACGGCCCCGACAGCGGGACCGGCGTCACCTCCTGCTTCACGCCTTCACGCCTGTTCGGCGTGGTTCGCCGCGGGAGCGAACTCGAGCCACTGGCTCCAGCGCTCGCTACGGCCGTGCACCGTGTCGAGGTACGCCTCCTGGATCTCCTGGGTGACGGGCCCGGGCGGGCCGATCACCTGGTCGTCGATCTCGCGGATCGGCGTCACCTCGGCCGCCGTCCCGACCATGAACACCTCGTCGGCGAGATACAGGTCGGTGCGGATGATCGGCTTCTCGACGACGCGGTGGCCGAGATCCTGTGCGATCTGGATCACGGTGTCCCGGGTGATCCCCACGAGGATGGAGGCGGCGAGGTCGGGCGTGTAGATGACGCCGTCGCGGACGAGGAAGATGCTCTCGCCCGAGCCGTCGGCCACGTACCCGTCCGCCGTCATCAGGATCGCCTCGTCGTAGCCGGCCCGATTCGCCTCACCGACGGCCAGCATCGAGTTGAGGTAGACGCCCGTCGCCTTCGCGACGTGCGGGATCACGTTCGGCCCGACGCGCTGCCAGCTCGACACCTTGGCGCGGATCCCGTTCCGCTGTCCCTCCTCGCCGAGATACGCCCCCCACGGCCACGACATGATCGCGACGTCGACCGGGTTCCCGACCGAGGACACGCCGAGCTCGCCGTAGCCCACGAACGCGATCGGCCGGAGGTAGCAGGACGGCAGCTCGTTGACGGCGACGAGGTCCCAGGCCGCCGCCTTCAGATCCTGGACCGAGTACGGCAAGTCGATGTAGAGCAGCTGCGCCGACCGGTGCAGCCGCTCGAGGTGGTCGGTGAGGCGGAAGACGGAGGTGCCGCGGTCGGTCTCGTAGGCGCGGATCCCCTCGAACACCCCCGAGCCGTAATGCAGGCCGTGCGTGCCGATGTGGACCGTCGCGTCCGCCCAGTCGACCAGCTCGCCGTTCATCCAGATCTTCTTCGTCTCGCGCATCTGCGGCTCGTCCCTTCGGTCGGGTGCTGGCACCGGAAATCGTACCCGGCGGCCCCGCTGGGGCCTAGCTCAGCTCAGCGGTGCGGGCGTTCGTTAGCCGCAGGAGGTCGAGCGGCGACAGGCCGGCCATATGGCGCTCGGACCCGGCGCCGACCCAGACTCGTTCGTGGGCGAGGAGCTCTGCGGCCATCAGCACCTGGGAGACGCCGGCCGCCGGGAAGGGCGCCACGCCGCCGGGCTCGAAGCCCGTCGCGGCCTGGACCTCGTCCGGGCGCGCGACGCGCGCATACCGCGTGCCGGCCGCCTGGGCCACCTTGTTCTCGTCTGCGCGCCTGTCGCCCGGGACGAGCACCAGCGTAGGGCGGCCGTCGCAGACGAACACGAGCGACTTGACGATCTGCGCGCGAGAGGCGCCGACCGCCTTGGCCGCGGCGTCTGCGGTCGGAGTGCCCTCGGGGAACTCCTCCACCCGCGCGTCGAGGCCGGCGCGCTTGAGCACCTCGGCTACACGACCGACCGGCTCCGGCCAGCGCTCCATCCGTGCAACGTAACGCCCGCGCAACCCGCCCGGGCAGTCGCTCGTCTTTCACGTGGGAGACGACACAGTCGAAGGGAGACGACGTGAACGAGCACGAGCGCCGTGCGACGACCGAAGCGCTCTTCCGGGACGTGAACGAGCGAATAGCCGAGAGCGCGGAGCGGTTCGACGCCGATGAAACCCACTTCGTCTGGGAGTGCGCCGACACGAACTGCACGCACCGCGTCACGGCGAGCCTCACCGAGTACGAAGAGGTGCGCGACGATCCGACGACCTTCCTCCTCGTGCCCGGGCACGAGCAGAACGACATCGAGCGCCTCGTGTCGGACCGCGGTCGGTTCCGCGTTGTCGAGAAGTTCCACGACGCGGTGCGGCGGACCGTGATCCGGCTCGACCCGCGGCCCACGGCGACCGACTCCTAGCCAGTCGCTAGCCCGCGCCGGGCCCGAGCTCGAGCACGCGGGCCTCGTCGAAGCCCTCGCCTTCGCGTAGCCGCTCGACGAGCTCCTGAGAAGGTGCGGAGTCGACAGTGAGCGCCATGAGCGCCTTGCCGCCGCGCCGGCTGCGCGAGACTGTCATGCCGGCGATGTTGATGCCCGCCTCCCCGAAGAGGGTCCCCACACGGCCGACCACGCCGGGGATGTCGTCGTAGAGGCAGAGGACGAAGAGGGGCGCGAGCTCCAGCTCGATCTCGAAGCCGAGGACGTTGACGAGCCACGGCCGGTGGTCGCTGCCGATCGTCGTCCCGGCGACACGGAGCTGGGAGCCGCCGCTGCGAAGCTCGACGCGGACGAGGTTCGTGTAGTCGCGCGCCGACCGCGAGCGCTCCTCCCGCACCGCGATGCCGCGCTCGGCCGCAATGAGTGGCGCGTTGACGTAGTTCACGGGCCGGTCGGCCCGGCCCTGGAAGGCGCCGTTGAGCGCCGCGACGGTGAGCAGGCGCGCGTCGTAGTCGGCCAGGGCGCCGTAGACCGTGATCACGATCTCCTCCGGCGCGGAGTCCGCGAGGTCCATCGCGATGCGTCCGAGGCGAGACGCGAGGGGGACGTACGGCCCGAGCACCTCGAGGTCGTCGGCGCCGATCACCGGGATGTTGACGGCGTTCGAGACCAGGCCTCCCTCGAGTGCCGCCGCGACCTGCTCCGCGACGATGACGCCGGCGCGATCCTGCGCCTCTCCTGTCGAAGCCGCCAGATGCGGCGTCACGACGACGTTGTCGAGCTCGAGCAGTGGGCCCGAATAGGGCTCGTCGCCGAAGACGTCGAGCGCCGCTCCCGCGACCTTCCCGGAACGAAGCGCCTCCAGCAGCGCGTCCTCGTCGAGCAGCGGGCCACGCGCGGCGTTGACGATCCGCACGCCGGGGCGCATCGCCTCGAACGCGGCAGCGTCGACCGAGGCGCGCGTCTCCGGCGTCAGTGGCAGGTGCAGGGTGAGAAAGTCCGCAGCCGTGTAGACGTCCTCCGGCGCCTCGACCTGCTCGGCGCCGAGCTCGCGAAAGCGCTCCGCCGTGACGTACGGGTCGTAGGCGACGACACGCATCCCGAGCCCGAGAGCACGGCGGGCCACCTGCTGGCCGATCCGCCCGAAGCCGAGGACGCCGAGCGTCTTCCCGGCGAGCTCGATCCCGCCGTACGCGCTCCGCTCCCAGCGGCCCTGCTTCAACGCTGCGTGCGCCTGCGGGATGTTGCGGGCGAGCGCCACGAGCAGGCCGATCGTGTGCTCGGCGGCGGAGACGACCGTCGACTCGGGCGCGTTCGCGACGATGATCCCGCGCCGCGTCGCCGCGTCGACGTCGACGTTGTCGACGCCCACGCCGGCGCGGCCGATCACCTTCAGGCGCTCGGCGCGCTCGATCACGTCCGCGGTCAGCTTGGTTGCGGAGCGGACGACGATCGCGTCGTAGCCGCCGATGATCTCGTCGAGCGAGCTCTCGGCGTCGACGTCCACCTCGAAGCGGGAACGGAGGAGATCGACTCCTGCTTCCGAGATCGACTCGCGAACCAGGACGCGCTGCGTCACGCGCGCGAGGGCTCGGTGCTGAAGGCCTCGAGCGCAGCGGTCACGGCAAGGCCGCGCTCGACGTCCGCGCCGAGATCGGCGAGCACGAGCTCGACGGCCCCGATCTGCGTCGTGATGTCGAACACGTCGAACCAGCCGATGTGGCCGAGGCGGAAGATCTTCCCCTTCAGCTCGCCCTGGCCGTTCGCGATCGTGATTCCGAAGCGGTCGCGGACGCCGCGGATGACGTCGCCGGAGTCGATCCCGGCGGGAGCGCGGACCGCGGTCACGACAGCGCTCCGGTCCTCGTCCGGCGAGAAGAGCTCGAGCCCGAGGGCTTTCACGCCCGCGCGGGCGGCGCGACCGAGCCGAGTATGGCGGTCGAAGGCAGCCTCCAGCCCTTCCTGGAGCAAGAGATCGAGCGCGACGTCGAGCCCCGCGACGAGGGAGACGGGCAGCGTGACCGGCGCATCGAGCGTCTGCTGCGCCTTGCGCGTCCGCTCCCAGTCGAAGTAGAAGCGCGGCGAAGAACCCGAGGCGCCCAGCGCCGGCTCGGAGACCGCGACGAGTCCGAGACCGGGCGGGGACATGAGCGCCTTCTGCGAGCCGGAGACGACGACGTCGAGGCCCCACGCGTCGGTCTCGCACGGCACCGCGCCGAGGCTCGAGACCGCGTCGACGACGACGAGCGCGCCGGCCTCCTTCGCGGCCGCTGCCAGTGCAGGGACGTCGCCGACGACCCCGGTGGAGGTCTCGGACTGCACGAACCAGACCACTTTTGCCTCCCGCTCAGCGAGGCGCGCTCGGAGGTCGTCCGGATCCGGCGTCTCACCCCAGGCGTAGCGGAGCACGTCCACGTCGGCGCCGAAGGCGGTCGTCATCGCGACCCAGCGCTCGCCGAAGCTCCCCGCCGAGACGACGAGGTGCCGCTCGCCCGGCGAGACGAGGTTCGCGACGGCCGACTCGAAGGCGCCGGTCCCCGAGGCTCCGAACAGCAGCACGTCACTCTCCGTCCGGCAGACCTCGCGCAGACGATTGAGCACGCGCTCGTAGACCGGTAGGAACTCAGGAGCGCGGTGGTGAATGACCGGCGCACCGACCGCGGCCAGGACCTCGGGGGGCACGGGGGTCGGCCCGGGCGTGAACAGGTAGCGCTTCGTCGCCATGGCCCGAGCGTAGCGTTCTAGTCTGCTGCCGTGGATGCGCTCGTTGCCTTCGCCGCCGCGCTCCTCGCCTTCCGGCTCGCCGGGCTGCTGGCAACGCGGTACCGGAGCGGTCGACGTCCGGAGCTGCTCGCCTGGTCGGCCGGGCTCGCCGCCTACGCGGTCGCGGCCGCCGCGATCGCCTGGGGCGAAGCCGCGGGCTGGGACGAGCGCACCTTTCGCGTCTACTACGCGGCCGGAGCACTGCTGACCGCGCCGCTGCTCGGCGCAGGCTCGCTGCTTCTCGCCGGCCGCCGGCGCGCGGCGCCCGTCACCCTCGTCTATGCCGGGCTCGCCGTCGGGATCGCGCTCGCGATGCCCGTGCACGGTGCGTTCGGAGCGCATGGCATCCCGGCGGCCCAGGACCACCTCGAGCTCCTGCCGGCGCGGCTCCTGGCGATCGCCGCCAACATCGCCGGGACGCTCGCCGTCGTGGCCGTTGCTCTGCGCTCGTTCCGGCGCCGGCCGCTGGGGAACGCCTTGATCATCGCCGGCATCGCGGCAGCGGCTGCCGGTAGCGGGCTCGCAGGCCTGGGGGCCGCAGGAAGCGCTGTCGGGATCGCGGTCGGGGCGGTGTTGCTTTACGCAGGTTTCGTGGATCCGGTGAACTTTCTGGCGGCTTTTCGTCCGAAAATGGCCTCCAATTGAGTCACAAGCGTTGCCTCACCGGCGCACTAACGTCCCGGCTGTAGCTACCCTCGGCAGAACGATCGCATAAGCCGCGCCGAGCGGTGCTCGCCCAGGGCGTCTTCCCGCCCGCTCGGCCTCCGACTTGCAATCGATACGGGAGGTAAACGTATTGCGGCGCTCCATCCTGGCCTGCGGGCTCCTGCTCGCGTTCCTAGGCCTGACCACTGCGGCGGCTGCGGCCGCGGCTTCACAAGACAGCGAAGCACGTCCGAGCCTCAGCACGGGGACCACGACCACGACGGCTACCACGACCGAGACCCGCACAGGGCCGTCCCGCTGGGAGCTGCGGACGGCAGCCCGGTGGCAGCGGCACATCCGCCGCTTCCGCAGGGATACGCGGCACTGGCTGACGGTGATGAAGGGCCGCCCGCCGGCCTCCAACGCGCGGAGGCTCGCCACGCGGTCGCTCGCACGGCTCCATCGGATCGAACGGCGCTGGCGGCAGCGCGCACACCGCGCGTGGTGGCGTGCCAAGCACCCGCCGTATCTCGAGACCTGGCTGTGCATCCATCGCTACGAGGGCAGCTGGGCGGATCCGGGCAGCCCCTACTGGGGCGGGCTCCAGATGGATCTCTCGTTCCAGCAGGCCTACGGCGGCTGGCTCCTCCGCCACAAGGGCACTGCCGACCACTGGAGCGCCCTCGAGCAGATCTGGGTCGCGGTGCGTGCGGCACGCTCGCGGGGCTTCTCTCCGTGGCCAACCACGGCGCGTAGCTGCGGCGCGTACTAGCGTTTTCCCCTGCATCTGAGCTATTTCGACGGCCCGCTGACGCGGGTCGTCGTCACTTTGCCGTCAATGCGACTTGACAAAGACATCATTGTGATGTCATAGTGCCGCCATGCAAATCGACGGTCTCATCCAGGCGCTTCGGGAGGACCTCGCGCGCGTGGCGGCTCTCGGCGACGAGAACACGTCGCGCGCGGCCGAGCTCCTCTCGGTCGCGATCGAGGCCTCCCTCGGCAGAAGGATCCAGGACGCCCTCGCCGAGGCGGCACTCGAGCTCAACGACCAGCTCGAGTCCGCGCACGTCGAGCTGCGCGTCGCCGGCCACGACCTCCAGCTCGTGCTCGTCCGCGAGGACGGCTCGGTGCCGGAGCCGGCCGACGAGGCCTTCTCGGCGCGCATCACGCTCCGGCTCCCCGAGAGCCTGAAGCAACGGGTCGAGTCCGCCGCCGCGCGCGAAGGCGCGTCCGTCAACACGTGGCTCGTCCAGGCACTCCAGCGCGCAGTCGAGCCCCGCCGCTCGTCGTCCTCCGGAAGCCGCAACCGCCTTACCGGCTACGGCCGCAACTGAAAGGAGAGAGGCAATGTTCCCCGACTACCAGGAAATCCTCAAGCTCCGCGAACGGCCCATCCGCCCCGACCGGCGCCAGGCTCCTCGCGACAGCGAGATCCGGCTTCGCGTCAAGCGGCGCACGTGGGTGTACCTCTGAGATGCTGGAGCGCACGTTCCATACTCCTCTGCCTCTCGAGCTCGAGGTCGGCATACCCTCCGGCGACATCGAGGTCGAGACCACCGAGGGCGAGGAGTCGAACATCACCGTCGACGGCGACGACCGCGTCCTCGAAGAGGTCGAGATCCGCCACGACGGCGACCGCCTCGTCGTCGCCTACCGCGGCAAGGGAAAGTTCGGCTTCTCGCTCTCCCCGCTCACGCTCGTCTTCGGCAGTGAGCTTCACGTGCGGGCCAGCATCCCGCACGGCGCCGGAGTCAAGGTCAAGACGGCGTCGGCCGACACGCAGCTCGAGGGCCACTTCGGCCCGCTCGGGATCAACTCCGTCTCCGGCGACGTCCGCGCCCGCGGCGAGATCGCCGGCAGCGCGAACCTGAAGACGGTCAGCGGCGACGCCGACCTCGACCGAGTCGAAGGAGACGTGTCCGCGCACACCGTCTCGGGCGACCTCCGTATCGGCCCGATCGAGGGCTCGGCGGACCTGAAGACGGTCTCGGGCGACCTCCGGCTCCAGTCGGTCACCGTCGGCGACGTCCACTTCTCGAGCGTCTCCGGCGACATCGAGATCGGGATCGCGAACGGCTCCGCGCTCGACGTCGACGCCGGCTCGACCTCGGGCGATCTCTCGTCAGAGGTACCGCTTGCCAGCGAGCCCCTGTTGGGTGAGGGCGAAGCAGCGCCGACCGTCGTCCTGCGCGGCCGCACCGTCAGCGGCGACGTCAAGGTGTTCCGCGCGGGCTGATGCGCGCGCTCCTCTCCTACCGCGACGCACGGCTGCTGCTCGCCGGCCAGATGCTCTCGGCGTTCGGCGACTGGGCGATGCTGATCGTGCTCGCGGTCTGGATGAAGTCGCTGACCGGGTCGAACGCGCTCGCCGGCCTGACGTTCTTCGTGTTCGCCGCAGGGTCGCTGCTGGCGCCGCTCGGAGGGCTCCTGGCCGACCGCATGCGCCGCCGGCCGCTGATGATCGCGGCGGACTGCGTGCTCGGAGCGTTCGTGCTCGTGCTCCTTCTCGTCCACGACCGCAGCGACGCGTGGCTGATCTACGTGGTGGCGTTCGCCTACGGAGCGCTCGGCACTGTCTTCTTCCCCGCCCGCGCTGCGCTGCTCAAGATCATGCTCCCCGAGGAGTTGCTCGCAGACGCGAACGGAGCGCTCACGGCCACGCGGGAAGGCCTTCGCATCATCGCGCCGCTCGCCGGCGCGGGCCTCTACACCCTGCTGGGCGGCGGGGCGGTCGCGGTGCTCGACTCGGCGACCTTCGCGGCGTCGGCCTTCTTCCTCTCGCGCATGCGCGTGCCCGAGGCGAAGCCGGCCCCGCCCGAGCATCACTTCGTCCGCGAGGTGACGGCCGGCCTGCGCCACGTCTGGGAGACGCTGCCGCTGCGCCAGGTCGTCGTGGGCGTGGCCCTCGCGCTCCTGGTCGTCGGGTTCTCCGAGACCCTGATCTTCGCCGTCATGGCGGCGCTCGGCGAGCCGCCCTCGTTCTTCGGCGTCTTCGCCACCATCCAGGGGGTCGGCTCGATCGCCGGCGGCGTCACCGCGGCCGCCGTCCTGCGCCGTGTCGGCGAGGGGCATCTGGTCGGGATGGGGCTTGCGCTGTTCGCGGTCGCCGACCTCTGTTTGATCGCGCCTTCGCTCCCCATCGTGCTCGTGGCCGGCCCCGTGGCGGGCATCGGTGTCGCCTGGGCGATCGTCGGTTTTTCGACGGCGCTGCAGACACGGACTCCGCTCGTGATCCAGGGTCGCGTCTCGGCGGCCGCCGACCTCACGCTCTCGGTCGCGCAGGCCACGTCGATCGCGACCGGCGCGCTGCTCTCGACGCTCGTCGACTACCGGATCCTGTTCGTGGTCATGGCGGCCGTCGTCATGGCCAGCGCCGGGTATCTCCTCACCCGGCGGGAGCCGACGCCGGCGCCTGCGACGATGGAGGCGTGACCGAACTCGTCCCACTGCGCCGCAACCGCGACTTCCTGCTCTACCAGAGCGGCGGGTTGCTCTCGACCTTCGGGTCGGGGATCTCCCAGATCGCGTACCCGCTGCTCACGCTCTCGCTGACGCACTCGGCCGCGAAAACGGGGTACGTCGGCGCAATCGAGTTCGCGCCGCTCGTGCTGCTGAGCGTGCCCGCCGGGATCGCTGCCGACCGCTTCGATCGGCGGCTCCTTATGATCGCCTCGGATGCGGTCGGGGCAGCCG
>JBKPLL010000047.1:0-11675 GCA_046731605.1 Actinomycetota bacterium | reverse complement strand
GGGCCGAAGAGCGGCTGCCACTCGTCCGAGGAGCGCACCTCCTCGCCCGCGTCGTAGATGTGCTCCATCGACGGCGCGTGGCTCGCGCCGATCCCTCCGACGACCCTAGCCATTGGCCCCTCCCGATTCGCGCATCTGCTTGCCGATCTCGGGCAGCGGCGTGTCCGTCACGCCCGAGAGCTTCACCATCACGTAGATCGACATCCCGGCCCGCCAGAGGCCGATCCAGTCCCGTTTGCGAACGAGCTCCTTCTCCTCGTCGGTGAGGCCGAACTGCTGCATCCACGCCTCCTCGTCGTGGTGGAAGAGGTCGCGCTGGGGCTCGTCCTTGAGCGAGTAGGCGGCCTTGTTGTGGCGGATGCCCCGCATCGCCGTCGACTCGTCGAACAGGTCGAGGTCGGACGGCAGCTCCGTGGGTTGCACGGCGTCGAGCCGCGCGAGGTAGTCCTGGGTCAATTCCATGTCAGCTCCATTGGACGTGCAGGTGGTGGGGGGAACGGAACTCCCAGCCCGAGATCTCGATCGGACGCTCAGGATCGAGACGCAGGCCGGGAAGCCGATCGAGCAGGACGCGCCACGCGGTGCGCGTCTCGTAGCGCGCGAGCCGCGCCCCGATGCACAGGTGAGGGCCGGTCGCGAACGCGAGATGCGACCCCTCCCGCCGGTGAACGTCGTAGCGCTCGGGATCGCTCCAGTTGCGCTCGTCGTGGTTGGCGGAGGCGAGCACGGCCGCGACGAGCGCACCCTTCTCGAGCTTGACGCCGCCGAGCTCGGTGTCGCGGGTCGTCTGCCGCGTCGAGGTGCCGACGGGCGAGTGCCAGCGGGCCGCCTCCTCGATCGCGCGGTCGACGAGCTTCGCGTCGGCGCGGACCTCCTCGAGCTGCTCCGGATGCGACAGGATCGCCCACATCGAGAGCGCGATGAGGTCGGTCGTGGCCTGCAGCCCTCCGACGATCATCACCTTGAGGTTCGACTGGATCTCCTCGCGCGTCAGCCGCTCGCCCTCGACCTCGGTGTGCACCATCGAGGAGAGCAGCGTGTCGTCGGGCATCCGCTTGAGCTTCTCGATCACCGGTGCGAGCGTCGCGTTCACCTCGGCGCTCGCGGCGTCGGCGATCTTCTGCTTCTCGGGATCGCCTTCGAAGTTCGCGGCCCCGGTGGCGAGCTCGACGAACCAGCGCCGCAGCGTCTCCTCCTCGACGAAACCCAGCCCGAGGGCGCGCTTGAGCACCCGGGCCGACAGCGGCTCCGCGAACTCGGAGACGAGCTCGCAGGCGCCGCGCTCCTCGAAGGCGTCGACGAGCTCGTTCGCGATCGGCGCGATCACGTTGTCGGGGTAGTCGCCGATCGCCCCGACCCGGAACCAGGGGTAGATGATGCTGCGGATCCGACTGTGGTACGCGCCCTCCGACGCGAGCAGGTTCGCCCCGAAGGTGCGTCGCAGCGTCGACGGCTCCGTCTCGCCGGTGAAAAGGTCCGGCGACTTGTCGACGTGCTGGACGTCGTCCCAGCGCGTGACGAGCCAGAGGCCGACGGAGTCGACGAAGCAGACAGGCTCCTCGGCCCGCAGTTGCTTGTAGATCGGATATGGATCGGACTCGAGTTGCTCGACCGAGATCTCAGTGCCGACGCTCAATCGCAACCTCCTCGTAGGTCTGGACGTGACGGGCAGCTTCACCGATCAGGTCGCGCACGTCGGCGCCCTGCTGCTCGCAGTACCCGGCAAGCTCTTCGATTGCACGGGTGAGCACGGCGGGGCCGTCGGTGAGCACGGCGGTGCCGAACGCGACCGCGGAGGCGCCTGCGAGCAGAAGACGCGCGACGTCGAAGCCGTCCCGCGCGCCGTTCGTGGCGACGATCGACGCGCCGGGATTCGCGAGGTGTGTCTTCGCGACGCCGTAGAGCGTCAGCGGAAGCGCCCAGGCGCCGCCGACCGCGGCGAACGTCCCCAGCACCGGACGCCGCGTCTCGAGGTCCGGCAGGAACCCCATGGCGCGCGTCGCGATGCAGACTGCGTCGGCGCCAGCCGCGAGAGCCTCCGAGGGGGAGTCGGTCGCGGCGAGCTTCACGGTGAGGGGGAGCGAGGTTGCCCTCCGGATCCCGCGGACGAGCTCGACGCCCGCTGCGATGCCCTCCGCGGCTTCGCTTGCGTGCGGAGCGCCGACGTTGAGCTCGAGCCAGCGCAGGCCGGCTCGCTCGAAGATCGCGGCCGCCTCGACGGCGCGGCCGAGGTCGGCCACGATCAGGCTCGGGACCACGTAGGCACCGTCCTCCGCCGCCTCGCGGTCGAGCGCGGCCAGGGCCTCCGCCCACTCCTCGAGCTCGACCTCGAGCAGACCCGAGCGGCAGAAGAGCGAGTCCGTGCGCTGCGCAGGGCCGAGCGGCCGCGCGTGCAGTGTCTCGTCGAGCAGCGCGTACTCGGCGGCGCGCAGATTCGCGTGCGCCGAGGGCGACTCGTTCACCGACTTCGCGACCACGGCCGCCGCTCCCGCGTCGAGGCAGGCGCGAATCTGCTCCGGCGAGGCGGTCGCCTCGGAGGATGCGGCGATGACCGGGCTCCTCAGCTCGAGGCCGGCGACGCTGGTGGAGAGGTCAGCGGACACCGGCCACCGCCTCGCGCAGCAGCGCGACGTCGGAGGAGGCGACGGAGTAGCGGAAGCGCTCCTCGGCACCGAAGCCGCCGAGCACGATCCCCGCTTCGGCCACGGCGCCCGCGAGCTCGTCCGCGCGCGCAGCCGCTGCGCTCTCGTCGAGACCGCAGTCGACGAGCAGGTCGGTGAGCCCGAGAAAAGCGACGTCGGCGCCGGCGCGGCAGAGCTCGACCGGCGGGTCGTCGGTCTCGCGCGTCTCGAGCTGGATCACGACGAGCGGCGGCTCGGCCGAGCCGAGGTAGTCGTGGAGCGGCACGCCGCCGTAACCAGCCTGTGGATGGGCGAGGCTGATCGAGCGCGTCCCGTCGGGCGCGTGGGCCATGGCGGAGGCGAGCGCCTTCACCTCGGCGACCCGCCGCACCGAGGACAATTGAATGCCGGCGGCGCCTGCTTCGAGCAGCCGGTTGACGAGCCCGCGGTCGATCTCCGCAATCCGCACCACGGCGGCGAAACCGATCGCGGCGGCGTGGCGCACGAGGCGCAAGACGTCGGCTTCCGAGAGCTGCGAATGCTCGTAGTCGACGACGCAGAAGTCGAGCGAGGCGGCGCAGACGTCGACGGATTCGAGCGCGGGGAGCTTGACGAACGTGCCCACGGCACGGCCGCTGCCGAGCCTCCCCCGCAGGCTTGACACGACTCCTGCCATGTGGGACGTTATCTCACATCGTGAGCAGGGCCGCAAGTCGTCGTCATAGGAGGGACTGATGGAAGCATCCGCACAGGGGGAAGAAGGCGGTCGCGGTCTCCGTCGCAACGCGGTCGGACTACCGGGCCTCATCGCACAGTCGCTCGGCGTAACCGCGCCGGAGATCTCGGCTGTGGTGATCGCCGCGGTCGTGGCGAGCCGCGTCGGCGGCTGGACTCCGAGCGCCTTCGTGGTCGCCGGGATCGGCGCGATCGCGCTCGCGCTGATCTACGGGCGTTTTGCACGGTACGTCCCGAGCGCAGGCGGGACCTACGCGATCGTCCGCGCCGGACTCGGCCGCGACGTCGGGTTCTTCGCCGGTTGGGTGCTGCTGGCGGTCGGGATCATCTTCGTGCCGGGGCTGATCATTGCCGCGTCGTTCCTGCTCCAGAACTTCTTCGGTCTCGTCGCGCCCGCGCATCCGTTCTTCTACACCTCGTGGTGGGGCTGGGCGCTCGCGCTGACCGCCGTCGTAGGGGTCATCTCCTATCTCGGGATCCGGATCTCGGCTCGGGTCCTGCTGGCGCTGACGGCGATCGGCGTCACGATGCTGCTGATCCTCGACATCATCATCCTCGCCAAGGGCGGAGCCGACGGCTGGGCCTGGTCGTCGCTCGCGCCCTGGAACAACCACGGGACGTTCGGCTTCGGCTTCTTCGCGCTCGGCGTCGGCCTCGCGATGACGGGCTTCTCGGGCTTCGAGACCGCCGTCTTCCTCGCGGAGGAGGCGCACACGCCGAAGAGGCAGGTGCCCAAGGCCGTCTTCGGGGCGGTCGCCCTCGCGGCGCTCTTCTACATCGTGACGACGTTCTCGATCGTCACGGGCTATGGGCTGGACGCCGCCGGCAAGCACTGGCCCACCGACTCCGGCGGCGCCGTCGTCGGCCTCTCGGTGCAGTACGCGTCCCTCTGGTTCGGCAAGGTGCTGCTCCTTCTGCTCGCCATCTCGTCGTTCGCGTCGGCCCTCGGAACGGCGAACTTCACGACTCGCACCGCGTTCGCGTGGGGCCACGACGGCTACCTGCCGAAGGCGTTCGGGCGCACGCATCCGCGCTTCAAGAGCCCGGACGTCGCGATCGCGACTCTGATCACGATCACGCTGGGCGTCATTTTCGCGGGGCTCGCCTGGCAAGGCTCGACAATCAACGACGCCGTGACCTTCTTCAGCTGGCTGCTGCAGGTCGGAGCGACGGGGATCCTGCCCGTCTACGCGCTCGTGGGGGTCGCCGGCTTCGTGCACGCGAGGCGACACGACGGGAACGTGCTCGACATCTGGGTCGCCCCCATCCTGGCGGTTGTCATCGTCGTTGTCGCCGAGGTGACCGAGTTCTACGACCAACACGGCATCTTCAAGTGGGCTCCGTACGTGATGCTCGGCTGGATGGCCCTCGGGATCGTGGTCCGACTGCTCACCCGCGCGCGGGTCGAGCCTCTCGAGCGCGAGGCCGAGGCGATGCAGCCGGAGCTCGCCGCGGGCTGATGCCTCGCGTCTTCAGCCGCGGGCACCTGATCGGGGGAGATCAGGTGCCCGCGGCCTCCAGAGAGACCTTCGAGTCGCTCGATCCGGCGACGGCGGAGCCGATCGCGACGCTCGCACTCGGCGGGCCGAAGGACGTCGACCGCGCCGTCGCGGCGGCACGCGAGGCACTGCCGATGTGGCGTGCGCTCGATCCTTACGAACGCGGCCTGATCCTGCAGCGGCTCGCCGGCCTGATCGAGGAGAACGCCGACGAGCTCACCGCGATCGAGGCGCAGGACGCCGGGAAGCTGCGGGGCGAGGCCGCGCGTGACATCGACCGCGCAGTCCGCACCTGGACGTACTACGCGGGCTGGCCGACCAAGATCACCGGCACGACGAACCCGGCCGACCCGGGCGTCTTCTCGTACACGGTGCGCGAGCCCGTCGGCGTCGTCGGTGCGATCACGCCCTGGAACTTCCCGCTCGTCATCGCCTCGTGGAAGCTCGCCCCGGCCCTCGCCTGTGGCAACACCGTCGTGCACAAGCCCGCCGAGGAGTCGCCGCTCTCCGCGCTGCGGCTGGCCGAGCTCGCGCTCGAGGCGGGTGTCCCGCCGGGCGTCTTCAACGTCGTGACGGGCGAGGCCGAAGCCGGCGCCGCGCTCGCCGCCCACGACGACGTCGACAAGATCTCCTTCACCGGCTCCACCGAGGTGGGGCGGGAGATCCAGCGCGCCGCGGCGGGCAACCTCAAGCGACTCTCGCTCGAGCTCGGCGGCAAGTCCGCGAACGTCGTGCTCGCCGACGCGGATCTCGACGCGGCGCTCGAGGGAGCGATGCGCTCGACGTTCCGCAACGCGGGCCAGGTCTGCACCGCGGGCGCGCGGCTCGTCGCGGCGGCCTCGGTGGCCGACGAGCTGAGCGAACGGCTGGCCGAGCGGGTCCGCGAGACGGAAGTCGGTCCCCTGATCTCCGAGCGGCAGCGGGCGCACGTGCTCGAGCTGTACGAGTCGGCGGTGGGCGAAGGGGCCCGCGCACTCGTGGGCGGCGGGCCGGTCGAGCGGCCCGGGTTCTGGGTCGAGCCGAGCGTGTTCGTGGAGACGACGAACGAGATGCGAATCAACCGCGAGGAGATCTTCGGGCCCGCCGTCGCGGTCATCTCCGTCGCCGACGAGGAGGAGGCGGTGCGCGTCGCGAACGACACGCGCTACGGCCTCGCCGCCGCGGTCTGGACGCGCGACACGTCGCGTGCCACCCGGGTCGCGCACGCGCTCAACGCCGGTACGGTCTGGATCAACAACTACGGCGGCCTCGACGTCTACAGCGCGTACGGCGGCCGCGGATTCTCGGGGTACGGCTACGAGCAGGGGCCACAGACGATCGAGGAGTACACGACCTTGAAGACGGTGAGGCAGACGCTGTGAGCAGCCTCGCCGAGCTCGACGCCGCGCACCTCATCCATCCGCACTCCGTGGTCGGCAGCCCGGCCGCGCCGTTGATCTGGGCCCGCGGGAAGGGAGCCGTGCTCTGGGACATCGACGGCCGCGAGTACGTCGACGGCACCTGCGGCCTCTGGCAGTGCGCCATCGGCCACGGCCGCGAGGAGCTCGCGCGCGTGGCCGCCGAGCAGATGGCGAAGCTCGAGTTCTACGCCTCGTTCTGGAACTTCGCGAACGAGCCGTCGATTCGGCTCGCTGCCCGGCTGGCCGAGCTCTCGCCGTCCGGGCTCGATCGGGCCTTCTTCACGAACGGCGGCTCCGAGGGGATCGAGACGGCGATCAAGCTCGTCCGGCTCGCCTGGGAGACCGCCGGCCAGCCGGAACGCGACCTGATCCTCTCGCGCAAGTCGGCCTACCATGGTGTCGGTTCCGCCTCGCTCGCCGCGACCGGAATTCCCCCGCTCAAAGAGGGCTTCGGCCCACTGGCGCCGGGGTTCGTGCACCTCTCGACCCCGACGCTGCGCTCCGACGTCGACGAGCTGATCGGGGAGCTCGAGGCGACCATCGCCGAGCACGGCGCCGACCACATCGCCGCGTTCGTCGGCGAGCCCGTGCTGGGAGTCGGCGGCATGATCCCGCCGCCGGACGGCTACTGGCCGCGCGTGCAGGAGGTGCTGCGCAAGCACGGGATCCTGCTGATCCTCGACGAGATCGTCACGGGCTACGGGCGCACCGGCCACTGGTTCGCGGCGCAGCGCTACGAGCTCGACCCCGACGTGATCGTGACCGCGAAGGCGCTCACGAGCGGCTACGTGCCGATGGGCGCCGTCCTCGTCCACGACCGGCTCGTGGACATGCTCGACGGCACGCAGTTCCGCCACGGCTTCACGTACAACGGTCACCCGGTCGGTGCCGCCGTCGCGCTGGCCAATCTCGAGATCATCGAGCGCGAGGGACTGCTCGCTCGCGCCGCCGAGACGGGCGCGCGCATGCTCGAGCGGCTGCAGCCCGCGTCGGGCGTGGACGGCGTGGCCGAGGTGCGCGGCGTCGGCCTGATGCTCGGCGTCGAGCTCGAGGAAGGACTGGACGCCGCGCCGGTCGCGGCAGCGGCCCTCCAGCGCGGCGTCGTCGTACGCGCGAGCGGTCAGAAGATCGTGATGTCGCCGCCCCTCGTGATCGAGGACGGGCAGGCCGACCGCGTCGTCGACACGCTTCTCGACTCCCTCGGCGAGCTGTGATGGCGACCGAGGCGCCGATCAATCAGTCCGTCGAGCGGGCCGTCCAGATGCTCGGCTTCTTCACCGCGGAAGAGCCGGAGCTCACGCTGGCGCAGCTGACGGAGCGTCTCGGCACGAGCCGGGCGACGACGCACCGCTACGCCATGGCGCTCCGGCGCGTGGGACTGCTGCGTTACGACGCCGGCTCGGGCACGCATTCGCTGGGGCCGCGCATCGTCGAGCTCGCGGCGACCGCGCTCTCGGGGCTGCGCATCATCCGCATCGCAGGCCCGCACATGGAGCGGCTCGCGGCCGAGCTCAACGAAACGGTCGTGCTCTCGATCTGGGACGGCGACGCCCCGATCGTCGTGCGCGTGGCCGACAACACCGACCGCGTCGTGCACATCGTCGTTCGCACCGGCTCGCGGCTCCCGCGCACCACCTCGGCGCAGGGCAAGGTCTTCCTCGCCTTCTCCGCAGACGGGGCCGAGCTCGGCGAGAAGGCGGCCGCGCGGGTGCGCGAGACGCGGATCGCGATCAACACGCAGAACGAGGACGGCATCCGCGCGATCGCGACGCCGATCTTCCAGGATCGCGAGTGCGTCGCCACGATGGCGGTGGTGGGCACGATCGCCAATCTCCCTGCGAAGGAGAGCGCGTCGCTCTGCCTGCGCCTGCGCGAGACGGCCGACATCCTCTCGGCCGAGCTGGGCTTCTTCTACCACCAGGATCATGAAAGGAGCGTTTCCTGATGCCCGCCTACACCTGGGACGAGATCCCCGACGAGCCCGTCCGGCCCGGCGTCCGCCGGCGCGCGTTCGGGACCCGCGACGCGATGCTCGTGCTCAACCACTGCGAGCCGGGGATGGAGCCGCGCCCGCACAGCCACGACTTCGATCAGATCGCGCTGATCACGAAGGGGACGGCGATCTACCACATCGGCGACGAGCCCTGCGAGGTCGGGCCAGGCTCGATCATGCTGATCCCGGCCGGCGTCGAGCACTACATCGAGCCGACCGGGGCGGAGACGGTGGAGAACATTGACGTGTTCGCCCCCGCGCGAGACGACTACATGCACCTGCTCGAATGGCTGAAGTCGAGCTCACGAGTCTGAGCGGCGACCTCGACGCGGCGGTCGCCGACCTCGCGGAGCGGTTTCGCGCCGCGCTCGAGCCTCCCGCTCGTGCGGCGGCCGAGCACGACTCGCCGACGCTGCGCGCCCGCTTCGAGGAGCCGCTGCCCGAGGACGGGATGCCGGTCGAGGCGATCCTCGGCCAGCTCGAGGAGCGGAGCGCAGGCGGCCTCGCCGGCTCGACGGGCGGCCGCTACTTCGGCTACGTCACGGGCGCGTCGCTCCCGGCCGCCGCGATCGTCGAGGCCTGGACCGCGGCGGTCGACCAGAACGTCGGGATGTGGCCGCTCGGCCCGGCCGCCGTCGAGCTCGAGCAGGTCACGCTCGGCTGGCTCGCCGACCTCCTGGAGTTCCCCTCCAGCTCCGGCTACTTCGGCTCGGGCGCGACGATGGCCAACACGGTCGCCCTCGGTGTCGCGCGGCACTGGTTCGGGCGCAAGCACGGCGTCGACGTGGGGGAGGAGGGAGTGCGCGCGCTGCCGCCGTTCGCGGTCTACGGCAGCGTCGAGCTCCACCTCTCCGACCACAAGGCGCTGCGCACGCTCGGCCTCGGCTCGGGCTGCGTGCGCGCGATCCCGATCGACGGCGCCTACGCGATGGAGGTCGAGCCACTGGTGGCTGCGATCGAGCGCGACCTCGAGGCGGGAGTCGAGCCGGCGATCGTGATCGCGCAGGCGGGCTCGGTCAACACGGGCGCGTCGGATCCCCTGGACGAGATCGCCGATGTCTGCGAGCGCTACGGGCTCTGGCTGCACGTCGACGGGGCGTTCGGCGCCTTCTTCCGGCTGTGCGAGAGAACCGCGCCGCTCGTGCAGGGCATGGAGCGCGCGGACTCGCTCGCCGTGGACGGGCACAAGTGGCTGAACGTCCCGAACGGCGTCGGCTTCGCGCTCATTCGAGACGGCGAGCTCCACCACGAGACATTTCGCGGCTCCGCCGGGTACCTCACTCCCGGCTCCGGCGCCAACATCCACGAGTTCGCGTTCGAAGCCTCGCGCAGCTGGCGCGGCGCCTGTGTCTGGGCCGCGTTGAAGGCGCTCGGCCGCCGCGGCATCGAGGATCTCGTCACCCGCTGCTGCGACCTCGCCGCCGAGCTCGCGGCGATCGTCGAGGAGCACCCTCGGCTCGAGCTCGCCGCGCCGGCGCCCACCAACGTCGTCTGTTTCCGCTATGTGCGCGACGGGATCGACCTCGAACAGGCGAACCGGACGATCCAGGCCGAGGTCGCCGCGGCCGGCCGCGTCTTCCACACGGGTGCCACGCTCGACGGGCGCTTCTGTCAACGTGCGGCCATCTCCTCCTGGCGCACCACATCCGACGACGTGCGGGCTCTGGCCGACGAGGTCCTCCGGGTCGGGGACGGGCTCTGATGGGGCGCTACGTCCCGGACGAGATCGAGGACTACGCCGAGCGGTACACGACCGCGCGCTGGGACGTCTTCGACCGGCTCGGCGCCGAGACCGAGGCCACGCAGGCGGACCACGTCATGATGGTCGGCGCGGTCGAGGGTGCCTTCCTCAACTTCCTCGTCTACCTGACGCGGGCCAAGCGAGTCCTCGAGGTGGGCACGTTCACCGGCTGGTCGAGCATCGCGATGGCCCGGGCGCTACCGCCGGGCGGGAGCCTCGTCACCTGCGACGTGAACGAGGAGACGACCGCCGTCGCCCGTCGCTACGCGGAAGAGGCGGGAGTCGCCGACCGGATCGACTTCCGCGTCGGCCCGGGGCTGGAGACGCTCGAGACGCTGGACGGCCCGTTCGATCTCGCCTTCATCGACGCCGACAAGGAGACCTACGTCGACTACTACGAGGCGATCCTCCCCAAGCTCGCGCCCGACGGCCTGATCGCCGCCGACAACACGCTCTTCGGGAGCGGCGGCCCGAACGAGGAGATCACGCGGGCGATCTCCAGCTTCAACGACCACGTCCGGCACGACGAGCGGGTCGAGGCGGTCCTGCTCCCGCTTCGCGACGGGATCACGCTGATCCGCCGCCGCTAGCGAGCGCGCTCAACTTGGCGGGGTCGGCCACGAGGTCGAGCTCGACGATGCGGTCGCCCGAGATCGAGAAGCCGAGCACCGCAACCGGCCGCTCGCCCGGAACGACCACGAGGCCGGCCGAGCCATTCACGATCGCGGGCCGCGCGAACCGCGCGAAGCGCGGCGCGCGGGCGAGGATCTGCTCGACGACGGCGGCCGCGCCCGTGATGACCTGTGGCGCCTCGGCGGCGCGCCGCCCGCGGTCGGCGCGGAAGACGACGTCCGGATCGAGCACCGCGACGAGCGCCTCGAAGTCCCCCTCACGAGCGGCCGCGAGGAAGGCGTCGACGACGCGCCGCTGCCGTGCGGGATCGGGCTCCGCGAGCGGCGTGGCCCCGCGCACCCGCCGGCGAGCACGACTGGCGACCTGCCGGGTTGCAGCCGGCGAGCGCTCGAGGATGGGCGCGATCTCGTCGAACGGCAGCCCGAACATGTCGTGCAGGACGAAGGCCAACCGCTCGGCGGGCGTCAGCGTGTCGAGCACGACGAGCAGCGCGATCCCGACCGAGTCGGCGAGCAGCGCCTGCTGCTCGGGATCGCCGCTGCCGTCGGCGCTGACGATCGGCTCGGGCAGCCAGGTGCCTACGTAGTCCTCGCGCCGGGCCCGGCGCGTGCGCAGCATGTCCAGGCAGACGCGGCCGACGACCGTGGTCAGCCAGCCGCCGAGGTTGGTGACGTCGGCGGTGTCCGAGCGGTTGAGGCGCAGCCAGGCCTCCTGGAGCGCGTCGTCGGCCTCGCTCAGCGAGCCGAGCATCCGGTAGGCGACCGCCCGCAGGTGGGCGCGATGCTGCTCGAACTGCTCTTCCTGCCATTCGGTCTCGGTCACGGTCACATCCTCTCGTCGCGGTCCGTCATAGCAGTGACGAACGGGCCGCGGCCGATGTGACCGCCGCTCGACCGAAGAGATCAAGGAGCAGTACATGAACGCCATCGAGGTGGACCGCCTCACCAAGACCTACTCGGGCGGCGTCGAGGCGGTGAAGGCCATCGACTTCGAGGTCGCGCCAGGAGAAGTCTTCGGCCTGCTCGGGCCCAACGGCGCGGGCAAGTCGACGAC
>JBKPLL010000046.1:0-22740 GCA_046731605.1 Actinomycetota bacterium | reverse complement strand
CGTGACGACAGCTGCGTCGAGGATGCCGGACTTCAGCTCACCGAGCGCGTCCTGCGCACGTTCGGCATCAGCACGGGAAGCGCACGAGACGACGACGAGGCGAGCGGGCTCCGCCACGCCGGTGAGACTCCCACCACCGCGTCAGGTCCGACACGGGGCGGGCATCCGCCGAGGGACGTGCGGGCCCCACGCACGCGGACGTGGGCGCCTGCTGTGGCCCGCCGCGACTGACCCTTGCCCGAAAAGCGAGGAGCCCCGGCGCGTCGGCGTCCGGGGCTCCACGGGCGGGTCGGGCGAAGTTGCTCACGCCATGCGCTTGCCGCCGTAGACGGCGAGGGCATAGATCACGAGCACGTCGAGCGAGAAGACCATCAACGACCAGAACGGATACGACTGGACGGCCCCGAAGAACGTGAGCGCGTTCAGACCGGCCGCGAAGATCCCGAACCAGCGGGCGAATGCCGATCCCTGGAACACGCCCATCGCGGCCACGATCAACAGCGCCCCGACGACGAGCATGAACCAGCCCCACGTGCGCAGGTCGCTGAACACGAACTGGGCGTTCGCGGCGTAGAAGCTCGACTTCGACAGCGCCGCGATGCCGTCGAAGATGCTGAGAACACCGGCGAGCCCGAGCATGGTCGCCGCGAAGAGGAGCCAGCCGAAGCCGCGCTC
The DNA here is from genome assembly GCA_046731605.1 of Actinomycetota bacterium. Taxonomy (GTDB): domain Bacteria; phylum Actinomycetota; class Thermoleophilia; order Gaiellales; family Gaiellaceae; genus Palsa-739. The sequence continues at coordinate 22,065 of JBKPLL010000046.1, read as the reverse complement.
CTCGTCGAACTCGTATGCGTCGTCACGGGTGACGGTAGCCACTGCTTTTCCTCCTTGGGACAGGTCGGCGAATAACGTCGCATCTCGCTCCTCGCGCGCCCAGGCTGCGCGTGCGAGATGGGACGGGGTGCGCACTCCCCTTCCTCGCCGTTTCACCCAGTTGTGACGACGACCGGCAGCCGTCGCCGGGCCACGCTGGGTGCAAGGGAGGAAAATCAGATGTCTTCAGGCACGACTGCACCGTCCGCCTTCTCGAACGAGGAGGCCGTGCGGCTGCTCGAGCTGCTCGAGGGAGCGGACAGCGTCGAGCTGAAGCTGACGGTGCCGGAGCCGCACCAGCGCTCGACTATCGCGGCGCTCGAGCTCGATCCGCTCGAGGCGCAGATCCGCCAGGTCTTCTTCTTCGACACGCCCGAGCTCGACCTCGACGCCCACGGCGTCGTCGTCCGCGCGGGGCGGACCCAGGGGAAGGGCGGCGACTCGATCGTCAAGCTGCGGCCGGTTACGCCGACCGACCTCCCGGAGGATCTGCGGCGCTCCGGCGCCTTCCGCGTCGAGATCGATGCGCTGCCCGGAGGCTTCGTCTGCTCCGGGAAGCTCGAGGGAACGCCTGACCCGGGCGACGTCAGCCGCGCGGCGAAGGGGACGCTCCCTCTGCGGAAGCTCTTCTCGGAGGAGCAGCGGCAGCTCTATGCAGCCCATGCCCCCCAGGAGATCGAGCTCGACGACCTCGTCGCCCTCGGCCCGATCTTCGTCCTCGAGCTGCGCTTCGTCCCGGCGGAGCTCCGACGCAAGGTCGAGGCCGAGATGTGGATCTACCCGGACGGCTCCCGCAGCCTCGAGCTCTCGACGCGCTGCGAGACGAACGAGGCGTTCCGGGTCGCCGAGGAGACGCGCGCTTTCCTCACCAGGCGCGGCGTCGATCTCTCGGGCGAGCAGGAGATCAGGACGCGCAAGGCACTCGAGTACTTCGCCCGTGAGCGGGCGGCGGAGAAGTCCTGAACCTGACCGCGACGGCACCAGCCCCCGCCCGGGCCGAGGACCGGAACTGGTTCTCGCTCGAGGGCGACGCCGTGGCAGAGGAGCTCGGCGTCGACACGCGGTCGGGTCTCTCCCCCACCGAAGCCGCAACCCGCCTCGAGCAGCACGGCGCGAACGCTTTCGTCGCCGCCGAGACCGAGCCGCACTGGCGCGCCTTCGTGCGCCAGTACCGCGACCCGATGCAGGTCGTCCTGCTCGTCGCAGGCATCGGCAGCATCTGGCCGCTGCACGAGCTCGGCACCGGGCTCGTCCTGCTCTTCTTGACGCTGTTCAACGCCGTCCTCGGCCTCAACCAGGAGGGCAAGGCGGCTGCCGCCGTCGCAGCGCTGCAGAAGATGATGATCGTCAAGGCGAAGGTCCGCCGCGGCAACCAGCTGATCGAGGTCGCGGCCGAGGAGCTCGTCCCCGGCGACGTGGTCTCGATCGAGGCGGGTGACGTCGTGCCCGCGGACGGGCGCCTCCTGAGGGCGGCGACGCTCGAGGTCGACGAGTCCGCGCTGACCGGCGAGAGCATGCCGGTGGCGAAGAGCGCCGAGACCGTCACGCAGCTCGACGCGCCGCTCGGCGACCGGACCGACATGGTCTACATGAATACGAACGTGACGAGGGGCGCAGGGGAGCTCGTCGTCACCACCACGGGGATGTCGACCGAGGTCGGCCACATCTCGCACATGCTCTCCCAGGAGAGCGAGTCCGCCTCGCCGTTGACGAAGCAGCTGAACAAGCTGACGACCCAGATCCTCGTCATCTCGGGCACCGCCCTCGTCATCTCGATCGCGATCAACGCGTCGCGCCCGGAGAACACGTTCAAGGAGGTCTTCCTCGCCGCAATCGCATTCGCCATCGCCGCGATCCCGACCGGCCTGCCCGCGGTGGTGACCGCGATCCTCTCGATGGGAACGCAGACCCTCGCGAAGGCGAACGCGATCATGAAGCGGCTGCGCTCGACCGAGACGCTGGGCTCCACCTCCGCCATCAACTCCGACAAGACCGGGACGCTGACGCTCAACCAGATGACCGCGGTGGAGCTGACGGTTCCCGGCCGTCGCTACTCGATCGACGGCAACGGCTACTCGACGCAGGGCGTGATCAAGAAGGTCGCGGGCCAGCCGGACGTCGAACTCGAGCAGTTCATGCAGCCGCTCGTGCTCGCCTGCGACGCGGTCGTCCACGAGGGCGAGCTGATCGGGGACCCGACCGAGGGCGCTCTCGTCGTGCTCGGTGAGAAGGGCGGGCTCGACGCGGCCTCGACGCGGGAGATGTACCCGCGCATCACCGAGCTGCCCTTCGATACCGCGTACAAGCTGATGGCGACGTTCCACCAGATGAAGGACGAGTCCGGCAAGGACGTCGTTCGTTGCTTCGTCAAGGGCGCGCCCGACCAGGTGCTCGCCCGCGCGACGCATACCCTGTCACCCGACGATCTCCACCTCATCGAAGTCGAGCCCGGCTTCAAGGAGCGCTACGAGGCCGAGAACGAGCGGCTCGGAGAGCAGGGGCTGCGCGTCCTGGCGACCGGGCGAAAGGACTTCGACCCGGAATCCTTCGACCCGAGCGCCGATCTCCTGCCGCTCCTGGACGGCCTGACGGCGCTCGCACTCGTGGGCATCGTCGACCCGCCGCGGCCCACCGCCAAGGACGCGATCGCGATCGCGCACTCCGCCGGGATCCAGGTGCGCATGATCACAGGCGACCACGCAGTCACCGCCGCGGCGATCGCGAAGAACCTCGGCATCACCGGGCGCGCGATCACCGGCGCAGAGTTCGCCGCCATGAGCGACGCCGAGCTGCTCGCGCAGATCGACGAGATCGGCGTGATCGCGCGCGTGACGCCCGAGGACAAGGTGCGGCTCGTCGACACCCTGAAGCGGAAGGGCCAGATCGTCGCGATGACCGGCGACGGCGTGAACGACGCGCCGGCGCTCAAGCGCGCCGACATCGGGATCGCGATGGGGATCACCGGCACGGAGGTCTCGAAGGAGGCCGCGTCGATGATCCTCACCGACGACAACTTCGCCACGATCGTGCGCGCGGTCGAGCTGGGCCGCGGCCTCTACGACAACCTGACGAAGTACATCCGCTTCCAGATGGGCGTGCTCTTCGGGCTCGTCTTCACCTTCCTCGGCGCCGCGATCGGGAACGTGGTCGGCGGCGTCGCCTTCCTGCCGCTGCAGACGCTGTGGGTCAACTTCTCGACGCAGGTGTTCCAGGCGGTCGGGCTCGGGTACGGCGAGCCCGCCGAGGGCCTGATGAAGCGGAAGCCGCGCGACCCCGAGGCGCAGATCCTGCCCCGCTCGAAGCTCCTCTGGCTCGCGCTCGTCGGCGGCGTGATGGGTGCCGTCACGATCGGCGTCCTCGCCTGGGCCGACAGCCAGTACACGCGGGAGATCGCCCGCACGATGGGGATGACCTCGTTCGCGATCGCGAACCTCTTCTATTCGTTCTGTGAGCGGGACGAGCGCATCTCGGTGTTCAGCCTCGACGTCCTCCGCGACCGGAAGTTCCTGATGTTCTCGGGGGCGTCGGTGCTCGCGATCATCCTCGCCCCGCAGTTGAACCTGCTCAACCGCATCCTCGAGACCACACCGCTGACGCTGCACCAGTGGCTGATCTGCATCGTCGCCGGCCTCGTCCCGGTCGCGCTGACCGAGATCCGCAAGGTCCTGCTGCGCAGGGAGGCCTCGCCGGCGGAGGCGCCGCAGCCGACCGGGGCCTGACGACTACTGCCCGAGTGAGCGGCGGGCGCTCTCGTGCAGCAGGTGGGCGACGACTAAGCCGACGATGAACAGGCCGCGAAGGACTGCCCACGTCGGGAAGATGAGCGCCCGCTCGAGCGGCGGAGCGGTGCGGTAGCCCTCGGCCAGCCAGGCGACGGCGCGACCCAGGCACGCGGTCGGCGCGTGAACGACGCGGAACGGGAGAAAGGCGAGCGTGCTTGCCATCTGACGAAGCTATCTGCGTTTCGCGGCCCGACCTAAACCCCATTCGGGTCACATTTGACCTGGTATTCACCCCGATCGGACGATGCCCGGGGCCGGACCCGGCGGGACGCTGCAGACGTGGCAGCCACGACCGCTAAAGCCGCTGCACCGCTCAGCCGCAGGCGTCGGATCGTCATCTGGACGCTCCTCGTCGTCGCCACCCTTCTCGCGATCGTCGCGATCCTGACCACCTGGGTGAAACGGCAGATGCTGGACACCGCGGCCTTCAACAGGGCCACGGCCCAGATCATCCAGGACCCCAAGGTGCAGACGGCCCTCGGCAGCTTCACGGTCAACGAGCTGTACGAGAACGTCGACGTCGCCCAGGCGCTGCAACAGCGCCTGCCCGAGAACCTCAAGCCCCTTGCCCCGCCGCTGGCCGGCGCGCTCCAGGGGCCCGCGACCCGAAGCGTGACGCTTCTCCTGCAACGGCCGCGCATCCAGCAACTCTTCATCCGGGCCAGCACGGTCGCGCACGAGAAGCTCGTCGCCGTGCTCGAGAACAAGACCAAAGCCGGCATCTCCACCGGCAACGGCGTCGTCACGCTCAACATAAACCAGCTCGTCGTCGACGTCGGGACGCAACTCGGGCTGTCGGCGGACACGCTCGCGAAGATCCCGGCGAACACCGGGACGATCACGCTGATGAGATCCGACCAGCTCAAGGCGGCGCAGGCAGGAGTCCAGGCCACCCGCGTGTTGAGCGCCTGGCTGCTCGTCGGGGTGCTCGTGCTCTACGGGCTCGCGATCTATCTCGCACGCGGCGCCAGGCGCGCCACGCTTCGGAACGCCGGTTTCGGGCTCGCCCTGGCGGGACTCGTGGTCCTCGTTGTCCGCGGGTTGCTCGGCAACTACCTGACCGACGCGCTGGCCAGCCCCGGCTACCAGCCCGCGACCCACCGGCTCTACCTGATCGGGACTTCGATTCTCGGCCAGATCGGCGCCGCGGCACTGCTCTACGGAGCGATCGCAGCGCTCGGGGCCATCTTCGCCGGGCCGAGTGCGGCCGCCACCCCGCTGCGCCGGCGCCTCGCCCCTGTCCTGAACGAGCGGCCGGGGATCGTGTGGGGCAGCGTTGGCTTCATCTACCTGCTCGCAATCTGGTGGGGCGGGACGCATGCCCTGCGCGTCTGGTGGGGCATCCTGCTCCTCGCCGGCCTGATTGCCCTCGGCGTCGTCGCCCTGCGGCGCCAGACCTTGCAGGAGTTCCCGACCGGATCGCGGCTCGAGCCGGCGACCGCGAACGGAGCGCCCTCGACCACGGACGAGCTCACGCGGCTGCACCAGCTGCACGACGCAGGCGCCATCACCGACGACGAGTTCGTCGAGCAGGCGAAGAAGCTCGCGCACACCTAGCGAAAGGGGATTCGGCATGGAGCAGGCACCTGTCGCCGGCTCATACGCGGCGGTCGAGGAGCGGGGCGACCCGCTCTGGTGGATTCTCCTCCTCACGGGCTCGCTCTGGATCGTCTTCGCGCTGATCGTGTTCCAGTTCGACTACACGACCGTGTCGACGCTCTCGATCCTGGTGGGAACGGTCTGCATCGCCGCGGCGCTCTTCCAGGCCGTCGCGGCATTCGCCAGCCAGGGCTGGTGGCGCGTCGCGAACATCGTGCTCGCGCTCGCGTTCGGCGCGATCGGCGTGGCAGCCTACGCGCACCCCGAGAACACGTTCACTGCGCTCGCCTCGATCTTCGCCTTCTTCCTCCTCTTCCGGGGGACCTGGGAGATCGTCGTCGCGCTCCTGGTGCGCCCGGCCGAGCTGTGGTGGGCCGGCCTCGTCTCGGGAGCGGTGCAGGTTCTGCTCGCCTTCTGGGCGGCTGGCGACTTCGGGCACAAGGCGTTCCTGCTGGTCGTCTGGGTGGGAGCCTCGGCGCTCGCCCACGGGATTCTGCAGATCGTGACCGGGGTGCGTATGCGCCCGCACGGCGCGGCGGCTACCTGAGCGCGGCCTGCGTCGCGCGCTCGGCGGCCTCGTGCCGCGACGAGACGCCGAGCTTGCGGTAGACCGACTTCGTGTGGCTGTGCACGGTGTTGAAGGAGACGTGGAGCTCCTGCGCGATCTCGCGCTTCGAGCGTCCCTGAGCGAGTAGCGCGAGCACCGCTCGCTCGCGCGGAGTGAGCCCGTCGTGTGCGCTTGCACCCGGGCGCGGTAGCGCTGCGCGGGTGGCGGCCGCGAGCCGGTCCGGCACGACGCCGGGATCCGCGCAGACGGCTACGAGGCGCCGCGCCTCCGCGAGGAGTACCCCCGCCGCGCGCCGACCTTGTTCCTTCGCGATCACGGGTGCGGCGACCGAGAGCGCGTCCGTGGTCTCGAGCGGGTGCCCCCAAACGCGCCGCAGGCGGATGCCTCGCTCGAGGGGCGCCGACGCCTCCGCGGCGGATCCTGCGGCCGCGACGACTGCGCCCCGGGCCGTCGAGACCATGCCCAGTTGCAACAGTCCGTCGAGCCTTCGCTCGGCCACGAGCTGCTCCGCGGCCGCGACGTGCTGCTCCGCGAGGTCGAGATCCCTCTTCTCGAGGTGGATGCGGGCGAGCACGGCGAGGGCGCAGACCTCGATCAGTTGCGGTCCGTCGAGCGCGTCCTCGAGCGCCGCGGCCGCAGCCTCGAGGTCTCCGCTCCACCACGACGCCCAGCCGAGCGCCCAGGCCGCGAGAGCGCGCCTCGAGCCGTCGCGCTCGGTCCGCCATGCGCGGCGCGCGAGCGTCAGGGCCCGGCCGACGTCGTCCCACGCCAGCGCGGCCCGCGCGAGGACGCAGGAGCGGAGGACGGTGGGCCTGAGCGCGAGCGGCGCCGCCGCGACCGCCTGATCGAGCCAGCGCTCGCTTTCCGGGCGCCGGCCGTCGAGACGCAGCAGCCAGCCACGCGCGAGCGCGAGGCGGACGTCGCTTCCTCCCTGGGGCAGGCGATCGAGCCAGTCGAGCACGCGTTCGTGCCCGCCGCGGTCGGTGACCCGCTCCCAGACAGCGGTCACGGCCTGGCAGGCGGCCGCGGTGTCGCCGCACGCGAGCAGATGCTCGACGGCCTCCTCCACCCGGCCCTCGGCACGCTCGGCAGCGGCAGCTCGACGGTGCAGCCTGGATGCGAGCGGCCGGTTGCTCCGCTCCAGCTCCGCCGCGAGGACCCGCCGCGCAGCAGGCTCCAGCCGGTAGCGGCCTCCCGCGCCGCTGCGCTCGACGAGCAGCTGCCGGCGCTCGAGATCCGCCAGCATCGCCTCGGAGCCGCCGGCCTCCAGGACGACGTCACACACCGACGGTGAGAGCTCCTCGAGCAGCGCTGTATGCAGCAAGAAGGCCCGGTCGTCGGGGTGGCGGAGAATCTCCTCCGTCACGAGCTCCAGCAGCTGCTCCTCCCACGCACGCTTCGACGGCGCGGAGAGAGCGAGCCGGAGGGCGGCCGGCCAGCCCGCGCACTCGTCGGCGGCACCACCGGCGAGCTTCTGCGCTTCCTCCTGGTCGAACCGCAGGTCCGCCGCGCGCAGCTCGAGCAGCTCGCCGCGTGCGCGCGCGCCGGCGAGCGGCGCCGAGGGCTCACCGCGGCCCGCGAGCACCACCTGCAACGGAGGGCGCTCCGCGACGAACCGCCAGAGCTCGGCCTCCCCCCGGCTGCCGGCGATGCGCTCGTACCCGTCGAGGACGAGTGCCTGCGCCGGCGAATGCTCTGCGAGCACGACCACGTCTGCGAGGGTCGCCTGCTCCGCGCTCTCGTCGGCGGCGCCGAGCGCGGCGCTCACCTGCTCCCAGAGAACCGACGGCTCGGCCGCGCCCTCGCCGATCGAAAGCCACGCGACCCTGCCGGCCCGTGCTTTCCTCGCCCACTCCGCCAGAAGCGTCGTCTTCCCGAAACCTGCGGGCGCGGCCACGACGCACAACATCCCGGCCCATTCGTCGAGCCGCCGGAGGAGGCGCGGCCGCGAGACGAGATCGGCCGGCAAGCGCGGCGGCCGGAGGCGAGCACGGGAAACGGGCGCGAGCTGCATCCCCGGCTAGTCCCCGAGCAGTCTCTTCTTCTCGGCGGCGAACTCCTCCTCCGTCAGGATCCCCTGCTCGCGGAGCTCGGCCAGCTCCTTGATCTGCTCGAGCGGATCGACGGCCGCCTCCGGTTGGCGGGCTTGATCGTGCGCCTGGTCGAGCTGCTCGGCGTCGCCGGCAGCCCGCCGGCGCATCATCCTGCGCGGCCTAAACACTTCCGTTTCCTCCCAGGAGGTTGAGATCCCGGGCCGCGGCCACTGCCGCCGTGCGCGAGCCGACGCCGAGCTTGCGGTAGATCACGCGCGCGTGCGTCTTCACGGTGTTGAGCGAGACGTAGAGCTCGCTCGCGATCTCGCGCTGGGTGAGCTTCGTCATGAGCAGCTGCAGCACGCGCTGCTCGGCCGGGCTGAGCTCGCCGTTGGCGGCGTGCGCGTCGTCCTGCGGCGCGAGCTTCGATTCGGTCTCGGCGGCAAGCTGCTCGAGCAGTTCCGCGCCGTCGCAGCGGGAGAGCTCGAGCCTGGCCTGCTCGAGCGCCTCGCGGGCCGAGTCGGCTGTCGGCCCGTGCAGCCGCGCCAGATGCAGCAGCGCGAATGTGCGTGTCGCCGGCTCCACCGTACGGCGAAGGCCGGCGAGGCATAGCCGCTCCGCCTCGGCTGGGTCGCCGCGCTCCTCGGCCACGGCAGCCCGGGCGAGATCTACGAGAGCGGCCGCCGTACCGGAGCGGACGCCACGCCGTTTCAGAGCCGAGGCGCCTGCGCGGGAGAACGGCGCCGCGGCAGTCCCCAGGCCCAGCCGTGACGCGGCGAGCGAGGCGACGGCGGCGGCCTGGCCGGCCGGGGCGCCCGAGTCGGGATCGGCCTGTGCGGCGGCGGTGACCGCGGCCTCGTACGCCCCGGCGACATCGCCGGAGAGCAGAAGCGCGTAGGCGCGTGCCGCCTGCGCGGTCGACTGGAGCAGGCTTCGCACCTGGCCGCTGGGAAGCCGGGCGCCCAGCGTGGCGATGCGCTCGGCAGCGGCATTCAGGGCCGGAACGTCCGATCCAGCGTGGACCAAGCGGTGCAGCTCCGCTCCGAGTGCCGGATGCCGCCGGGCGGCAGCGGCTCCCGCGCGAGTCGCGAGCAGCCTCTTGAGGTGCTCGGTGTGCCCGTCGCGGACAAGCTCGAGCGCGTGCCGGTCGAGCAGGCTTCCGGCCGCGTCGTCCCCGGCGGCCCGGCGGGCATGATCCGCCGCCTCCTCGAACAGCCCGGCGTGCTCACAGGCAATCGCTGCGCGCATTTGCAGCTCGTCGGCGCGGGCCGGAGCGACGCGCGCCAGCTCCGCCTGCAGGAACTCTCGCACCGGTCGCAGGTATCTGTACTCGCGGCCCGGGCCCTCGAGCGGTACGAGGAATGCGCCTCTGCGCAGAAGAGTGCGGAGCATCGCGCCGGAGTCACGCCGGCGGAGCAGCTCGTCGCAGAGTGGCGCACTGAGGCGCTCGAGCACCGAGGTCTCGAGGAGGAACGAGCGCAGCGTCGCTTCCCCCTGGGCGTCGAGCAGCTCCAGACGGAGGTAGTCCGCGACGTCCCGGGCCTCGTTCGCGTCCGGCGCTGCGAGCGCGGCGAGATAGACCGCCGCGGGCCAGCCCTCGGTGCGGCGCGCGACGGCGTCGGCATCCACTTCCGAGGCGCGATTTCCGAGGACGTGCCGCAGGACGGCCGCCGTCTCCTCGCCGTCGAGCCTGAGCTCACGAGCACCGATCTCCGCCACGGTCCCCTGGGCGCGCCGCAGGGCGAGCGCGAGCCCGGGGTCCCCGCGGGTGCACACCACGACGTGCAGCGTCTCCGGCGCGAGCTCGAGGAACTGCCTGAAGTCGGCGTCGACGCCGGCGTGCGTCGCCTGCTCGTATCCGTCCAGGACGAGAATCAGCTCCTGAGAGAGCGTGCCGACCACCCTCTGCGAGTGCGAGCCGAAGCGCAACCGCGGATCGGCCTGCTCGAGGGCGGCCGCCACGAGCCCCCAGAAGCGGTCGGCATCGAGCTCGTGCGATCCGAGGGAAGCCCACGCCACCCGACGATGCGTGGAGACTGCCCACGAGGCGAGTAGCGTCGTCTTCCCGTAGCCCGTCGGCGCCGCGACGACGGTCAGGGGCTTGCGGGTCAGCTGATCCAAAAGCCTCAGGAGCCGAGGGCGCTCGACGACGCCGGAGCGTAGAGGCGGCGGCCGGAGCCAACCCGGCGCGACCGGCCCCGCGACGGGCTCGATGCGCCGGGCATGCCGGAAGACGGCGACCGTGCTCACGCCGGCGAGCCTAGGCCGCTCGAAGCGGCGGGCCGGAGGCCATTTGCACCACCTCACCCGGGTGACAGCCGAACAGGTGAACCCGTGCCACCCCCACGCGTCCGGCCCTTCCCCTGGGTGAATTCGGACCGAGGGAGGCTTCCTCCCCCGAGAGCGCCGTAGCCTCGCTCGCATCGACCAAAGCTCGACGAAAGGAGCTACGGATGCTCGGTGTCTACACGTTCTGGGACGCGATCTGGACGATGATCATCTTCTTCGCCTGGGTCATGTTCATCACCTGGGTGATCCTGTTGATGATCGACAACTTCCGCCGGAAGGACCACTCCGGCTGGTCGAAGGCCCTGTGGGCGCTCTTCATCATCTTCCTGCCCATCATCGGAGCCTTCTCGTACACGATCGCCAGGCCGAGCACGGCCGGCGACTACAGCTACGACTCCGGGTACGGCTACGCAGGTGGCCAGCCGACCTCGACGGCTGCCGAGCTGGCTCGGCTGAACGAGCTCCGCACCGAGGGAGCCATCAGCGACGCGGAGTACGAGGACCTCAAGGCGAGGACGATCGCGGTCTCGTGACCGGTCGAGGGACGCCCGGCGTACGGGGCGTCCCTCCCTCACCCCTGCCGCACGGCGAGCTTCCGATGGGGGGTGCCTGGGTCACGCGTCGGGTATGGCGCGCCTCCATCCCCGCGACGGCCTGCCCCCTTGGCCGCGTGCAGCCTCCTCAGCAGGCTAGTGGTGTGTCCGTCTCGGAACCACTGACCTGCGGGGACGCCGCTTCGCCGGGGCGGGTCGCACCCCCTGGGAGCGGCAAGGCCGTCGTTCGGACCGCCCTTCTCAACCGTCTCTGCGGCGTCGCGGACGGCACGATCGTCACGATCGTCGCGCCGGCGGGGTTCGGCAAGACGACGCTGCTGGCGCAGTGGGCCGAGCGCGACTCTCGTCCGGTCGAGTGGATCGACCTCGAGCCCGAGGACGACGACGCCGAGATCCTGGAGACGCGGCTCGAGGCGATTGCCGACCAACCGAGCCCGCTCGTCCTCGTCGACGACGTGCACGTGCTCCGCTCCCGCCCCGCTCTCGCCGCCGTCGAGCAGCTGCTGGCCCGGACCGCGGACGGCACGAGCGTCGCACTGGCGGCGCGGCACCCCCCGGCGCTGCCGCTGCCGCGGCTGCGCGCCGAGGGCCGGCTGCTCGAGATCGGGACGGACGAGCTCACCCTGAAGGGACGCGAGGCGGAGACCCTCCTGCGCCGTGCCGGAGTCCTGCTCCCCCGGCACGAGGCTGCCGCCCTCGCCGAGCGGCTCGAGGGCTGGCCCGCTGCGCTCTTCCTCGCCGCCCTCTCACTGCGCAACGGTGCCGATGCGTCGACGGTGGGCGGCGACGACCGCTTCCTCGCCGACTATCTCGAGACCGAGCACCTCGCGGGCCTTTCGTCCGCCGAGCGGGAGTTCGCGCTGCAGACCTCCCTCTTCGCGGAGCTCACGTCGGGGGCGTGCGACTCGCTGCTCGATCGCGCCGACTCGGCCGAGATGCTCGAGTCTCTCGAAGGCGCAGGCGTGGTCGTCCCCCTCGACCGGCGCCGCCGCCGCTACCGGTACCCGCGTATCGTCCGCGACCTCCTGTCGACGGAGCTCGAGCGAGCCGAGCCCGAGACGGCGCGCGCCCTGCATCGTGCCGCGGCCGGACGAGCGGTCGAGATCGGGGACTTCGAGGAGGCCCTGGAGCACGCGGCAGCCGCCGGCGACGTCAAGCGGGTGGCCGATCTTGCCGAGCGGCTCGCGGTCCCCGCCTGCGGGCGCGGCCGGCTGGACGCGCTCGAGCGCTGGCTCGACCTCGTACCCGAGGACGACGTCGAGGCCCATCCGGATCTCTGCATCGCCGCCTCCTGGCTCTACGCCGTCCGAGGACGTGCGGGCAACGCGCAGCACTGGGCGGACACCGCCCTGCGCGGGCTCAGCGCCGACGACCCGCGGCTCTGGGTCCTGCGCGGCCTCCGCTGCCGCGACGGCGCCGACCAGATGCTCGAGGACGCAGGCGCCGCCTGCGAGACGCTGCCCCCGGGCCACCCGTGGCGGCCGGCCGCCGTTCTCGGGCGCGCGGCAGCCCTACTGCTCGCCGGCGACACCGCCCGCGCGGAGCAGGAGCTCGTCGAGGCGGTCGAGCTCGCCACGGCGGCCGGAGCAACCGAGCTGATGATCGTCGGGCTCTGCCTGCACTCGTTGCTCGCGGTGGACGAGAACGACCAGTCCGACGCGGAGGCCTTCGCGGCCGAGGCTACTGCGGTCGCCACGGATGAGCCGCCGACCCAGTCCCTGGCAGCGCTCCTGCTCGAGGCGGTCGGCGCGAGGAACGCCGTTCGCCGGGGCGACCTCGACGAGGCGGCCGCTGCTCTCGAGCGCGCTGAGCTGCTTCTGCCGCAGGCAACCCCCGCCGTGCCGTGGCTTGCCGCCTTCGCGCTCCTCGAGCTCGTGCGCGCCCGTCTCGCGCTCGCGGACGCGGACGGCGCCCGGGCCCTGCTCCGGCGCGTCAGCGACATCTTTCGCGTCCGTCCGCGGCTCGGTGCGCTCATCGAGCGCCACGCAGAGCTCGACCGGCGAACGCATGTCCTCTCCGAGCCGGAGGGACGCTGGGCGTCGAGCCTGACCCCGGCCGAGCAGCGCCTGCTGCCGCTGCTCGCGACGCACCTCTCGTTCCGCGAGATCGGCGAGCGGCTGTTCGTGTCGCGCAACACGGTCAAGACGCAGGCCATCGCCGTCTACCGCAAGTTCGGCGTCACGAGCCGAAGCGCCGCGATCGAGCGAGCCGCCGCGCTGGGGCTGATCGAGGAGGCCGCAGCCGTGCCGCACGAGGGCCTCCGGTGCGCGAACTGAATGGCCTCGCTCGCCGCCAGGAGCCCGCACCCTCAGGGGCAGCGCCTCCTCAAGAGGCCGGTGCTCCTCCGTGGGACACGCAGGAACATCGCAGAGCTCCTCGGCTGGATCCTGGTCGCCGTCGAGGTCGCGCGGCTCTTGCGCCGCCCGAGACCATGAGCGACCCGATGTGACGCCCTCCGTGGAGACCGGAAGGCTGACGTGGCTCGGGCACAGCTGCGTCGCGATCCAGCTCGACGGTCTCGGCATCGTCACGGATCCGGTGCTCCGCGAACGCATCGTCCACCTCCGCCGGAAGAAGCCGGTCGACCTTGCGGCACTCGAAGGGGTCGACGTCGTGCTCGTCTCGCACATCCACCACGACCACCTCGATCTTCCCTCCCTCGTCCGGCTCGACCGGCGCACCGAAGTGATCGCCCCGGAGGGTGCGGGCGGGCTTCTACGGCGGCGCGGCTTCCGCGCCGTCCACGAGGTCGTCTCCGGGGACGAGGTGGACGTCGGGGCGGTGCGAGTGCGGGTGACCCACGCCGAGCATGCCTCCACCTTCCGCGTCGGGACCCGCAAGACCCGCCCGGTCGGCTACGTGATCGCCGGCACGCGGACGGTCTACTTCGCGGGCGACACCGACCTCTTCCAGGGGATGGGCGCTCTGGGGCGCATCGACGCTGCCCTGCTGCCGGTCGCCGGCTGGGGCTCACGCCTGCCCGCCGGCCATCTCGATCCCGTGCGCGCGGTGGAAGCGCTCGCGCTCACGGAACCCCGGCTCGCGGTTCCGATTCATTGGGGAACCTATGCGCCGTGGCGCCCGCCGCGTGGCGACGACTCGCCCGCCAGAGCCTTCGCCGAGCTCGCTGCGACGGTCGTCCCGGCCGTGGACGTGCGCGTGCTGCGCCCCGGGCAGTCGTGCCCGCTCGAATAGAGGCCTCGCTCAGCCGACGGCCAGCGCGCTGGGGGCCGCGACGCCGACCGGGACTCTGTACGCCTCGAGCGCCGACAGAATCTCGTCGACATAGGCGCGTCGGCGAAGCCCGCTGCCCGCGACCACGGGCGCCGGGACGAAGAGCTCGATCGGATACGCATACGACGCCCGCCAACCCAACGGCCCCTCGACGACGTCCCCCCAGAGCGCCACGCGCCCGATCAAGCGGTCGTCCCGGCAGAGCAAGGGCGGCGTCTCGAGGTAGGAGCGGGCGGCTGCGACCGACCTGACCCCGTAGATCCCGCAGCGGCAATCGAGCTCCGGAGCCGTGTGGTCGCTCGGCGTCTTTCGCCACGGCCTCCAACGCGACCGGTGCCCGGCGCTGCAGGAGGCGGCGAGCGGCACGCCGGGCTCCCAGACGGCTCCGGCAAAGAGGCTCTGCAGGACGACACGGCGCTCGCGCATGACGACGCGCCACACGCGCCAAGCCTCGACCGGCTCGACATAGTCCGGAATCGGGTCGGCGTCCAGTTCGACGAGCGCGAGAGACATCGTCTGGCCCATCTGACCAACCACGCCCCCACCCGGCCAGGGAGCGCGCACGACGCCCTACTTCGTGAGCGCCGCAGTCTCCGAGCGTTGCGGCTGCACTCCCTTGTGACTCAGAGGCCCGACTTCTCCTCGAGGTCCGAGTCGGCGATGAAGAGCAGCGCCGCCCGGACCCGCCTGCTCGTGGCCTTGTCGTCGGTGAGGTCGAGCTTCGCGAACAGCGAGTTGATGTTCTTCTCGACCGCCCGCTTCGTGAGGAAGAGGGACTCGGCGATCGCGGCGTTGGACGCTCCGGTCGCAACCCCCGCGAGCACCTCGCGCTCCCGCGTCGAGAGCCGTGCGAGCAGCGAGTTCTTCGCGCGCATCCGGGCCTCGACGAGGACGTCCACCACTTTCGGGTCGACCACCGAGCCTCCGTCCGCGACCTCGCGGATCGCCTCCATCAGCTGGATCCGGTGCCCGACCCGCTCCTTCAGCAGGTACGCCCGTCCCGCCGAGCCGTGCTCGAAGAGCTTGAGCGCGTAGTGCGGGCTCACGTACTGGCTGATCACGACGACGCCGACGTCGGGATGGTTCTCCCGCAAAGTGGTCGCAGCCTGGATGCCCTCGTCGGAGTTCGTCGGGGGCATGCGGATGTCGGTGATCACGACGTTCGGCCGGTGCTTCTCGACTGCGCGTAGCAGCGATTCGAGATCGGGGCAGTACTCGAGGACCTCGACCTCCTCCTGCTCCCGCTCGAGAGCGCTGCGGATCCCCTCCCGGATGAGGTACGCGTCCTCGGCGACGACGAGCCGGTAGGCCGCCTCCTGGTGTGCCGCCTCAGACGCGGACGACATCGCCGCTCCAGTCGCCCGCCTCGATCGCGACGCCCCCGACGACGGTCGTCCCCTCTCCCGGGTTCGACCTCACGGCGAGCGTTCCACCGACTGCCCCAATGCGGTCGGTCATGTTCGTCAGCCCCGCTCCCTTGGTGCCCGGGCGTGGGACGAAGCCGACGCCGTCGTCGCGCACCGAGAAGCGCACCGCCTTCGGGTCCCTCCAGAGCCGGAGCGAGGCGACAGCGTCCTCTCCCGCATGCTTGGCGACGTTCTGCAGCGCCTCGAGGCAGCAGTAGTAGATCGCGGTTTCGCGATCCTCGGAGAGCCTGCCGACGTGTTCGAGATCGACGGTGAGCGGCATGCTCGCGCGCCGCGCAACCTCGCGGAGGGCTGCATCGAGCCCCTCGTCGGCGAGGAGCGGCGGATAGATGCCGTGCGCCGTGGAGCGGAGCTCGTCGAGGGCGTCGTCGAAGTCGGTCGCGAGCCCGTCGAGACGGCTCCCGAGCCCGCCCTCCCGGCCGAGATCGCGCAGGAGCTCGAGCTGGATCCTGAGCGCGACGAGCTTCTGCTGCACCCCGTCGTGCAGATCGCGCTCGATCTTCCGCCGCTCAGCCGAGGCGGCCCCCACGAGCCGTCGCTGCGAGGCGCGCAGCGCGTCGACCGAGTCGAGCAGGTCGTGCTCCAGCCGGCGATTCTCGAGCGCCAGCAGCGAGGCGGCTCCGACGGCCTCCACGAGCTCCGGGTCCTCGCTCAACACGGCGTCGTGGGCAACAGCCAGGACGCGGGCGTCGCCGTGCCCGAATGCGCGCCACGTCACTCCCTCGAGGGCGGGCTCCAGCGCAACGCGCATCCCGTGCCGGTCCACGAAGCGCTCGCTCCGCGGCAGCCAGAACACGAGCCGGGCATGCGGATCGTCCAGCACGCGCCGTACGAGCTGCTCGACGGCCGCCACCGGCGGCCGGCCGACGAGCCGACGCGCCATGAAGGCCAGCGCCTCGCCGGCGTACGCCCGCGCGAAGAGGAGCCCGGCGATGAAGCCGAGAGGGGCCATGACCCGGGTAGCGGCGAAGATGGCGCGACTTGCGTCGCTCGGGGCGATTCCGCCGAGATCGAAGACGAGTGCGTTGACCGCGAACGCCAGCACGAAGGGGATGGCCGCGGCGAGAACCGGGAAGAGCAGCCTCCGTCGCGGGTGGCTCGCCCGCATGAAGTTCACGACGAGGTAGATGAGCAGGCCCGTGGCCCAGGCCGCCTGCAGCACAGCCTCGACGTGGTCGAAGAACCGGGTGAGATCGGGGGAATCGGAAACGAGCACGGGGTTCGCGGGGCACGCAGTGGTGCAGCGACCGACGGCGGCGAGACCGCGCACCGTGGGCGAGAGGAGGAGCAGCGGGAACTCGCCGAGCAGGAAGGTCGCGCAGGCCATGCCCATCACGATCCAGGGCTTCCCGCGGAGATTCGCTCCGGGGAAGGCCAGCAGCAACCAGGTCGCGAGGAGCGCGGCGGCCCAGCCGGCGAGGATCCCGATCACGTAGAGGCCGGCAACCGGAGACCCGACGAAAGCGGCGGCGGCCTGCAGCAGGCCCTCCAGGAGGAGCAAGGTCCCGAAAGCGCTGTACGGGCGGCCGTGCCGCCAGAGCAATCCGCCGAGGAAGTACGTGGCGATGTTGGCGACGAGAACCGCGGCGAAAACGGACGGCTGGCTCGCGACACCGCCGGTCGTGATGATGACCGTGGCCGCGGCGATGGCGGCCAGGCCCACGGCCAGGATCACGCGATCGGATCGCTGCAGGACGCCTCCGAAGGCAGACTCGCGTAGCTCGGTCTCCAAATCGAGCTGCCCGAGCCCGGCCCCCTGGCTGACGGCTGAACGGTTCAAGGGGACGACTACTCCTCCCCATCGACGGCGAGTACAGCAGGGTCGCACAGAAGTCAACTGGTGGCAAGACGCCCGGACGGCAACGCGGAACCGTCCGAGGCGTAGGAGATCCTGAGCGCATGGAGCGTCTCGTCCGCTTCCCGGTGAAGACGATCCTCACCGTACTCGGCCTGATCGTGGCGGTCTGGGCACTGCTCCACGTGATCGTGGTCGCTCGCTCCGTGATCGTCTACATCCTGATCGCGATCTTCCTCGCGCTCGCGATCAACCCCCTCGTGGCGGTGCTCATGCGAAGAGGAGTGCGTTCGCGCGGCGCCGCCTCGGGGATCGCGTGCCTGATCGTCCTCGTCGGCATCGCGGCGATCGGCTACGCGTTCATCCCCACGCTGGTCGACAACGTCAACAACTTCGTCGACGCGGCTCCCGGCTATGTCCACGACCTGACCAAGGGCAAGGGCCGGCTCGGGTTCCTCGAGACGAAGTACCACGTCGTCGAGCGACTCGAGCACTACGTGAAGCAGGGCGGCGCCAAGAAGCTGTTCGGATTGTCGGGCGCTGCCGTCACGGTGACGAAGAGCGTCCTCAGCTTCATCGTCGGCGTTGTGACGGTCGCGTTTCTCACCTTCTTCATGCTCCTCGAGGGCCCCGCGTGGATGGAGCGCTTCTTCGGTCTCGTGCCTCCCGAGTCGCAGCCGCGCTGGCGCGCGGTGGGCAACGACATCTACCGCCAGGTCGGCGGCTACGTGACCGGCAACCTGGCGATCAGCTTGATCGCGGGCGCGCTCGCAACCTTCGTCCTGCTCATCCTCGGCGTCCCCTTCGCGGTTGCGCTCGGGCTTCTCGTCGGCCTGCTCGACCTCGTACCGCTCGTCGGCGCGACCGTCGCCGCGATCATCGTGGTCGCGGTCGGGTTCCTGCACACGGTCGTGGCGGGAGTCGTCCTCATCCTCTTCTTCGTCGTCTACCAGCAGCTCGAGAACCACGTCCTGCAGCCGCTCGTCTACAACCGGACGGTCTCTCTCTCGCCGCTCGCAATCCTCGTCTCGGTGCTGGTCGGCGCCGAACTCGCGGGAGTCCTCGGCGCGCTGGCGGCGATCCCCGTCGCCGGGGCGATCCAGGTGTTGATCGTCGACTTCCTCCGCGCCAGACGCGAGCGGGTGATCGAGACTCCAGCCGCTCCCTAGAGGTCTCAGGAGGCGGCGGTCGCCTCCGGCTGCCAGCGCCACTCCGCCAGCTCGGGCGGATCCTCGCCGCGCTCGCGGGCGTAGGTGCGCGCCTGCAGGCGTGCGTCCTCCATCTCCTGCCGGACGTGGCCCGCGCGGTCGGCGAGGCCGGCCACCCGGTCGATGACGTCGATGACGAGGTGGTAGCGGTCGAGGTCGTTGAGCATGACCATGTCGAACGGCGTCGTGGTCGTGCCCTCCTCCTTGTAGCCGCGGACGTGGAGATTGGCGTGGTTCGTCCGCCGGTAGGTGAGGCGGTGGATCAGCCACGGGTAGCCGTGGTAGGCGAAGAGGACGGGCCGGTTCGTGGTGAACAGCGCGTCGAACTCTGCGTCCGGCAGACCGTGAGGATGCTCGCTCTCCGGCTGCAGACGCATCAAGTCGACCACGTTCACCACTCGCACCTTGAGCTCGGGCAGCCGCTCGCGGAGGATCCCGGCCGCCGCGAGCGTCTCGAGGGTGGGAACGTCGCCGCAGCAGGCGAGCACGACGTCCGGCTCGCCCTCCCGGTCGTTCGACGCCCAGTCCCAGATCCCGATTCCACGGGTGCAGTGGAGGATCGCGTCTTCCATCGCCAGGAACTGCAGCGCCGGCTGCTTGCCGGCCACGATCACGTTCACGTAGTGGCGGCTGCGAAGACAGTGGTCGGCGACCGAGAGCAGGCAGTTCGCGTCCGGGGGCAGGTAGACGCGGATGATCTCCGCCTTCTTGTTCACCACGTGGTCGATGAAGCCGGGGTCCTGGTGGGAGAAGCCGTTGTGATCCTGCCGCCAGACGTGCGACGACAGCAGGTAGTTGAGCGAGGCGATCGGTCGTCGCCAGGGGATGCCGCGCGTGACTTTCAGCCATTTCGCGTGCTGGTTGAACATCGAGTCCACGATGTGGATGAACGCCTCGTAGCAGTTGAAGAGCCCGTGCCTGCCGGTGAGGAGGTAGCCCTCGAGCCATCCCTGGCACTGGTGCTCGGAGAGCATTTCCACGACGCGTCCGCTGGGGGCGAGGTGCTCGTCGACGGGCTCGATCCTCGCGTTCCACTGCTTGTCGGTCACCTCGTAGACGGCGCCCAGTCGGTTCGACGCCGTCTCGTCGGGTCCGAAGATGCGGAAGTTGCCGGGATTCGACCGCACCACCTCGGTGAGCCAGTCGCCGAGCACGCGGGTTGCCTCGGCCGTCTCTGCGCCGGGCTCGTCCACGGGAACGGCGAAGCGGCGGAAGTCGGGCAACTCGAGGTCACGCAGGAGAACGCCGCCGTTTGCCTTCGGGTTTGCCGACATCCGCCGCTCGCCTGCGGGAGCGAGCGGAACGAGCTCGGCTCGCAGCGTGCCGCCATCGTCGAAGAAATCCTCGGGCCGATAGCTGCGCAGCCATTCCTCGAGCTGATGCAAGTTCCCCTGGTTCGTCCTCACCTCGGCGAGCGGCACCTGATGCGCCCGCCAGGTTCCCTCGACCGGCAGCCCGTCCACCTCACGCGGTCCCGTCCAGCCCTTCGGCGTCCGGAACACGATCATGGCGCGCCGGTCGTCGAGTGCCCGGTCGAGAAGCTCGGCGAAACGGCCGTGGATCGAGAGGAGGTCCTCGTCGTCGAAGCCGGCCGTGAAGACGAGGGGCTCGTGGCCGTAGCCGCGGAGAAGCGATGCGAGCTCGTCCTCCGGGATGCGCGCGAGAACCGTCGGGTTCGCGATCTTGTAGCCGTTCAAGTGGAGGATCGGCAGGACCCGTCCGTCGGTCTCCGCGTTCAGGAACTTGTTCGAGTGCCAGCTCGTCGCCAGCGGGCCCGTCTCGGCCTCGCCGTCACCGACCACGCAGGCAACGGTCAGCCCCGGATCGTCGAAGGCTGCGCCGTAGGCGTGTGAGAGCGCATAGCCGAGCTCCCCTCCCTCGTGGATGGAGCCCGGTGTCTCCGGGGCAGCGTGGCTCGGGATCCCGCCCGGGAACGAGAACTGCCGGAACAGTGCCTGCAACCCGGCCTCGTCTCTCGAAACATGCGGGTAGAGCTCGCTGTACGTCCCCTCGAGGTACGCCTGCGAGACGACCGCCGGGCCGCCGTGCCCGGGCCCGCAGACGAAGATCGCGTCCAGATCGCGCGCACGGATGGCCCGGTTCAGGTGCGTGTAGAGAAAGTTCAGTCCCGGAGTCGTTCCCCAGTGACCGAGCAGCCGGGGCTTCACGTGCTCCGGCTGGAGTGGCTCGCGGAGCAGCGGGTTACCGAGCAGATAGATCTGCCCGACCGAGAGGTAGTTCGAGGCACGCCAGTACGCGTCCAGCGCGCGCAGCTCGTCAGCGGTCACGAGAATCTCCTTCGATGGACGTCTTGGTGGTCAACGCGGGCTCCACGAGCCTCAAGCTTCACCTCGTGTGCGGGAACGAATCCCGGCCGGTGGACGACTTCGTCGAGGCGGACGCGGTCGGGCACCGCGTCGTCCACGGCGGGAGCCGCTTCGTCGGGCCGACGGTCGTCGACGACGACGTCGAGGCGGCCATCGAGGAGCTCGCGGTGCTCGCGCCGCTCCACAACCGTCGCGCCCTCGAGGAGATCCGGCGCGCCCGCGAAGCCGTACCGAGCGTCCCGCATGTCGCGGTCTTCGACACCGCATTTCACCGCACGATGCCGCCTGCGGCATCCACGTACGCCGTCCCGCAGCGTTGGCGCGACGAATGGGGAGTGCACCGTTACGGCTTTCACGGCATCTCCGTCCAATGGGTCACCTCCCAGGTCGACGCCGAGCGCCTCGTCGTCTGCCATCTCGGCGGCGGCTGCTCGGTTACGGCGGTTCGCGACGGACACTCGGTGGACACGACCATGGGATTCTCCCCGCTCGAGGGAGTCCCGATGGCGACACGCTCCGGGTCGGTCGACCCCGGCGCGCTTCTCTACCTCCTCCGTGAAGGGTTGCTGAAAGAGGACGAGCTCGAGCAGGCGCTCGAGCACGAGTCGGGTCTCGCCGGCCTCTCTCGCGGCGGGTCCGGAGACGCGAGGGAGGCCTCGCCTCTGGCGCTCGACGTGTTCGTCCACCGGGTCGCGGCCGCGATCGCCTCCATGGCGGCCGCCTGCGGCGGCATCGACGTCCTCGCCTTCACCGGCGGGATCGGCGAGCACGCCGACGAGATCCGCCGCCGGATCGTGGAGCGAGTCCTCTTCCTCGGGGACTTCCACGTCGCAGTCGTCGCGTCGCGCGAGGAGCTCGTGATCGCCGCCGAGACCCGCGGCCTTCTCGAAGGCAGGCTCACCTCGTAACTTCCTGACCCTCGGCCGCCAGACGCTCGGCGCGCTGCTTGATCCCGCGGAGCATCTTGCGCTCCATGACCAGCGAGCCGGGCTCCATCGGAGCCATGCCGAGCCTGTCCTTCAGCGTCGGCAGCCGAAAGCGGTTGCGGCTGACGAGGCGCGTGCGGCCATTCCGGTCTTCGAGGACGACCGTCCAAACCCAGCTGCCGTCGGCCGAGCAAATCGCGAGCGCCCGCACGGGCTCGACGATTGCGTAGGTCATGCGGTTGGCGCCGTAACCGAATCCGTCGCCGCTCTCGGGTCGCTGGAAC
>JBKPLL010000045.1:0-37696 GCA_046731605.1 Actinomycetota bacterium | reverse complement strand
GTGTAAAGACCTTCCTGTACCTTGATTTCCGAGGGGTCGACAGCAACTCAACTGGAGGGATTGAGCCCAATTGACCCAATGGTCGCTCCTCACCAATCACGCCCGGCTCCTGCTCGAGATCGGGAAAGAACCTGACCTACGGATCCGAGACATGGCGGATCGGCTTGACCTCAGCGAGCGAGGCGTCCAACTAATCCTCCGCGACCTCCGCCGCGCCGGCTACATCAAGGGCCACCACGACCACAGCGACAAACGGCGCATCAACTACACCGTCGTCCCGACAAAGCCACTCCGCCGCAAGTCGCTGCAGAACCACACCGTGGGAGAACTCCTCCAGCTTCTCACCGAAGCGGAAGCGTCCAACCGACCAATGCAAGACCGCCCAAGCTAGGCCGGCGCTAGTCCCCCGACGTCGCTCCGCGTTCTCGCGTAACGCGCAACGCCTCCCCCGACTCCGCGTCAACCCAACGGCCACGAACACGCCTCACCGCGCGGCCCTCATGCCGGGCCAGCGTCCCTTCTGGCGCGTCCTCGAACCAGATCCTCGACCAGCGCGGCGCTCTGCGCTGCAGGTATGCCAACCGAGACGACCTACTCACCAGATGCTCCCTTCCGCGCTCGCCGGCGCGCTCCGCTTGCCTGCCGTACGCCTGTTGCAGCGAGCGTGCTGGGGGATGCGACTCCCATCCGGTAGGTGACCGACGTCCCATCGCTCGCCCGGAAGAATCGGCTGCTGGCATCCGTTCGGCCCCAAACACACCGCCTCACCTGCAGCCACGACCCCCGCGAGGATCTGCCGCGCACGCCGATGCGCCGCGTTGTGGTACAGCCGCCGCTCCTCCGGCTGACGTCCCGCAAGCTGATGCCCGTATGTGCAGAACCGCTGGTGCGAGACCTTGGGCAGAAACAGGCGACCGCAGAAGTCACACTCGCGCGGCTCGAACCGCACCACCCGCGGCAACCCCGCCGGCCGACGCTTCTTCCGCGCCGGACAACCCAGCGAGTGATACCGCTGATTGCCGTGGCGAGCGTAGAAAACGGCTCCGCAGGGACAAACGCGCCGAATCACGCTGAATCAAGCCAAATCATTTGCGGGGGGAGAAAAAGTCAGGGCGGGGCTGAAGCACCCTCCACGCACTAAAAGTCGGGGTGGTACTAGTCCCGTTCGCCGAGGGCCTCTCGTATCGCGTTGATGCGCTGGTGTAGCTGGCGTCGTTCGTCCGAGACCTCGCGTTCGCGCGCCTTCGTTGCGTCGTCTGTGGCGTAGCCGTAATCGATCTTGTTGTGGAGGTGGCGTCGTTGGGCCGAGACCATGGCCTCTCGGGCTTCGAGTTGGGCCAGTTCCTCGCGGAGGGCTTCGGCGCTGGGTTGCTCCATCGGAGCCGATATGCGCCATCCATGGGAGGCGCTAAACGCGCGTCGTGACGCAAAGCTCCGAATGGAGGGGCCACATCTCGACCTTGGAGGAGTTGACCAGAACCCGGAACCGACCCACGGTGAGTCTGCGATGCGTGGTCGTTCCTAAGGAGGGTCGCGTGGGGTCGAAAGACATAAGTGACTGGAACGAGCAGGTGCGGAGGCTCGCGGACAGCCTGCCGGACAGTGCGGAGACCAAGTTCGGATTCAGCTGCCAGTGCGGCTGCGGCACGGTCGTCGCCCTGACCTCGAGGAATTTCGACGCCAACGGTGCGTGGGCCGATGGTCACAAGCCGGGTCCCGCGTCGGATCTCGAGGCTGCGCCTGCCGTGCCCTGAGGCCAGGGGTGCCTGCGACGGGCCATCTACGCGGCGACGTCGTCCTGCCATCGTTCCCACCATCTCGCTGTCGGGTAGCCGAGATCAGCCCTGAGTTGTCCGAGGATGGCTTCGACGTCGGCAGGGAGGCCGGCACGCTCGGCGAGGGTGATGCGGGCATTGAGCTCGACGGTCTCTTCGCGGCCCGAGCGTGGCCTATGGCCGATTGCCCAAGTCACGCGCGCTTGTCCTGGACGCAGTGGGTGCGCCGCTGCGGTGGCTCGGCGTGCCTGCTTCTCGGGTTCGTAGATGAGTGTGAGGCGGGCGCCGGGTTCGGGCTGGTTTTTCGGCTTGGAGGATCGAGACCTCTTGTACGTAGGCGCCGTAGATGTAGCCGGGGACGAACGAGGACTCATGCAGCAAGGCGGACTTGAAGGATGCGGGGCTGCCTTTCCTGACCCAACGTCCCGCGTCGGGATAGATCGCTGCCCTTGCGCAAGCCAGCGTCCATCGACGTCGTCGAACGTGACCAGCTCGTCGACCGTCCCGATTCGCTTCGCCTCGTCGTGGTCGAGGAGGAGCGGCACGTTGGCTTGCCAGGTTGCGAGCTTCATCTCGTGCCCGTACCGCAGCAATCCCGGCGGGATTTCGCCGGGCCTCTCGCCGGCGTAGCGGCGGCCTAGCCGAATGACCGCCCTCTTCATCCGACACGCTCGAGCATGACAACCACCGCCGGGTCGAGGTCGCCGCGAACGACGAACGCGCAGACGGTCTCCGGCAGGTGCGGAACGAGCATTCCGCGGTCGAAGGCCACCCCCGAGAAGACGCAATAGCGGTTGCCGTCGGAATCGGTCACCGTCCTGAATGGCCCTGGTCCGAGTTCGTCCGCTTTGAACTCGCGCAACCCAGGCCGGCCGCGCGCCTCCACGATCCGTGAATGTGAAACAGCTCGCTTGTGCTCTAGTCGCGTCCTTCCGAGATAGTCCCGGCCGATTCCGCCGATCACGCCCAGGCTTACGGCCTGCTCCTCTCGGCTTGGCGATGTGGAGGCGTCCGGGCCCAGCAGGAAACCGGACGCCTCCGAGCCGCGGGCAGGGGTCAGCGCCCGCTCGTCAGCCGCCGGCGGCCGGGAGGTAACGGATCCGCGGTGGCCGATCTTCATGATGCTCCCTTCGGCTGCTTGAGCTGTTCGAGTGAAGCTGCGGGAACACGGATAACGCTTCCGATGCGAACGACCTCAAGCTCGCTCCTGCGGATCGCCCGGTAGACCGTTTCGCGGTTGACGCGCAACTCGCGGGCGACTTCGGGAACGCTGCGGAGCTCGCGATCCTCCATGCCATCAGCGTGCCACGAGAATCGCCGCCTGTCGCCTAACGCGACAACTTTGTACCGGACTTTGTACCCGACTGAGGTGATCTCAGGTGCCTGACGTGACCCGACATCACGCAACCATGCCGTGTGAGCTTGTGGTCACCTCGCCCCGACCGTTCTCATAACCCGGAGGTCGCAGGTTCAAATCCTGCCCCCGCTATAGAAAAGCCCCGCTCAGGCGGGGCTTTTCAGTTTCGGGTTTCGTCGCCGCGCTCAATCTCTGCCCGAACTTTCTCTCGGACGAGCGACCTTAGCGAGCCTCGGCTGGGCCAATGTTCGGGAATGACCCTCGCGAGAGACATTCGACTGACGTGCCCGGGGTCTTGAAGGAGAAGCGGCGCCTTTCGCCTGACATCTGCCGTCTGCCGCGAGATCGAGCTCCCGCGCTAGGGGTCGGTCGCCTGGGCCAGTGCTCGGGAATGACCTGAGAAGGTCTCACCCTGGCCCTACGCGGAGGCGCTTGGGGTGTCAGGCGGGGCGGATGCCATAGAGATGCCATGTCCCGGGGACGCCCTTGAGTTCTCGCTCGCCGCGATCCTGAAAGGCGAGGCCTGTTCCTGCGACGAGATCGCGTACCGTGCTTGTCGCGAGGATTTCCCCGGCGGCTGCCTCGGCAGCTGTGCGAGCGCCGATGTTCACCGCGATACCGGAGGGTTTGCCGTCGTGTAGTTCGCATTCCCCGGTGTGGACGCCCGCGCGGACCTCAAGGCCGAGTTCGCGTACGCTCTCGATCACGGCCTGCGCGCAGCGGATCGCACGGGCGGGACCATCGAAAGTCGCGAAGAAGCCGTCGCCGGCGGTGTCGCGCTCCTCGCCGCGAAAGCGGCTCAGCTCGCGGCGGACGATTGCGTGGTGGCGCTCGAGGAGCTCACGCCAGGCTCGATCTCCGAGCTGACCGACTTTCTCCGTCGATCGCACGAGGTCCGTGAAGAGGACGGTCGCGAGCACGGTGTCCGGGACTTCCGCAGCCTCTTCGCCGCGCACGAAGCGCTCGATTTCGTCGACGATGTCGGGAGAGAGGAAGAGTCCAAAGTAGTCGGTTCCAGAGACGGGGATAGTTCGGGCTCCCCGAATTAGCTGCGCCGTCTCGAGGGCCGGTTGTTCGCCAAAGCTCCCACGCCGGTAGAGCACGAGGGTCGGCGCCCTGACGGCGGGTAACACCTCGCTCAGATCGGTCTCGGCGAAGGCGCGATTCAGGGCATACGCGACCGCCGGGCTCGCGCCGAGGCGGAGCTCGTTCGCGAACCACTCACGCTCCTCCTCGCGCTCGTACAGCGTCGGGCAGCCGTATCGCAGCAACCGGTCGCAGAAAGCCCGTGTGCCCCACTGGTCGCGCAGTTCGGCCAGTTCCCGCTCCGCATCAGGGCCGTAACCCTCGTCGGGGCCGGGGTTGGGGTGGAAGAGGACGAGCGCGCGCACCCGCTCCGGGTAGGTCGCGGCGTAGAGGGCGGCCATGCCGCTTCCCTCATGAGCACCAAACACTACAGCCCTCGTCGAGCCGACCTCGTCGAGAACCGCTCGCAGGTCGTCCATTCTGGTCTCCAGCGCGGCGAACTGTCCCCCATGATCGGAGAGGCCAGTTCCTCGCTTATCGAACAGGATCAGCCTGAACGACTCCGCGAGCCGCTCATAGAAGTCGCGGTAGAAGTGCCACGTCCAGTTGTAAACGAGGTTCGACATAAAGTCGGGGACGAAGACGAGGTCGGTTTCACCATCGCCGACGACCTGGTAGGCGATCGCGACGCCGCCACTTCGCGCGTAACGAATGTCGAGCTCCTCCACACGCGAATCCTCGCCCAGATCCCGGGCGTCGGCAACGTCGAAGCGACTCCAAGCGCCGTCAAGGAACTCCAAGCAGACGCGCCAGCCCGGGCTCTGGCCGAACACGCCCGAGACCGAGCACGCTCGCCTGGGCCAGTGTCCTCTCACCTGAGGCACGATGCTGTCCGTCTCGCCCCTCTCCGAAGAGCCGTCCGTCGGCCGTCGACCGACCGTCACGATGCTCCCTTCGGCTGCCTGAGCTGCTCGAGCGAAGCCGCGGGAACACGGATAACGCTTCCGATTCCAACGACCTCGAGCTCGTTCCTACGAATCGCCCGGTAGACCGTCTCGCGGTTGACGCGGAAATCGCGGGCGACTTCGGGAACTGTGCGGAGCTCGCGCTCGTCCATGACCCTCAGCCTGACGCCCCGCTAAGCGGGGCTTCTTAGTTTCTCACTCCGCCTGGCGGCGCCTAGCGAACGGTGACTGCAACGATGGATAGGACGAGGGTCAGTCCCGTGATACCGAGGAAGATCAGCACGAACTGTTCCGCGTGCAGCAGGGCTACGGCGCCCAGCGCGCGGGCGAACGATTCCTTTGCGGCCCGCGGCAATGCCCGAACAAAGGTCTGCGGCTTCACGCCTCCGGGCCGGGTCACGTCGCCGGTGCTCATCCTCCACTGATCGCTGCCGCTCCGGCGCTTGCTCTCGAGCCGATAGGCGGTGGCGAGGCCTTCGAACAGCTCTTTCGGGGTCGGGTAGTGATGGAAGTCGTAGCTGCTCATCCCGCACCAGATAGCGGCTGTGCCGTCGGGCTTGACCTGGAAGTCGAGCGTGGTCTTCAGCTCGTCCTCGATTCGCACCCGCCAGCCGTCCGCCGCCGCCCGAGCGCCCGGTCCGATCTGCGTGATGGCATGGTGAAGCCAGGGATGGGCATCCCTCCATGCCTGCCTGCGGCAGACGAGCTCCGGCGAGGGCAACTCGTTCGGTGCGAGCTGATCGATCACGGCTATGCGCCCTTCTTCGGCTCTCGAAGGTTCTTCTTTGACCCCCAAACGTCTTCTCGTTCGACGGCCTCGAGCGGCCTCGCGATGAGATGGGGGGCTCGGCGGTACGCTGGCTCGATGGACGAGACGCCGCGTGAGTTCGGGTTCAACACGCGCGCCGTGCACGCCGGGCAACGGCCGGACCCGTACACGGGGGCGAGCGCGACACCGATCTACCAGACCGCGGGCTTCGTGTTCGAGGACACCGAGTCGGCCTCGGCGTACTTCAACCTCCAGGAGTACGGGAACATCTACAGCCGGATCATGAATCCGACCGTCGCCGCGTTCGAGGAGCGGCTCGCGAACCTCGAGGGCGGCGTGGGTGCGGTCGCGTTCGCGAGCGGGCTCGCCGCGCAGGCTGCGCTGTTCTTCGCCCTGCTCGAGCCGGGTGACCGGATCGCGGTCGCGAAGGCGCTCTACGGGGGCTCGACCGCGCAGCTCAACCACCTCGCGCGCAAGCTCCAGCTCACCGTGGACTGGGTCGACATGGACGACCCCGCCGGCTGGCGTCGCTCGGTCACCGCCGAGACGAAGGCGCTCTTCGCCGAGACGGTCGCGAACCCGGGCGGCAACGTGCTCGACATCGAGCTCGCGGCGTCGGTCGCGCACGAGGTCGGTGCGCCGCTCGTGGTCGACAACACCTTCGCCACCCCGTACCTGTGCCGCCCGCTCGAGTTCGGCGCCGACATCGTCATCCACTCGGCCACGAAGTTCCTCGTGGGGAACGGGACGACGATCGCAGGTGCGGTCGCCGACTCGGGCACGTTCGACTGGTCGAACGGGCGCTTCCCGTCCATCGCAGAGCCGTCCACGGCGTACCACGGCCTCAAGTTCCACGAGACGTTCGGCGTCTACGGGCTCCTCATGAAGCTGCGATCGGAGACGCTCCGCGACTTCGGCGCGGTGCTGGCGCCCTTCAACGCGTTCCTGCTCCTGCTGGGGATGGAGTCGCTCGCGGTGCGGATGGACCGCCACGTCGCGAACGCGCTGGCGGTCGCCGAATGGCTGGGCGAACAGCCGGGGGTCGGGGCGGTGCGGCATCCCGCGCTCCCGGACAGCGCGTACCGCCCGCTCGTCGAGCGCTACCTCCCGCGCGGCGCGGGCTCCGTCTTCTCGTTCGACCTCGAGAGCGGCCGCGAGGGCGGGCGGCGCTTCATCGAGGCGCTCTCGCTCTGGAGCCACCTCGCCAACGTCGGTGACACGAAGAGCCTCGTGATCCATCCCGCCTCGACCACGCACCGCCAGCTCTCGGACGACGAGCTCGCGGCGTCGGGCGTCGCGCCGGGGACGGTCCGGCTCTCGGTCGGGCTCGAGGACGTGGACGATCTGCTGTGGGATCTCGAGCGCGGACTCAAAGCGGCCCGCGGCTCGGCCGTCACCGCGTGAACGAGTTCCAGGACCGGCGCACGATCCAGGAGATCGTGCTCAAGGCGCGTACCGTGGCGATCGTCGGGCTCTCGGCCAGCGAGCTTCGCGCGAGCAACTTCGTCGGCTACTACCTGCAGCGGCACGGCTACCGCGTGATCCCCGTCAACCCGAACGAGAAGCGCGTGCTCGGGGAGCAGGTCTACGCGAGCCTGCGCGACGTGCCCGAGCGGATCGACGTCGTCGACGTGTTCCGCGATCCGGCCGCGGTGCCCGAGGTCGCGCGCGAGGCGGTCGAGGTCGGCGCGGGCGCGCTGTGGCTGCAGTTCGGCGTGATCAGCCAAGAAGGCGCGCGAATCGCGCAGGAAGGCGGGCTCCCGGTCGTGATGGACCGCTGCCTCAAGGTCGAGCACGCGCGGCTCCTGGGCCGCATGCACTGGATGGGCTTCGACACCGGCGTGATCGCCGGCTCGCGGCGCTAGCCGAGGCCGAAGGCCTGGGAGAGCAGGAAGACGTTGAGCGCGCTGATCAGCGCGGCGATCGCGCCGGCCACGACGGTCGTCGAGCGCCGGTTGACGTGAATGCCCATGACGTCCTTCCGGCTCGTGAGCAGCAGCAGTGGCACGAGGGCGAACGGAATCCCGAAGGAGAGCACGACCTGGCTCAGAACCAGCGCGCTCGTCGGGCTCACGCCGGCGGCGAGGATCACGAGGGCCGGCAGCATCGTCAGAGCTCGGCGCGCGAACAGCCCGATCCGCAGGTTCACGAAGCCGGCCATCACGACCTGGCCCGCGTACGTGCCCACGCTCGAGGACGAGATGCCCGAGGCGAGCAGCGCGACCGCGAACATGAGAGCCGCCGTCCCGCCGACGAGATGGGAGAAGCCCGCGTGCGCCTCCTGGATCGTCTCGACGTCCGACCACCCGGGCCGGCCGTGGAACAGCTTCGCCGCGACCGAGAGCATCGCCATGTTCACGAGGCCGGCGAGGCCGAGCGCGATGATCACGTCGGTTCGCTGGAAGCGGAGCACGCGCCCCCGTTCCGCGTCGTCCCGCACGGGCGTCCGTCCCTTCGTGAGCGCCGAGTGGAGGTAGATCGCGTGCGGCATGACCGTGGCGCCGATGATCCCGACCGCGAGATAGACCGAGCGCGAGCCGTCCAGGTGCGGGACAAGACCCTCCGCCGCCCCGCTCGCCGACGGGCCGATCTTCAACGTCTCGTAGAGAAAGCCGGCGAGGACGAGTCCGAGCAGCGCGGTGATGGCGAGCTCGAAGCGTCGGAAGCCGTGCCGCTGCAGCTCGAGGAGCCCGAAGGCGATCACGCCGGTGATGAAGCCCGCCGGCAGGAGCGGCACGCCGAAGAGCAGGTTGAGCCCGAGCGCCGCGCCGAGGAACTCCGCGATGTCGGTCGCCATGGCCATCGCCTCGGCCTGGATCCAGAGTCCCCACGCGACCGGGCGCGGGTAGCTGTCGCGGCACAGCTCGGGGAGGTTCCGGTCTGTGACGATGCCGAGCTTTGCGGAGAGGTACTGGATGAGCATCGCCATGAGGTTCGCGGCGAGCACGACCCAGAGCAGGAGGTAGCCGTAGCGGGCGCCGGCCTGGATGTTCGTGGCGAAGTTGCCAGGATCGACGTACGCGACCGCGGCCACGAAGGCGGGGCCGAGCATCGTGAGCGTCGCCCGCACTCGGCCGCGCGCGACGACCGTGTGGAGTGGAGTTGCGCCGTGCCGGAACGACTCGTAGGCCTCGTCGCTCACGGCTTCGCGGCTTCTCGCTCGACACGCATCGCGCGCGCGAGCGTCGCGCCGAGGACGTGTACGTCCTTGCCGACCCGCACGAAGAGAGGGCCGTCGAAGGGCTGGCGCTCGACGAGCTCGAGCCGCGCGCCCGGGACGATGCCGCGCTCGCCGAGAAAACGGAGCATCTCGGGCTCGGTGTCGGAGATTCGGACGAAGGTCGCGGTCTCGCCGGGCTCGAGCTCGACGAGCGCCGGCGCCGGGGTCTCGGCGAGCTTCAGCTCGCGGCTGGGGATCGGGTCCCCGTGCGGGTCGACGGTCGGGTTGCCGAGCTTTGCCGCGATGAGCTCCTCGAGCTCCTCCGACAGGGCGTGCTCGAGCACCTCGGCCTCGGCGTGCACCTCGTCCCAGGTCATCCCGAGGCTCTCGACGAGGAACAGCTCGACGAGCCGGTGATGCCGGATCACCTCGAGCGCGACCCGCCGCCCGCGCTCGGTGAGGCGGACGCCGCGGTAGCGCTCGTGCTCGACGAGCCCGAGGGTCGAGAGCTTGCGCAGCATCCCGGACACCGACGCGGGGCGGACCTCGAGCAGCGTGGCGAGGTCGGTCGTGGAGGCGGCACCGTCGCGGGACTCGAGCGTGTAGATCGCCTTGGCGTAGTCCTGCACCGCCGCCGTGAGATCGCGAGCTTCACTGGTGGAAGATTGAGCCATGCCTAAATTCTAGATTAGGTACGGTATCCGAGCAAGCCGATCCGCAAACGCACCGATGCGGGGAACCCGCCGGACCGCGACCGTGCGGGAAAACGACAAGCGGAGGTGCGCCATGAAGTCGCTCGTTGTCTACGAGTCGTGGTTCGGGAACACGCGGCTGCTCGCGGAGAAGATCGCGTCCTCACTCGCCGAGGTCGGCGATGTCGAGGTCGTCTCGGTCGACGAGCCGCGTCCGTCGCTCGAGGACGTGGATCTGGTCGTGCTCGGTGCGCCCACCCAGGTGCACGGCCTGTCGAGCGCGCGGTCGCGCAAGGCAGCGATCGACCAGCGGGGCGGCGTCGGCGAAAGCGGAATCGGTGCGCGCGGCTGGATCGAGCAGCTGCCGGAAGGCGGCGGTCCGCGAATGGCGCTCTTCGATACACGCGCGCACAGGTCCGAACTGCTCGTCGGCTCCGCGGCGCACGGGATGGCGCGCCGGATCCGCAGGCGCGGTTTCCAGCTCGCCGGAGAGCCTGAGAGCTTCTTCGTCGAGGGGACGGAGGGCCCGCTCGAGGAGGGCGAGCTCGAGCGCGCCTGGTGGTGGGCCTGGACGGTCGCGCGCGAGGTGTCGCGCACGGCAGTCATGATCTGAGGAGTGCACCGCCACACGCACGGGCACGCGCACGGAGGCGGCGACGACGCTCGCCGCCTCGGGCTCGCGCTCGCGCTGATCCTCGCCTTCATGGCCGGCGAGATCGTCGCCGGCATCCTGGCGCACTCGCTCGCGCTCCTCTCCGACGCGGCGCACATGCTCACCGACGCCGGCGCCATCGCGATGTCGCTCGTCGTGCTGCGGCTCGCCGCCCAACCGGCGGGCGGGAACCGGACATTCGGGCTCCGCCGCTCGGAGATCCTCTCCGCGCAGGCGAACGGGGCGACGCTGCTCGTGCTCGCCGGCCTGATCGTCTACGGCGGCGTCCGCCGGCTCGTTTCTCCGCCCGACGCCCACGGCGGCTGGATCCTCGTCGTCGCGCTCGTGGGGATCGGCGTCAACCTCCTGGCGACGTGGCTGCTGGCGGGCGCGAACCGGCAGTCGCTGAACGTCGAGGGGAGCTTCCAGCACATCCTCACCGACCTCTACGCCTTCATTGCCACGGCAGTTGCGGGCGGGATCATCCTCGCCACGGGCTGGGTGCGCACGGACGCGATCGCGGCGCTGTTCGTGGCGGGGCTCATGGTGCGGGCGGCGTGGCGGCTGCTGCGCGACTCCGGTCGCGTGCTCCTCGACATCGCGCCGGCCGGGTTGCCGGTGGACGAGATCGGGACGGCGATGGCCTCGCATCCCGGGGTCGTGCAGGTGCACGACCTCCACGTCTGGGAGGTCACGACCGAGTTCCCGACGCTCTCGGCGCACATCCTGGTCGAGCCCGGGGCGGACTGTCACGGCATCCGCCGGGAGCTCGAGGCACTTCTCCACGACCGCTTCGGCCTCGAGCACACGACGCTCCAGGTCGAGCACGCGTCCGCGAAGCTCGTCCAGATCCGCTAATTTTTACGTAAACGTCAGATTTGCGGAAGGGGGCCGTACGCGTGCGGATGCACCTTCGGAAGCTGGACTACAAGTGGGTCGCGCTTTCGAACACGACGCTCGGGACGCTGCTCGCGATGATCAACAGCTCGATCCTGCTGATCGCGCTGCCGGACATCTTCCGCGGCATCGGCATCGACCCGCTCCAGCCCGGCAACACGAGCTACCTGCTCTGGCTGCTGCTCGGCTTCCTCGTGGTGCTCGCCGTGCTGCTCGTGAGCCTCGGCCGGCTCGGCGACATGTACGGCCGCGTGCGGATGTTCAACCTCGGCTTCGCGGTGTTCACGTTCTTCTCCATCCTGCTCTCGGTCACCTGGCTGCACGGCGGCGGCGGCGCGCTGTGGCTGATCCTGATGCGTGTCGGCCAGGGAGTCGGTGGCGCGCTCGTCTTCGCGAACTCGAGCGCGATTCTCACCGACGCCTTCCCGCACGACGAGCGCGGCCTCGCGCTCGGGATCAACAGCGTCTCGATCGTCGCCGGCTCGTTCCTCGGGCTCGTGCTCGGCGGCATCCTCGCGCCGCTCGAGTGGCGGCTGGTCTTCGTGATCTCGGTGCCGATCGGGCTCGTGGCGACGATCTGGTCGTACCGCTCGCTGCGCGAGATCGGCATGCGGCGGCCGGGCAGGGTCGACTGGTGGGGCAACCTCACCTTCGCGGCCGGGCTCGTGCTGCTGATGGTCGGCATCACCTACGGGATCCAGCCGTACGGGGGCCACACGATGGGCTGGACGTCGCCGCTCGTGCTCGCCTGCATGAGTGGGGGCCTCGCGCTGCTGGCGCTCTTCTGCTGGATCGAGACGCGCGTCGACGAGCCGATGTTCCATCTGCAGCTGTTCCGGATCCGCGCCTTCGCGGCCGGGAACCTCGCTGCCCTGCTCGCCGCGATGGCGCGCGGCGGCCTCCAGTTCATCCTCATCATCTGGCTGCAGGGGATCTGGCTGCCCGAGCACGGCTACGACTTCGCGCGGACGCCGCTCTGGGCAGGGATCTACATGCTGCCTCTGATCCTCGGGCTTCTCATCGCTGGCCCAGCGTCCGGCTGGCTCTCCGACCGCTTCGGCGCCCGGCCGTTCGCGACCGGCGGCGTGCTCGTCGCGGCGACGAGCTTCGCGCTCCTGATCGTCCTGCCGGTGGACTTCGGCTACCTCTGGTTCGCGCTGATCCTGCTCCTGAACGGGATCGGCATGGGCCTCTTCCAGTCGCCCAACACGGCCGGCGTGATGAACAGCCTGCCGCCGTCCCAGCGCGGCGCCGGCGCGGGGATGCTTGCGACCTTCAACGTCTCGTCCAGCGTGCTCTCTATCGGCGTCTTCTTCACGCTGATGATCGTGGGCCTCGCGAGTGGCCTGCCGCACGCCACGCAGTCGGGGCTCGTCGCGCACGGCGTCTCGCCGGCGGACGCGACGCGCATCTCGCACCTGCCTCCCGTGGCGACGCTCTTCGCCGCGTTCCTCGGCTACAACCCGGTGCGGACGCTGCTCGGCCCGCACGTGCTGCACCACCTGTCGCCCGCAAACGCGCACACGCTCACCGGCCGCGGCTTCTTCTCGCACCTGATCTCGAGCCCGTTCCACACGGCGCTCGTCTACGCGTTCGTCTTCGCGATCGTCGCCTGCGTCGTCGCCGCCTTCGCCTCGCTCCTGCGTGGGGGAAAGTACGTCCACGTCGAAGAGGCGGCGGTGGATCCCCTGGACATCGAAGTGGCCGCATGAGCGTCACCTCGCTCCGCATCGGCGAGGTCGCGCAGCGCGTCGGCGTCACGCCGCGCACGATCCGCTACTA
This sequence comes from Actinomycetota bacterium, assembly GCA_046731605.1. GTDB lineage: Bacteria > Actinomycetota > Thermoleophilia > Gaiellales > Gaiellaceae > Palsa-739. The sequence continues at coordinate 24,621 of JBKPLL010000045.1, read as the reverse complement.
CGAGGAGTTCGGCCTGCTCGGCTCCGGCTCGGAGCGGGAGAAGGGCTCGCACCGCACCTATGCCGAGACCGACGTCGCGCGGCTACAGGAGCTGATCCGGTTGCGCGACCTGCTCGGGCTGACGCTCGAGGAGCTCGTCGAGCTCGCCGAGGCCGAGGAGGCGCGTGCCGCGTTGCGTGGGCGCTGGGCAGATGACCCGAGCGACGAGGAACGGCTCCGCATCGTCGAGGAGGCCATCCCGCACGTCGAGCGCCAGCTCGCGCTCGTTCGCGGTCGCCAGGCCACGCTCGAGGAATTCGCCGCCGAGCTCGAGACGAAGCTCTCGGCGCTCCGCCGGCGCCGGCGCGAGCTCAGCTAGTTCTCCTCCGCTCGGTCAATGGAGCCACGGCTCCAGCTCCTGCTCGAGCTCCTTGCAGCCGCGCGGCGCAACGATACGCCGAATCAGCTTCCGCCCCTCGACGATGCAGATCGTCGGCACCTCTCCGATGCCGAACTTCTCGGCGAGGTCGAGCCGCCGATCGACCGACACGCGCACAAGGTCGAACGTGTCGTGGTTGCGGCGCCGCTGCAACACCTGGGCGACGAATCCCTCGACCCGCCGGCAACGACCGGACTGAGGTGAATAGAAGAAGACGAGGCGTGGGCGTCGGTCAGGACGGCTGATGGGCTCGGTCTGCGGGCCGCTCGCCACGACCTGTGCTTACCCGCTGAGGCGAGTTTGAACCGGCAGTCAACCGGAGCCGGTGCGCCTCGAGATCCTCCTCCCGCGGCCGTGGACCGAAGCGGTGTGTCGGCTTCGCGCTCGGCGGGAAGCGGTGGAGCGATGGCACGCGCCGACTGGACGTACGAGCTTCCGCCCGTCACCGGCGACAGCGTGTGGCTCGAGGAGTACCTCGTCTACGACCGCGACGGCGAGCCGGCCGGCAAGGTCTTCGCCGTGCTCGAGCGCGACGGGCAGCAGTGGCTCGGGATCGAGCGCGAGCATCTCCCGCTTCTCCACGACCGGCGTGTCGTTCCCTTCGACCAGATCCGGGAGACCGACCACGAGAACCTCGCCGTCCACCTCGCCCTCGACGCCGACGAGATCGACGGCGCACTCGAGCTCGATCCCGACAAGGGCGTCGAGCAGGGAGGCGCGGCGAGGCGGATCGTCGACGTGCCGCGGGGCGAGCTGCCGCGCTTGCACGACGCCGGTGCGCCGGGGCCGGTCGACCGGGTCGTGACCCTCGCGGCGCCGCTCGCGGCGCTCTTCGCGACGCTCTCGCTGCTCGCCGTCTTCATCTTCTGGGGCGCGAGCAACTCGTCGGATGCGCTGCCCTACTTCGCCGTCCCGGGCGCGCTGTTCGCGGTCGCCGGGCTGCTCGCCTACCGCGCATGGTCGCGTCCCTGGATGCGCTCGGCCGCGGCGCAGCGGCACCCTCGCCGCACCGGCTGACTAGGTTCTCGGAGTGACTACGGTTCCGCGGCGGCTGACCTTCGGCGCCCACGCCGACGCTTACGAGCGGGCGCGGCCGGAGTGGCCGGAGCGAGCGGCGCGGTGGCTCGTCCCCGAGGGAGCGGAGCTCGTCCTCGAGCTCGGTGCCGGCACCGGGAAGCTGACCCGCGCGGTGGCGAGGCTCGGTGTGCGGGTCGTCGCGGTCGAGCCGGATCCGCGGATGCTCGCGGTTCTGCGCAGGCTCGGCCTCGAGGGGGTGGAAGGCTCGGGCGAGGCGATCCCGTTCGAGGACGGGGTGGCGGATGCGGTGGTGGCGGGGTCGAGCCTCCACTGGTTCGAGCTCGAGCTGGCGCTGCCGGAGATCCACCGCGTCCTGCGCCCGGGCGGTCGCTTCGGCTTCGGCTGGAACCATCGCGACGACCGGCATCCCGCGATCGCCCGCATGGGCGAGGCGGTCTACGCCGCGCAGGCGCGCACAGCCGGGCCGCGCTGGCGCAGCCGCGACTGGCCCGCCGAGCTCACGGCGAGCGGCCTGTTCCGGGACGTCGAGCACGAGCTGTTCGAGCACGTGCACGAGCTGCCGCGCGAGGCGCTCCGCGACCATTTGCTGTCGTACTCCAGCGTCGCCGCGCTGCCGGAGGACGAGCGCCGCCGCGTCGTCGCGGGCGTAGCCGCGGCCCTCGACGCCGACGAGTCCGTAAGCGGCGACGGCCGCCTCCGGCTGCCCTTCGTCGTCACCGCCTACCGCACAACGCGCACGTGACCGGCTCCTCCCGAAAGGACCGGGCTTCCCTAGTAACAGACTGTTACTAAGCGTTCCCGGAGCCCAGCAGCTACGACGGGGGACACGGCCGCCGTGGCCGACGTCCAAGCTAGTAACAGACTGTTACAAGGTTAGAGCGGGACGAGCCGCGTTCCCGTCGCCTTGAAGGTGGCGTAGGCGACGCCGCCCGCGGAGAGCTCGAGCCGCGTTGCCGAGGCTGCGGTGACCTCCGCCGTCAACGGCCCGACGCGCACCCGCACCCGGTTCGCCACTTCCACGAGCGAGCCGACCTGGCCACGGACGACGTTCAGCGCGGAGTCGGCATCAGTCGCGTGCGTCCGCGCGACCGACACCTCCCAGGGGTAGACAACGACGCCGACCTCTCCCTCGGCCTCGTCTGCGGAGTACAGGTCCTCGCCGCTCTCGAGCCTGATCGCGGTCAGCGCCCCCTCACCGCGGCGGGCGCGTCCCCGCAGGAGGTTCGCGCCGGTGAACGAGGCCACGAACGCGTCCCGCGGCTGCGACACGAGCTCGGCCGGCGTGCCGAGCTGCCGCAGGCGGCCCTCGACCAGGACACCTACCTGGTCGGCCAGCGCCGCCGCGTCCTCGTAGTCGTGCGTCACGAGCACGGTCGGCAGCGCGAGCTCCCGTAGCAGCTCCGCGAGCTCGTGCCGCACCTCGGACTTCGTGTGCGCGTCGAGCGCCGCGAGCGGCTCGTCGAGCAGCAGCACCGCCGGCTCGCGCGCGAGCGCTCGCGCGAGCGCGACGCGCTGGCGCTCGCCACCCGAGAGCTCGGCCGGATGCGCCGACGCGAGATGCTCGATCCGGAACCGCTCGAGCAGCGGCTCCACGTCCCGACCGCGCGACCCGAAGGCGACGTTGGCGCGCACGCTGAGGTGCGGGAAGAGCGCGTAGTCCTGGAAGACGAGGCCGACGCGGCGGCGGTCGGGCGGCAACGAAAGCCGGAGGCCCGTGTCGAGCCACGCCTCGCTGTCGAGCGCGACGCGGCCACGCTGTGGGTTGGCGAGCCCGGCAACGACGCGCAGCGCCGACGTCTTGCCGGCGCCGGAGGGCCCGACGAGCGCGACCGTGCGCGAGACCTCGAGCGCGAGGTCTAGCGCGAAGGTGCGAAGAGGAAGCGTGAAGTCGGCTTCGAGGGTTGCCATTGGAGCGTGAGCCTGAGCGCGACGAGCAGCGCGCCGCTGACGACGACGAGCAGCCCGCTCATCGCGAGCGCGGTGGTGAAGTCGGAGTTGAACTCCTGGTAGATGGCGACCGGCAGCGTCTGCGTGACGCCCTGGAGGCTGCCGGCGAACATGATCGTCGCTCCGAACTCCCCGAGCCCGCGCGCGAACGCGAGCGCCTCCCCCGCAGCGAGACCACGCCGGGAGAGGGGGAGGGAGACGCGAAAGAACGTCCTCGTCCGCCCGGCGCCGAGCGTACGCGAGGCGGCCACGAGATTCGGGTCGATCGCCTCGAAGGTGGCGATCGCCTGGCGGATGTAGAGCGGGCTCGAGACGTACGCGACGGCAATCACGACGGCGGCCTGGGTCAGCCCCAGCTGGATCCCGAAGGCGTTCAGCGTGTCGCCCAGCAACCCGAAGCGGCCGAACGCGGCGATCAGTCCGATCCCGGCGACGGCGGGAGGGAGGACGAGCGGCAGTTCGACCAGCACGACCAGGAGCGAGCGACCGCGAAAGCGCCGGGTCGCGAGAAGATAGGCGGTCGGCGTGCCGAGGAGGAGCACGAGCGCCTGCGCGATCACGTTCGCCTTCAGGCTCACGAGCAGCGCGTCCTTCACGACCGGACGCGAGAACTGGGCGATCAGCTCTCCCGGCGAGACGCGGGCGAAGGTCGCGACGATCGGCAGCAGCAGGAACGCGAGCGCGACGGCCGCGGCGGCGAACACACCGGCGGCTGCGAGCGAGCGCCGGATCAGCGCGGAACCGGCAGGAAGCCTGCCGCGCGCAGCTTCCCCTGCGCCCGCCTGGTTAGGAGCCGGTGTACCCATGCCTTCGCCGCCTGCAGGTGCCTGCTCGACTTCACCGCCGCCGCCGCATAGAGCACGCGAGGCTGGGCGGACTTCGGGAGCCCGATCACGCCTACCTTGCCCTTGACGGTCTTCGCGTCCGTGGCGTAGACGAAGCCCGCGTCCGCTTCGCCGAGCGCAACCTTGGAGAGCACCTCCCGCACGTCGGTCTCCTGGCTCACCGCCTTGTCGACGAGGTCCGAGAGCCCCAGCCGCTTGAGCACCTTTCGTGTGTAGTCGCCAACGGGCACCCCGGCGGCCGCCATCACGATCTTCAGGCCGGAGCGCTCGAGTTCGCGGACGCCGTGGAGGTGCAGCGGGTTGCCGCGCGCGACCACGATCACGAGCTTGTTCGCGGTGAAGACGACCGGCCGCGTGACGAGCCCCTTCCGGTGCAGTTGCCACGGCAGGCCTCTGTTGGCGGAGACGAACACGTCGGCGGGTAGGCCCTGCTGGATCTGCGCCGCCAGCATGTTCGAGCCGCCGAAGGAGTAGCGAGCGCGGGCGTCGATCTGCGGGAAGACGTCGGTGAGCGAGGCCGCGGCGAACACCGTCAAACGCGGTCGGTTCGCCTGAGAGCCGCCCGCGAAGGCGACGGCCGCGAGACCCAGGGACGCCACGACGAGCGCCGCCGCGAGCACGCGGAGCCTCATGCCTCCACCATCACGGAGGTCGACTTGACGACGGCGGTCGCCGCCATCCCCGGCTTCAGTCCGAGCTCCTCGACTGCGTCGCGCGTGACGACGGCGACGACGCGGGCGGGCTCGGTCACCGTCAGCTCGATCTGGGCGAGCAGCCCCTCGACGCGCACCTCGGTGACGGTGCCGCGCAGGCGGTTGCGCGCGCTCATGTGCTGGGCGCTCGCCTCCCCGCGCAGCCGTTCGATCTCTTGGAGCGCTACGACCCGCCGGTTCGCGCTGTCGCGCGTGGTGCGGATCCGACCCTCGCGGTCCCAGCGGCGAAGCGTGTCGACGCTGATCCCGAGCTCCCGTGCGGCCTCGGTCGCGGAATAGGCCTGCTTCGGCACGGGTCGAGCATACACCTAGGCATTGCCTAGGCGGAAGGGTTCCGGATCCCGACGGCTCCGATCAGCCCCCCGCACAGGAGAAGAACAGCGACGGCGGCCATCGTGACGTGAAACCCGCGCGCCGTGAGGTGATCTCCGCCACCGGCAGCCGCTATGCCGAGCACCGCGATCGCCAGCAGGCCCGCGACCCGTGCGACCGCGTTGTTGACCCCCGAGGCGACCCCGGCGTCGCCGGGGCCTGCATCCGCCAGCACGGTCGTCGTCAGCGGAGCGACGGTCAGGGACAGCCCCACCGAGAAGAGAAGCAGCGCCGGAAAGATGTCGACCCAGTAATCGAGGTCCTGCGGCAGGCGCGTGTAGGCGAGCACCGCGCCTCCCGCGACGATCGGGCCGAGCGCCATGAACAGTCGCGGCCCGTAGCGCATCGACAGCCGGCCCGTACGCGGCGAGAGGAAGAACATCACGACGGTGACCGGGAGCAGGGAGAGGCCCGCGTCGAGCGCGGAGTAGCCGGCGAACTCGATCAGGAAGAGCGTCAGGAACGTGGTCAGCCCGGAGAGCCCGCCGTAGACCGCGAGCGTCTCGACGTTCGTGACCGAGAAGTTGCGCAGTCGGAACAGCCGCAGGGGGAGCATGGGCATCGATGTCCGTAGCTCGTACGCGACGAAGGCACCGAGACAGGCGACGCCGCCGAGCAGGGCCGTGACGATGAGCGGATCGCTCCAGCCGCGCCGCGGCTGCTCGATGAAGCCGGCGACGACCAGGCCCAGACCGACCGTGCACAGGATCGCCCCCGGCACGTCGACTCGCAGGTCCTCGCGCCGCGCCTGGTGCATCCCGCCGAGCCGCACGAGGATGAGCAGCGTGACAGCCGCGATGGGCAGATTGAGCAGGAAGATGACCCGCCAGCTCGAGACGTCGACCAGCCAGCCGCCGAGGGTCGGCCCGACGACGAACGAGATGCCGCTCCACGACGTCCACTGCCCGATTGCGTTGCCCCGCGCGGTGCCGGTGAAGGTGGCGGTGATCATGGCGAGGGAGGCCGGCACGAGCAGTGCGCCGGCGATGCCCTGGAGGCCTCGGAAGACGATGAGCGAAGGGGCGTTCGGAGCGATCCCGCACAGGAGTGAGGCGGCGGCGAAGCTCGCCACCCCGATCGCGAAGATCTTCGACTCTCCGAAGATGTCGCCGAGCGAGCCGCCGACCAGGATGAGCGACCCGAGGGTGAGCAGGTAGGCGTTGACGACCCACTGCTGGGTCGCGAGCCCGCCGCCGAGGTCCGCCTGGATCGACGGCAGGGCGACGTTGACGACCGATCCGTCGATGAAGGCCATCGACGAGCCGAGAATGCTCGCCACCAATGTCCTGCGGGCCACGCTCGCGTCGAGCGGCAGCGCTGCGCGTTCCGCCCGCTCCATGCGGCGATCCTACGGGCGGGCAAGGCACCCGCGGCGGGCGGCCCCGGTCAGGCCGCCCGCCGCTGCGGAGGGAACTAGGAGGAGGCCGAGGCGGGCTGGACGCCGAGCTCCACCGTCACGTGCTTGCTCGTCCCGTCGCTGCGTACGGTGACGGTCACCTTGTCACCGGGCCTCGCAGCCGTGACGGCCGAGGTGAGGTCATCGGCCGAGGCGATCGACTTGCCGTCGAAGGCCGTGATGACGTCGCCGACCTTCAGGCCGGCCTTCGCGGCCGGGGAGCCGTCGACGATCTTCGTGATCTTGGCGCCGCCAGGGACGCTCTGGATCAGGACGCCGACGTATGCGTGCTCCACGGTGCCGCCGGCGATGAGCGTCTGCGCGACCTTCTTCGCCGCGTTGATCGGGACGGCGAAGCCGACACCGGCGTTGTCGTTCGAGTTCGTGTCGATCTGGTCGTTGATTCCGATCACCGTGTTCGTTGCGACGTCGATCAGCGGGCCGCCGGAATTGCCGTGGTTGATCGCGGCATCGGTCTGGATCGCGCCGGTGATCGAGAAGTGGTTGGGGGCGCTGATCGTGCGATCGGTGGCGCTGACGATGCCCGCGGTCAGCGTCTCGGGCAGGCCGAACGGGCTGCCGATCGCCACCACGCTCTGGCCGGGCTCGGTCGCCGAGGAGTCGCCGAGCGCCAGCGGGTGCAGCTTCGACGCGGAGACGTCCACGTGGATCACGGCCGTGTCCGTCGACTTGTCGCTGCCGACGAGCGTCGCCTTCGCGACCGAACCGTCCTGGAACGTGACCTGGATCGAGTCCGCGTTGTCGACGACGTGCTCGGCGGTGAGGATGTTGCCGTCCTTGTCGATCACGAAGCCGGTTCCCTCGGCCTGTTGCTTCTGCGAGCCGCCGGGGGTGCCGAACGGGAACTCGCTGGGCGCTCCGCTGGTCGTCGACTGGACGGTGATGTCGACCACGCCGGGAGTGTCCTGCCTGTAGAGCTCCGTGAGCGAGTCGACGGTCGAGGTGGAAGAGGCGGGCTGCGCCGGCACGACGAGCGGGGCGGCGCTCTGGGTGTTGGAGTCGTGGTTGGTCAGCGCGAATGCGCCGGCGCCCGCCGCAGCGCCGATCGCGAGTGCGACGACGAGGGCGAGGGCGAGCCGCAGGCGCGAGCTGGCTGGGCGGGGATTCATGGGTCGAGGTCTCCTTGCATCAGGTTTCGGCTCAAGAGTGCCCGTTCTCCATAGGACAACCGTGAGAGGGGCATGAGGGTTCGGTAAGAGCGGCTCGTCATCGTGGCTGCGTGCGGCTCCGGGCAAAGCGCCTGCCCGGCGCCGGCCCTGAATGGGCGATGGCCGGCGCCGGGCCTGGGTCGGCGCTCTCGGGGGTCTGACTGTGTTGGTGCATGCTCCCCGTCCCACGTGAGATGGACCTGAGAGGGGTGTGAGAGGTCGCTAAGAGTCGAGCGCGGCTCGGAGCGAAGCGACGAAGTCCCGCAGCGCCTCGGGCCCGGTCTCGGCGACCTCGACGGCCCGCGAGCCAACCACGACGCCGTCGGCGAGCTCGCCGGCCGCGCGGGCGAGGTCGGGGGTGGAGATCCCGAAGCCCACGTACACGGGAACCTCGGTCACGGCTCGCACCCGCTGCACGAACGGCGGCAGCGCGGGTGAGAGCTCCGTCCGCGCGCCGGTCGTCCCGGTGACGGAGACGAGGTAGAGCCAGCCGTCCGTGACCTCGGCGGCGGCGCGGATCCGCTCCTCGGTCGAGGTCGGGGCGACGAGCTGGATCCGCCGCAGCGCCGGCTGCTCCTCCACCGGGAGGTCGACGAGGATGAAGCTCGTCGCGCCGCGCTCCCGGGCTTCCTTCGCGAAGCGCTCGTAGCCGTAGGCCTCGAGGATCGCGGCGTAGGTCATCGGCACGATCGGTGCCTCGGGGAGCAGCTCGCGCGTCCGCGCGAGCACGTCGAGGCAGGCGTGCGTGCGCATCCCACGCGCGAGCGCCCGTTCCGACGCGCGCCGGATCACCGGCCCCTCCGCGAGCGGATCCGAGAACGGGAAGCCGAGCTCGATGATGTCCGCGCCTCCCTCGACGGCAGCTCGGGCGAGCTCGGGCGTCTCCGGCCTGGCCACGAGGTAGATGACGAGCTTCTTGCCGCTCACGCCACGCGCAGGCCGATGAGGTGCTCGCCGCAGCTGCGCGAGCCGGGTTGATAGGCGAGCTCGGACCGAAAGCGACCTCGTGGCTTCGTGTTACTTGCCGTGAAGATCGCGTAGCCGTGTCTGCGGCGGCCGAGTGGCGAGTCGCACGAGTCGATTGATCTCCGCGATCGGCATCCGTCGCAACGCCATCCCAGGATCCTTGCGCGAGATCCGTTACGCGGAGCCGGCAGCTGTGCCTCCTCGCGCGAACGTTCGCCTTCTCTTGCGCAGTAACACAGTGTTACTTGGCATTCCTCGGCGCCTCGTCAATGCCGATCGCTGCGATGGCCTCGGCGAGGTCCTTGTCGCCGCGGCCGCTGAGCCCGACGAGGATCAGCTCGGCGTCGAGGTCGCGCGCGCGGGCGAGGGCGTGCGCCGGCTCGAGGGCGGGGAGGAGGCCCTCGGTCCGCGCGAGATCCTGGAATGCCGTGAGCGCCTCCTCATCGGTCGCGACGCGGTACTCGGCCCGGCCCGTGTCGCGGAGGAAAGCGTGCTCGGGGCCGACTCCCGGGTAGTCGAGACCGGCGGAAATCGAGTGCGCGTCCGCGATCTGGCCGTCCTCGTCCGCGAGCACCGAGGAGCGTGCTCCGTGCAGGACGGCGGCCCGCCCGCTGCCGAGCGACGCTGCGCCGGCCGCCTCGACGCCCACGAGGCGTACCTCCTCGTCCTCGACGAAGCCGTGGAAGATCCCGATCGCATTCGAGCCGCCGCCGACGCACGCGACAACCGCCTCGGGCAGCCGCTGCTCGGCGGCGAGCATCTGCTCGCGCGCCTCGTGCCCGATCACCGACTGCAGCTCGGCCACGAGCTCGGGATACGGGGCCGGCCCGACGCACGAGCCGATCAGGTAGTGCGTCGTCTCGACATTGGTGATCCAATCGCGGATTGCCTCGCTCGTCGCCTCCTTCAGGGTCTTGGTGCCGAAGTCGACGCCGCGCACCTCGGCGCCCAACAACCGCATCCGCTCGACGTTGGGACGCTGGCGGCGCATGTCCTCCTCGCCCATGTAGACGACGCACTCGAAGCCGAAGCGCGCGCAGACCGTCGCGGTGGCGACGCCGTGCTGGCCGGCTCCCGTCTCGGCGACGATGCGCCGCTTGCCGAGGCGCTGCGCCAGGACGGCCTGCCCGAGCGCGTTGTTGAGCTTGTGCGCCCCGGTGTGGAGGAGGTCCTCGCGCTTGAGGTAGATCCGCTTGCCGGGCGCGAAGCGAACGGCGAGCGTGAGCGGCGTCGGCCGGCCGGCGTAGGTCGTCAGGAGGTGATGGAGCTCGGCTCGAAAGGAGTCGTCGGCGAGCGCCTCGCGCCAGCCGCGCTCGAGCTCGTCGAGGGCCGGGATCAGCGTCTCGGGGACGTAACGCCCGCCGTAGTCGCCGAAGTCGCTCATGCGCGCGCCCTCTCCACGAACGCCCGCATTTTCTCGTGGTCCTTGACCCCGGGTGCGGACTCGAGCCGCGACGCCGCGTCCACTGCCCAGGGCTGCACGGCCTCGATCGCGGCCTGGACGTTGTCCGGACCGAGACGGCCTGCGAGCATGAGGCGGTCGTCGCCCCGCGCGCTTCGCCAGTGGTCGGGATCCTCGCCCTCCCACGGCAGGTCGGCGACTCGGGCGACCCGCTCTCCGTCGCGGAGGAGGGCGCCGCTCCGCCCGCGCACCGTGCCTTCCTCTCGCTCGTAGAGCTGGACGAGATCCGCGCCCCGTTCCTCCGGCTCGCCGACGAAGACGGCGACGCTCAGAGCGGTGTCGGGTACGGGTAGCACCTCTGGAGCCCGGCGCGGCGAGCCCTCGGCGAAGACGAAGCCGCAGAGGTCGGCTCCCGCCTCGACCGCAGCGTCGACGTCCTCCTGCCGCGTCAGCCCGCAGACCTTGACAAGCGGCCGCGAGAGCAGCTCGCGCAGCTTCGCGCCCGGGTCGTCCGCCCGCATCAGCGAGGTACCGACGAGGACGGTACGGGCGCCGGCGAGCTCGGCCGCGGCTGCCTGTGCGCGCGTGTGGATTGCGCTTTCGGCGACCACGACGCGGTCGCGCGGCGCCTTCGCCACCAGCTCGAGCTGCGCCGAGCGGTCGATCCGGAAGGTGCTGAGGTCGCGCGCGTTGACGCCGATCACACGCGCGCCGAGCCGCGTCGCCCGTCCGAGCTCTTCCTCGTCGTGAGCCTCGACGAGCGTGTCGAGTCCTAGCTCGTCGGCGGCCTTCATGAGTTGCGCCGCGGTCACGTCTTCGAGATCGCGGAGGATGAGGAGCGCGGCGTCGGCGCCGGCCTCCCGCACCCCGCGCAGATGCTCCTCGGTCGAGAAGAAGCCCTTCGCGAGCAGCGGCACCTCGACGGCCGAGCGCGCCGCGCGCAGGTCGTCCAGCGAGCCCGCGAAGGCATCGTCGACGAGGACGGAGACGGCCCGCGCTCCACCCGTCTCGTAGGCAGGCACGACGCCTTCCACCCGCGCGCCGGGGCTGATGTCGCCGGCCGACGGCGAGCGCCGCTTGAACTCGGCGATCGCGCCGAAGCCGGGCCGTGCGAGAGCAGCCGCGAATCTCACCTATCTCCTCCAGCCAGGCCCGGTGTCAGACACCGGACACGACCGCGCGAGGCCCGTCTCATCTCGGCACCTCGGTGTGGGAGAACTGCACCAGGTCGTCCAGTCGCGCCGCCGCGGTGCCCGAGTCGATTGCTTCGCGCGCCTGGGCGATCCCGTCGCGCAGGTGTGCGGCGTGGCCCGCGGCGGCGATCCCGCCCGCCGCGTTGAGGATCACGGCCGAGCGGTGCCCGCCGTCCGCACCCGCGAGGACGTCTCGCAGCGCGGCCGCATTCGCCGCCGGATCGCCGCCGCGCAGCTCCTCCGCGTCGCACCGCTCGATGCCCAGCTCCAGCGGGTCGAGCTCGTACTCGCGCACGGTTCCACCCGTGACCTCGCAGACGAGATTCGGCCCGCAGGGAGAGAGCTCGTCGATGCCGCCCGCGCCGTGCACGACGTAGGCGCGGGTCGTCTCGAGCTGGACGAGCGCGTCGGCGAGCGTCCGCGCGAGCTCCGGCGAGTAGACGCCGAGCACGAGGGCGCGCGCGCCCGCCGGGTTCGTCAATGGGCCGAGCACGTTGAAGACGGTACGCGTCGCCAGCTCACGCCGGACGGGCGCGGCGTGCCGCATCGCGGGGTGGTGGGCCTGCGCGAAGAGGAAGCCGAAGCCCAGCTCGTCGATCGAGCGCTCGATCCGCTCCGGTGGGAGCTCGAGCTCGAAGCCGAGCGCCTCGAGCACGTCTGCGGCTCCCGTCTGCGACGAGGCCGCGCGGTTGCCGTGCTTGGCCACGGCTGCTCCGGCCGCGGCCGTCACGAGCGCGGCAGCGGTCGAGATGTTGTACGTGTTCGCGCCGTCGCCGCCCGTGCCCACTACGTCGACGAGGTCGGTGCGCGTGGGGGTGACGCGGAGGACGTGCTCGCGCATTGCCTCTGCGCAGCCGGCGATCTCGTCCGCTGTCTCGCCCTTCGCCCGCAGCGCAATGAGGAAACCGGCGATCTGCGCCGGGGTCGCCTCGCCCGCCATGATCACGGCCATCGTCTCGCGCGCCTCGTCGCGCGTGAGGTCGTGACCGTCGAGCAGCCGTGCGAGAGCCTGCTGGATCACAGCCGTCCCTCGAGGAAGTTGTGCGCGAGCGCCGGCCCGTCCGGGGTCAGCACCGACTCGGGATGGAATTGGACGCCGACCACCGGCAGGTCGCGGTGTCGCACCGCCATCACCTCGCCGTCCTCCGCGAACGCGGTCGGCTCGAGGACGTCGGGCAGCCGCGTGGCGGCGAGCGAGTGATAGCGCCCGGCCTCGAACGGATCCGGCAGCCCTTCGAACAGCCCACTCCCCTCGTGCCGCACCGGGCTCGCCTTCCCGTGGACGAGCTCGCGCGCGTAGCCCACCTCGCCGCCGCATGCCTCGACGAGCGCCTGGTGGCCCAGGCAGACCCCGAGCGTCGGCGTCGTCGGGAGCAACCGCTCGACAATCGCCGGAGTCGAGCCGGCAGCCGCCGGGCGGCCAGGCCCCGGCGAGACGACGAGATGGGAGGGAGCGAGCCGCTCCGCCTCCTCGGCGTCGAGCTCGTCGTTCCGCCGCACGACCACCTCGGCGCCGAGCGCCCCGAACAGGTGCGCGAGGTTCCAGGAGAACGAGTCGTAGTTGTCGATCAGCAGGATCATGGCGCGGCGTCCTGTTCCGACTCTGCCAGCTCGATCGCGGCCTCGAGCGCTCGCAGCTTGGCGAGGCACTCCTCGTGCTCGGCCACGGGATCCGAGTCCGCGACGATGCCGCCTCCCGCCTGCAGGTGCGCGACCCCGTCGCGCAGCCAGAGCGTGCGGATCGCGATGCACGTGTCGAGCTCGCCCGTCTCCGGCAGGAAGTAGCCCACTGCACCCGCATAGATTCCGCGGCGGTACTGCTCGAGCTCGGAGATGATCTGCATGGCGCGCACCTTCGGCGCGCCGGAGACGGTGCCGGCCGGGAAGGTCGCGCGCAGCAGCTCGAACGGCGTGACCCCGTCGCGCAGCTCGCCCACGACCTCCGAGACGAGGTGCGTCACGTGCGAGTAGCGCTCGGGCTCCATGAAGCGCTCCACCCGTACGGAGCCGGGTGCGCAGACGCGGGAGAGGTCGTTGCGCCCGAGGTCGACCAGCATCGTGTGCTCGGCGCGGTCCTTCTCCGACGAGAGCAGTGCCGCGGCGTCCCCTTCCCCCGGCGCGATCGTGCCGGCGATCGGATTGAGCTCGGCGCGGCGCCCGGAGCACTTGACCACGGTCTCCGGCGAGCTGCCCACGAGCGCGACGTCCTCGAGCTCGAGCAGGAAGAGGTACGGCGAGGGGTTGACGCGGCGCAGCGCACGGTAGAGCTCGACCGCGGACGCCGACGTCGGCCGAGTCGCGCGCTGCGCGATCACGACCTGGAAGACCTCGCCCTCGCGAATGTGCTCCTGCGCGCGCGCGACGCGACGGAGGTGTTCCTCGCGAGACGGCTCGCGCTCGAGCGGGCCGCGCGGCGCAGAGCCGCGAGGCAGGGCCGGGGAGGCGCCGCCGAGCCCCGCCGCCTCGCCGCGCAGCAGCTCGGCGACACCGCGAGCGTGGTCGAAGCGCAGCAGGACGTCCGGCACGAGGAACCGGCTCTCGGGCACCTCGGGCCCGTCCGCCGGGAGCGGCACCGTCGGCTCGAGCGCCGCCACCGCGTCGTAGCCGAGGTAGCCGACGACGGGCTCGCCGAGCGTCTCCGCCTCCGCGAACGAGACGAGCCGCGACCCGGCCCCGACGAAGCTGTAGCGCCCGAGCCTCCCGCGCTCGACCGACTCGAGCAGGAACGCGCCGCCCGCGCCGTTGCGCACGGTGAGGTAAGCGCCGAGAGGCGTAAGGAGGTCGGTGGGGATCTCGGTCACGGGCATGAAAAAAGCTCCTTTCGGAGCCGGGTCGAGCGGGACGGGTGTTCCGGCGCACTCAGCGTGCGCGCAGGCTCCCGCCGCGCTCGATGCGCCAGACCCACATCGTGGCGACGGAAATCATGGCCGCAGGGTAGGCAGGGCCTGCCCGACCGTCAAGCGGCGAAGACGTGGCCCGCGTCCTCGAGGATGTCGGCGGCCCGCCCGAGGTCGGACGAGCGGACGAGGACGTAATCCGACTCGAACGTCGAGATGACGAAGATCGGCAGTTCGGCAACCGAGAGCGGCACGACGAGCGAGGCGACGACTCCCGCCAGCGAGAAGTCGAGCGGCCCCATGACCTCGAGCACCGTCCAGCCGCGGTCGACGCTCTCGCCCTCGGGCACGTCGTGGTCGCGACAGACGACGGAGACCTCGTGGTCGGTGCGGGTAACCGACCGGAAGGGGCCCTTGTCCACCCAGTCCGGCAGCTCGGAGCCGGGCTGAAGACGGACGACTGCGTAGCTGTCGGGAAGCGTCCGCAGATTCAACGTGGGGACGCTATCGCGGGGGCGGCGCAGAGGGCGCAGGTAGTGTCGCCGCCATGCCCCTACCCGACCTGCTCGAGCGCCTGCTCACGACGCCCGGTCCGTCCGGCCAGGAGCGTGCTGTCGCCGCCGTCTGGCGGGAGGCCGCGGCGCCCGTCGGCGAGGTCTCGTCGGACGTCCTCGGCAGCTCGTGGGTGCGCGTACCGGGCACGGCGGGCGGACCGTCGCTTGCAGTCGTGGGCCACATCGACGAGATCGGCGTCGTGGTCACTCATCTCGGCGACGACGGCATCGCCGCCGTCCGTCCCGTCGGCGGCTTCAACCCGGCCGTGATAGTCGGCCAGCGCGTCGACGTGCTCACCCGGAACGGGCCGCTGCCCGGCGTCGTCGTCGCGCGCGTGCAGAAGCAGCGCCGTGGCCGCGGCGAGGAGCGGAAGCCGATCGAGTACGAGGACCTCTTCCTCGACGTCGGCGCGAAGGACGGCGAAGAGCTCAAGAAGCTCGTGCGTCCGGGCGACGCAGCGCTCTGGCACGGCGCGCCGGTCGCGCTGGCGGGCAACCGCGTGACCTCGCGGGCGTTCGACAACAGGATCGGCTGTTACGTCGGGCTCGAGGCGGCGAGACGGCTGGCGGAGCGGGGTGGAGTGTCCGGCGACTTCATCGCCGTCGCCGCGGTGCAGGAGGAGGTCGGCGACTTCGCCGGCTCCCGGACGACCGCGTACGCCACCGAGCCGCAGGTCGCCATCGCGGTCGACGTCACGCATGCGAACGACGTCCGCGGCGGCGAGCCCGAGGACGAGGGGAAGGTCGTGCTCGGCGGCGGACCGACGCTGTCGCGTGGCCCCTCCATCCACCCGGCGGTCTTCGAGCTCCTCCACGAGACGGCGGAAGCGGAGAAGATCCCGTTCGTGGTCGAGGTCTCGCGCGGCTCCACGAGCACGGACGCCGACGCCGTGTACCTCAGCCGCCAGGGGATCGCGACGGGCCTAGTGTCGGTGCCGCTCCGCTACATGCACTCGCCCGTCGAGACCGTCGACCTCGAGGACATCGAGCGCGCCGTCCAGCTCATCGTCGCGTTCGCGCTCAGGCTCGACTCTGGACTCGACCTCGCGGGCTAAGTTGGCAGCGTGAGCAGGAGCGTCATCGTCTCGGCCGCCCGGACCCCGTTCGGGAAGCTCAACGGCGGCCTCGCCGCGTATCCCGCGACCGAGCTCGGCGCGATCGCGATCCGCGCCGGCCTCGAGCGCGTCGGCCTCGAAGGCCGCGAGGTCGACTACGTGGTCATGGGGCAGGTCCTGCAGGCGGGTGCCGGGCAGGCTCCGGCGCGGCAGGCGGCGGTCGGCGCGGGGATCCCGATCGACGTGCCCTCCGACACGGTGAACAAGGTCTGCGCTTCCTCGATCCGCGCGGTCGAGATCGCCGACTCGATGATCCGCGCCGGCGACGTCGAGGTCGTCGTGACCGGCGGCATGGAGTCGATGACGAACGCGCCGTACGCGCTCCCGAAGGCTCGCCAGGGCTACCGGATGGGCGACGGGACGCTGCTCGATCTGATGATCTGGGACGGGCTCCGCTCGACGTTCGACGAGCTGCACATGGTGCAGCAGGCGGCCAAGGTCGCCCGCGAGCTCGGCGTCTCGCGCGAGGATCAGGACGGCTGGGCGCTGCGCTCGCACGAGCGCGCGGCAGCGGCGCAGGACGGCGGCCGCTTCGACGACGAGATCGTTCCGGTGGGCGACGTGACGGCCGACGAGTCGGTGCGCCGCGACACGACCGCCGAGAAGCTCGCGTCCCTCAAGCCCGTGATGGATCCGGAAGGAACGGTGACCGCGGGGAACGCGCCGGGCGTGAACGACGGTGCCTCCTGCGTCGTCGTCTGCTCGGAGGAGTTCGCGCAACGGCGTGGGCTCGAGCCGCTGGCCACGATCGTGGCGCAGGGCTACGTGGCGGACGAGTTCGCCTGGCTCGCGCGGACTCCGGCGAACGCGGGCGCGCAGGCGCTCGAGAAGGCGGGCAAGTCGATCGGCGACGTCCAGCGCGTCGAGGTCAACGAAGCCTTCTCCTCCGTCGCGCTCAACTCGCTCGCGATGCTCGGCGCCGACCCGGAGACGGCGAACGTCAACGGCGGCGCGGTCGCGCTCGGCCACCCGATCGGTGCAAGCGGCGGCCGGATCCTCGGCACGATGGTGCACGACCTCCGCCGCAACGGCGGTGGGCTCGGCCTCGCCGCGATCTGCTCGGGCGGCGGCCAGGGCGACGCAATCCTCGTCGAAGTCTGACCGTCGGCGGGTCGTTCGGCCCACCGTTGACCAATCGTCCAAGCCGAGCCAAGATGCGGGTGAAGGAGGCTCCCGTGTCCGAGAGGGACGAGCTGCTGCGGCTCGAGTACGAGAATGCGTCGCGGCTGCTCGGAGACCTCACCGAGATTCGCTTCAAGCTGCTCGCGCTCGTGCCCTCGCTGTCCGGCGCCGTGGTCGCCTTCGTGTCGTCGGGGCGGAGCGGCATCGAGCTCCTCGCCATCGGCGGCCTCGGCCTCACCGCCACCTCCGGGATCCTCTCGTACGAGCTGCGCAACGGCGAGCTGCGCCGCCGGGCGACCGAGCGCGTCGTTCGCCTGGAGTGCGCGCTCTTCTCGGCCGGCCCTCTCATCGGCGGCTACGGCCGGACGCCGAAGCTGTTCGGTCTGTTCCCCGCTTCGCACCGGCTCGGTGTGGGGCTGGTCTACGGAGCTGCCCTCGGGGGCTGGACCTACCTCGTCGTCTGGGGAGCTCTCGTCGCGGCGGGGATGCGATCGCATTCGCAGGCGGTCGGGGTCGCGGTCGGCGTCGTCGCTGCGCTTGCGGTCACGCGGGAGATCATCGTCGCGCAGCGGCCGGAAGCGCACACGCCGGGGGCGAGGGCACCGGTCGAAGCCTGAGCCGCCGGACCTCCAGCGGGCGACGCCGCGTATCAGCGGTGTCACTCGAAGGAGGAACGATGCGCAGGCTCCTGCTCTGTCTCGCCGTTGCCCTCGGCGCCCTCGTCGCCCCGCCCACCGCATTCGCCGATGGACCGCTCTTCGTCACCCAGGGCGGCGCCGGTGCCGCCACCCGCGGCGACCCGTCCCACTACGTCACCCTCCGTGACGGGCCGGGCGCGACGCTCCTCGAGCGGGTCGACTACACCCACAGGTTCGTGAGCTGGGGGATGCGCCTCGACGGCTCGTGGGGGACACCGGTGATCGGGAACGGGTCGGTGACCGGAGAGGGCCTCTCGCGGGACGGCCACACGCTCGTGCTCGCCTCGACCGGCGGGCCGTACGCCTCGCCGAGCAAGTTCCTGGTCGTGGATCCGAGGCACATGAAAGTCCTCCGCACGATCGTCCTCCACGGCTCGTTCTCCTACGACGCGATCTCGCCCGACGCGTCGCGGCTGTACTTGATCCAGTACGCAGGGGGTTCGAACGACCTGACCCACTACGTCGTCCGGGGCTACGACATGCGTGCCGGACGGCTGATGCCCGGCCGCATCGTCGACCGGGCCGAGCCGGACGAGAAGATGGCCGGCTATGCGCTGACGCGGACGACGAGCGCCGGCGGCCGCTGGGTGTACACGCTCTACCAGAAGACGTCGGGCGAGCTCTTCGTCCATGCGCTCGATACCGTCACGGCCACCGCGCACTGCATCGACCTTCCCGCGAGCGAGGGGCTCTACAACGTGGTTCTCTCCCTGCGCGACGGCGGCCGGACCCTGGCGGTGCACTGGCGGAGCGGACGGCCGTGGCTGAACGTCGACCTCGGCACCTGGCGGGTCTCGTCTCCAAGCTCCGGCTCCCCGTGGGCCTGGGTCGGAGCAGGGATCGGCGCTGCGCTTGCGCTGCTGGTTGCCGGCGTCCTACTCCTGCGGCGCCGCCGAGGCGAGGAACTCCAGCAGCACCCGGGAGACGAGCTCGGGCTCGCGTAGCGTGACGTAGTGGTCGGAGTCGAGCTCGACGTGGCGCGCGTTCGGGGCGGCGCTCGCCACGAGCGGGCCGATCTCGCGGAACCCGGCCGGGTCGTGGGACGCCGTCACCACGAGCGTCGGCATCGTCAGCTCGCCGAGGCGCTCCTTCGCAGGCGCGCCGGGGGTCGGGAGCGGCTCGACGCCGTCCGGCAGCGGGTTGGCGTCGGGCGTCGCGCGCCAGAGCTCGCGGATCCGGTCGTCGCTGCCCAGGGGCGCCCAGACCTCGAGGTCGATCTCCAGCATCGCCTGGAGCTTGTCCTCCGCCGCTTCGTACCGCGCCTCGTGCTCTCCGGTGTACGCCGCGCCATCGTGCCCTCCGAGCCCGGGCGCGACGCCGGCGAGCGCCCACAGCCGTTCGGGGTGCGCGAGCGCGACGTCGAAGGCGACCCTGCCGCCGAGGGAGAGCCCGACGAGCGCCGCGCACTCGACGCCCAGCTCGTCGAGGACGCCGACGACGTCCTCCTCCCACGACCACGGCGCGGCCGGACCGGTCGAGCGGCCGAAGAAGCGCAGGTCGGTGCGGATGGTGCGGAGGCGCTCCGCGAGGAAGGGCACGACCGGCTCCCACAGCCCCGAGTCGCCGAGGCCGCCGTGCAGGAGCAGCACGGCCCGGCCCTCTCCGGCCTCGTCGTACCAGAGGCGGGCGCCGTTGACGTCGACCGTGGGCACGGCGCGACCCTATAGCCTCAGCGCCGCATGGATTTCGAGCACGTCCTCGTGGTGGGAGCGGGCCAGATGGGCGGGGGAATCGCGCAGGTCGTCGCCGTGTCCGGACGTCGCGCGTCTCTGTACGACCCGTATCCCGGCGCGATCGAGCGTGGGCTCTCGACGATCCGCAGGAGCCTGGCGAAGCTTGCGGAGAAGGGCGGCTCCGACCCGGACGAGATCCTCGGGAGGATCACACCGGTCGAGCAGATCGTCCCGGCCGAGCTGATGATCGAGGCGGTCGTCGAGGACCTCGGGACGAAGGAGGAGGTCTTCCGAACAGCCGACGAGACGCTGCCCGAGGGCGCGGTTCTCGCTTCGAACACGTCGTCGATCCCGATCACGTCGCTGGCGTCCGTCACGGAGCGCCCCGACCGCGTGATCGGCATGCACTTCTTCAATCCCGTGCCGGTGCTGAAGCTGGTCGAGGTCGTGCGCGGGCGCGAGACCTCGGACGAGACCGCGGCGGCGATCGTGGCGCTGGCGGAGGAGCTGGGGAAGACGCCGGCTGTCGCGAACGACTTCCCGGGCTTCGTCTCGAACCGGATCCTGATGCCGTTCATCAACGAGGCGGTCTGGGCGTTGCACGACGGAGTCGCCGAGGCGGAGGCGATCGACACGATCGCGAAGCTCGGCTTCGCGCACCCGATGGGGCCGCTCGCGCTCGCCGACCTGATCGGCCTCGACACGTGCGTCGCCATCATGGAGGTGCTGCAGGAGGGGCTCGGCGACTCGAAGTACGCGCCCTGCCCGCTCCTGCGCGAGCACGTCCAGGCGGGACGGCTCGGGCGCAAGTCCGGCCGCGGTTTCTACGCTTACGACTGATGGACTTCGAGCTCTCCGCCGAGCAGAAGGAGATCCAGGCGCTCACCCGCGACTTCGTCCGCGCCGAGATCGAGCCGCACGCGGCCGAGTGGGACCGCGACCACCACTTCCCGCGCGAGATCTTCACCAGGCTCGCCGAGCTCGGCCTGATGGGCGTCTGCCTCCCCGAGGAGTACGGGGGCGCCGGGGCCGACTTTCTCTCGTACATGCTCGTGATCGAGGAGCTCTCGCGCGGCGACGCGGGCGTCGGCGTCACGGTCGCCGTGCACACGAGCGCGGTGGCCCTGCCGTTGTTGCGCTTCGGGACGGAGGAGCAGCGGGCGCGCTTCGTGCCTCGGCTCGCGCGCGGCGAGCTGATCGGTGCCTTCGCGCTGACGGAGGCCGAGGCCGGCTCCGACGCGGGCTCGCTGCGCACTTCGGCGACGCGCGAGGACGGCGGCTGGCGGATCTCCGGCACGAAGCAGTTCATCTCGACCGCCGAAGCCGCCGGGACGTTTCTCCTCTTCGCCCGCACAGACGCGGACACCCCGGGCGCGCGCGGCGTCTCGGCGTTCGTGCTCGACGCGGACCAGATCCGGGTCACCGGCCGCGAGGAGAAGCTCGGTCTCAACTCGTCGACGACGAACTCGATCGCGGTGGACACCGTCGTGGAGGCCGACCGCCTGCTGCACGAGGAGGGCAAGGGCTTCCACGTCGCGATGGCGACGCTCGACGGCGGGCGGATCGGGATCGCCGCCCAGGCGGTAGGCATCGCCCAGGCGGCGTACGACGTCGCGCGTGAGTACGCGAAGGAGCGGCACGCGTTCGGGCAACCGATCGGCCGGTTCCAGGCGATCCAGCACAAGCTCGCGGACATGTCGATGGAGATCGACGCGGCCCGGCTCCTCGTGCACCGCGCAGCATGGTTGAAGCAGAACGACCAGCCGCACACCGAGGCGGGCGCGAAGGCGAAGCTGTTCGCCTCGGAGATGGCGCGGCGCCAGACGGGCGAGGCGATCCAGATCCTCGGCGGCTACGGCTACACGAAGGAGTTCCCGGTCGAGCGCTATTACCGCGACGCCAAGATCACCGAGATCTACGAGGGAACGAGCGAGATCCAGCGGCTCGTGATCGCCCGCTCGATCCTCGGGCTGCAGGAACGCGCTCTAGCCGGTTAGCTCGGAGGCGAGCACGAGCTCGACCGGGAGCTGGCCGATCGTGGCCGCCGTGACGTGGGGCGTCGCGACGACGAGCGCGCGGTGTGGGCGGATGAAGTAGGCGAGCGTGCCGGCCACCGGGTAGGTCTCGACGCCGGCCGGCACCCGATCGTCGGCCGCATAGCGCTCGCGCAGGAACGGTGCGCTGCGCTCGTTGCGCTCCGCGGTGAGGAGGATCGAGACCGGCAAGCCGAGCCGCTTCACGTCGCGGTCGAGATATTCGAGGAACTTCACCTCCTCGCCCGACGGTACGAGCGGATCGAACAAAACGACCGCGTCGGCCGCTTCGTAGTAGACGCAACCGACCTGCCCGGCCGTCCAACGCCACAATCCGTCCGCTAGCTGCCGGACGTCCACCGGTAACGCACGTCCGGGGTCTTCTCCTCGTTCCCGGAGCCGTCGGTGAACTCGACCGCGACGCAGCCGCGCTTCTCGTAGAAGTGCCGTGCCTTCACGTTGTCCTGGAAGGCCCAGAAGTCGAAGCCGTCCGGTCGCTCCTGCTGCGCAAGCTCGAAGAGCGCCGTGCCGATGCCTTCGCCGTGTGTTTCCGGGTCGACGTAGAAGAACGTCCCGATGTCTCCGTCGAGGGCGAGGAAGCCGGCAACGCGCCCGTCGCGCTCGGCCACCCAGACTTCTTGCCGGTCGACGACGCCGCTGAGGAAGGCGACGTTCTCCTCGTGCGTGTGCAGCTTCGGCAGGAAGTCGAGCGTCGCGAAAGAGCGCTCGAACACGTCGACGATCTGCTCGACGTCCTGGGCGGTCGCGCGCCGGATCATGGTCGTAGGCTACGGGGCATGCGGAAGCGCGACGAGCCCGTCCGCCTGACACGCATCTACACGCGCGGCGGCGACAAGGGGGAGACGAGCCTGGGCGACGGGTCGCGCGTCTCGAAGCTCGACCTGCGCGTCGCTGCGATGGGCGACGTCGACGAGCTCAACTCGCTCGTCGGCTGGGCGGGTGGCCTCGAGCGCGTCCAGAACGAGTTGTTCGATCTCGGCGCGGACCTGTCGGTTCCGTACGCGGGGAACGAGGACCGGCTGCGTATCACGGACGACTCGATCGGGCTCCTGGAGCACGACATCGAGGAGGCGAACGCGTCGCTGCCGGAGCTGAAGAGCTTCGTCCTTCCGGGCGGGAGCGAGCGCGCGGCGCGGCTCTTCCTCGCGCGGGCGGTCTGCCGCCGCGCCGAACGCGCAGTTCTGGCTGTCCCGGACACGAACCCGCTCGCGGCCGTCTACCTCAACCGGCTCTCGGATCTGCTCTTCGTCCTCGCCCGCGCGGCGAACGCCGAAGCCGGCGTCGCCGGGCCGCTCTGGCGGCCCGGCTCCGCCCCTTGACGATCGCTACCCAGAGGACGATGCTCCGGCTGAGGGCACTCGTCAGGAGCCCGAGGGTGATATGGCCACCGTTTGCGCAGGCAGGCGGCTCACCATCTGCGGCGCCGTCTTCTACGCCTGACAGGCTGCCCGGCTGAGGGTTTCGACAACTCGACCGGAGGTTCATATGTTCAAGCGCAGGTTTCGCCTGCCGAGTCCGGCTCTCGTGATATCGATGGTCACGCTCAGTCTCGTGCTCGGCGGGACGGCCGTCGCCGCGAGCACGGCGAAGCACAAGGACAAGAAGGCGGACACGAAGCTGATCAAGAAGCTCGCCCCCACGCTCAGCGTCAAGCACGCGAAGACCGCGGACAGTGCGACGAACGCCACGAACGCGACGAACGCCACGAACGCGACCAACGCCACGAACGCGACCAACGCCACGAATGCCACCAACGCCACGAATGCCGCAACCGCGGCGAACGCGAACTCATTGGGCGGGGTCGCCGCCTCGGGGTACGTCAAGAACAGCGGCGACATTCATTACCAGATCCCCTTCGCCACCTGGGCCCCACGGTCGAGCGCGGACCCGTTCACCATCACGCGTTACTCCGACGCGATCGGGTTCAGTCGTGGCTCGAGCGGCTTCAGCGACCTCGTGCTCGGGGCCAGTATCCCGACGTCGCTCTACGGCAAGGCGCTCGCGCTCGTGGGCTTCCAGATGTGCTACACGACCAACGTCGGCAATTCGATCACCGGCGTTTCGATCTACCAGCTCACGCAGACCACGGCGGGTAACGGCGGTTCAGCGGTGATCGCATCGGACGGCACGACTCGCAGCGATGCCGCGTGCCGTACATACAGTCCGGCTTCGCCGATCACCCTGACCTCGGCGGATCAGTTCCAGATCTACCTCGGTGTCAACTGGACCTTGTCGGGCACCGAGATCTGGCTGGGACGTACGACCGCGATTCTCCGGCCGACCTCGACCGCCGGTTCGCTGCGCCAGAAAGGCGCTTCGCATATCGCAGATCCGGACGCCGCCCACTGAGTGTCACTCGTAGGGGCCGTCCTCGCGCGGCCCCTACATCCTTCCGCTCCTACACTTCTTGGGATGGCGACGACCAAGAAGCCCGACACCGGCGGGGCCGCCTGGCGCGAGCGCTACGAGGCGACGCCGGAGCGCCAGGGAGAGCTCTTCTCGACCATCTCCGGCGTCGAGAACGAGCCGCTCTACTCCCCCGAGAACGTCGACCTCGACTACGAGCGCGACCTCGGCTGGCCCGGTGCGTATCCGTTCACGCGCGGCGTCTATCCGTCGATGTACCGCGGCCGGCTCTGGACGATGCGCCAGTTCGCCGGCTTCGGGACGGCGGAGGAGACGAACGTCCGCTTCCGCTATCTCCTAGAGCATGGGCAAACGGGCCTCTCGACGGCCTTCGACATGCCGACGCTGATGGGCTACGACTCGGACCACGCGCGCTCGCTCGGCGAAGTCGGGCGCGAGGGCGTCGCGATCGACTCGCTCGCCGACATGGAGACGCTCTTCGACGGGATTCCCCTTGGCGAGGTCTCGACCTCGATGACGATCAACGGCCCGGCCGCGATGCTGCTCGCGTTCTACGCGTGCGTCGGCGAGGAGCAGGGCGTCGCGCTCGAGCGGCTGCGCGGAACCGTCCAGACCGACATCCTCAAGGAGTACATCGCGCAGAAGGAGTGGATCTTCCCGCCCGAGCCCTCCATGCGGCTCGTGGTGGACATGGTCGAGTGGTGCGCGCAGCACATGCCGCTCATGCACCCGGTCTCGATCT
>JBKPLL010000044.1:0-51965 GCA_046731605.1 Actinomycetota bacterium | reverse complement strand
GGACGTGGCCGAGCTCGTGGAAGGCGCCGCCGAGGTCTGCCGCACCGCGGGCGTCGCGCTCGTCGGCGGTGAGACCGCCGAGCTGCCGGGCATCTACCGGGACGGAGAGCTCGACTTCGCCGGCACCTGCGTCGGAGTCGTGGACGAGCCGCTCGACGGATCCGCTGTCGAGGCCGGCGACGTCGTGCTCGGCTTCCCGTCCGCCGGTGTCCATGCGAACGGATTCACGCTCGTGCGCCGCGTGCTCGAGGAGGAGGACTACGACGGCCCCGACCTGCTCGCGCCGACCCGCCTCTACCTCGACGTCGCCCGCCGGCTGCGTGGCCGGGCGCTCGCATTCGCGCACGTGACCGGCGGCGGCATCCTCGGCAACCTCGAGCGCGTGCTCCCCGCAGGCCACGGCGCCGAGATCGACTGGGACTCGTGGGAGCGTCCGCTCGTCTTCCGCTGGCTCGGCCGCCACGTCGACGAGGACGAGTTGCGCCGTGTCTTCAACCTCGGCATCGGGTGGTGCGCCGTCGTGCGGGAAGCGGAGCCGGGAGAGCGTGTGATCGGGCGAATCGCGTGATCGGCGTGCTCGTCAGTGGCGAGGGCACGAATCTCCAGGCACTGCTCGACGCCGGGCTGCCCGTCGTCGCCGTCGCGAGCAATCGCTCCGCCGCGCCTGCGCTGGCGCTAGCGTCCTGCGCGACCGCCGCCTTCGAGCTCGCCGACTTCCCCGACCGTGCCGCCCGCGACGCGGCAATGGCCGACTGGCTCGAGGAGCAGGGCGCGCGCCTCGTCGTCCTCGCCGGCTACATGCACCTGCTCACGCCGGCCTTCCTCGACCGCTTCCCCGACGCGGTGGTCAACGTCCATCCTTCGCTGCTGCCGGAGTTCCCCGGCGCGCACGCGGTGGAGGATCAGCTCGCCGCCGGCGTGGGCGAGTCGGGCGCGACGGTGCACCTCGTCGACGAGGGCGTCGACAGCGGAGCTGTGCTCGCGCAGGAGCGGGTTCCCGTACTGGCCGGCGACACGCCCGAGACGCTCCACGAGCGGATCAAGTCGGTCGAGCACCGGCTGCTGCCCGAGGTGGTGAGGGAACTGTGCGCGCGCTGATCTCGACCTGGGACAAGTCCGGTCTGGACACGTTCGCGCGCGGGCTCGTCGCGCTCGGCTGGCGGCTCGTGGCGAGCGGGAACACGGCGGCCGCGCTGGAAGCGATCGGCCTGCCGGTGGAGCGCGTCGAGGACGTCACCGCCTCGCCGGAGATGCTCGGCGGGCGCGTGAAGACGCTCCACCCACGCGTCCACGCGGGCATCCTCGCGCGCCGTGACGAGCCGGCGGACGTCGCGACCCTCGAGGAGCACGAGATCGAGGCGTTCGACCTCGTCTGCGTGAACCTCTATCCGTTCGAGGAGGTAACGGCCCGGCGCGGAGTGACGGAGGAAGAGGCGGTCGAGACGATCGACATCGGCGGCCCGTCGATGCTGCGCGGCGCGGCGAAGAACTTTGCCCACTGCGCTCCGGTCTGCCGGCCCGGTCAGTACCACGAGGTGCTCGAGGAGCTGCGCGCGAGCGGCGAGATCTCGCTCGACACCCGCCGCCGCCTCGCCGCCGAGGCGTTCGCACACACAGCCGCCTACGAGGCCGCGATCGCGACGTGGTTCAACGCGCGCGAGGAGTTCCCCGACTCGCTCGTCGTGTCCCTCGACAAGGTGCTCGACCTTACCTACGGGGAGAACCCGCACCAGCGGGCCGCGTACTACGCCGAGCGCGGCGTGCGCCGCCACCTCCTCTCCCGCGTCGAGCAGCTGCATGGGAAGGAGCTCTCCTTCAACAACCTCAACGACTTCTCGGCGGCCCGCTCGCTCGCGCGCGAGTTCGCGCTGCCGGCCTGCGTCATCGTCAAGCACGCGAACCCGTGCGGCGTCGCGGTCGGCGCCACGCTCGAGGAGGCGTACGACAAAGCGCTCGCCTCCGACCCGACCTCGGCCTACGGCGGCGTGGTCGTGCTCAACCGCGAGATCGAGGCTCCGCTCGGCGAGAAGCTCGCGGAGCAATTCGTGGAGGTGCTGTTCGCGCCGGGCTACACCGAGGATGCGCTCGACGCGCTGCGCCGCAAGAAGAACACCCGCATCCTGCTGGACGGCGAGCGGCGGGCCGGCGACCCGGGCGAGCGGCACTACAAGCGCGTGATCGGCGGAATGCTCGTCCAGGATCCCGACGCCGAGATCGAGGAGCGCGACGGCTGGCAGCTGGTGACCGGAGAGCCGACCGAGTCGCAGTGGGGCGACCTTGTCTTCGCCTGGCGGGTGTGCAAGCACGTCGCCTCGAACGCGATCGTGCTCGTGAAGGACCTGCAGACGATCGGGATCGGCGCCGGCCAGATGAGCCGCGTCGACGCGGTGCGGATCGCCGTCGAGAAGGCCGCCGAGTTCGGACACGACGCGAACGGGTCGGCGCTCGCCTCCGACGCATTCTTCCCCTTCCCCGACGGGCCACAGATCGCGATCGATGCAGGCACGACGTCGATCGTCCAGCCCGGGGGCTCACGCCGCGACGAGGACGTGATCGCCGCCGTCACCGCAGCGGGAGCTGCGATGGCCTTCACGGGCCGCCGCCACTTCCGCCACTAGTGTCGATTTGGGGCTCCGCCGTTCGTCTCCGTACGATGGCCGCATCACAGGGGAGGAGCATTCGATGACCGCTGGACCGGACCCGCGCCGCTGGCAGGCGCTCGCGCTCGTCTGCGTCGCCTTCTTCATGACGGTGCTCGACGTGTCGATCGTCAACGTCGCGCTGCCGTCGATCGGCGAGAGCCTGCATTTCTCCGAGACCGGGCTGCAGTGGGTGATCACCGCCTACGCGATCACGTTCGGCGGCTTCCTGCTCCTCGGCGGGCGCGCGGGCGACATCCTCGGCCGCAAGCGGATGTTCCTCGTCGGCGTCGCGATCTTCTCCATCGCCTCGCTCGTCTGCGGCCTCGCGAACACGACCGGCGTCCTCGTCGCCGCCCGCGCGGTGCAGGGCTTCGGCGCGGCGGTCGTCTCGCCGGCGACGCTCTCGATCATCACGACCACCTTCGACGAAGGCGCCGAGCGGAACAAGGCGCTCGGGATCTGGGGGGCCATGGGCGGCAGCGGCGCCGCCGCCGGAGTGCTGTTCGGCGGGATCCTCGTCAAGTACCTCGGCTGGGAGTGGATCTTCTTCGTCAACGTCCCGGTCGGCGCGCTTGTGCTCGCCCTCTCCACGCGCGTCGTGCGCGAGAGCCGCGCTCCTGATGTCGGGCGCAACTTCGACGTGATCGGCGCGTCGTCGGTCACCGGCGGCCTGGCGCTACTCGTGTACGCGATCTCCAAGGCGCCCATCGACGGCTGGAGCGATTCGACGACGATCATCCTGCTGGTCGCGGCGGCGGCGCTCATCGTGTTCTTCGTCCTCTGGGAGACGCGCGTTCAGAACCCGCTGATGCCGCTTTCCATCTTCCGCATCCGCACGCTGGCGGGCGCAAACGTCGTCGGGCTGCTGCTCGGCGCGTCGATCTTCGCCGACTTCTATCTCCTGACGCTCTACGTCCAGAACGTTCTCGGGTACTCAGCGTTGAAGACCGGGATCACGTTCCTCGCGACGGCCGGGACCACGGTGTTGTGGGCCGGCCTCTCGCAGTGGCTGTGCACGAAGGTCGGCCCGAAGCCCGTCATGGTCGCCGGCATGGCGCTCAACACGGTGGCTCTGGTCTGGTACACGCAGATCTCGGTCGACGGGACGTACGCGGGCGATCTGCTCGGCGGCTATCTCCTGTTCGGCTTCGGGCTCGCGTTCGCCTTCATCCCCGTCTCGATAGCAGCGCTGGCAGGCGTCGGTCCACGCGAGGCAGGGCTCGCGTCAGGGCTGCTGAACACGGCCCAGCAGGTCGGTGGTGCAGTGGGCGTCGCGGTCGCGACGAGCGTCTGGGTGTCGCACTCCACGCATCTGCTGGAGACCGGCCACTCGCAGCCGGCGGCGTTGACCGGCGGCTACTCGCTCGCGTTCTGGGTGGTCGCGGGGATCTCCTTCGCGGGCATGCTGGCTGCTCTGTTCCTCGTCAAGAACGAGATCCCCACCCTGGAGGAAGCTCAGAGCTCGCCGGGCCTGGCGTAGCGCACGAAGAACGGGCCGAGACCGGTCTGGTTGACGGCGAACAGCAGCTCGAGGTGATCCTCGAGCATGCGGGCACGGTCGAGCCCGCACGCGTCGACTGGGTCGTAGCCGGCGTCGCGGATCAGCTGCTCCGTCACCTCCCGCGCCTCGTCCTCGGCGCAGTAGAGGTTGGACGGCCGGACGCGCTGGTTCCCGATCTCGTTGTAGACGTTCGCGAAGTTGAGGTTGAACGACTTCGCGGTCGGCCCGCCGACGATCGACTTCACCTCGTGCGCGTTCGACTCGAAGTCCTCGTTGCGGCCGCGGATCGCGTTGGTCGCGTCGATCGTCACCTTCCCCTCGACCCCGGTCACCCCGCCGAGCGCGTTCGCGATCTCGGGACCGGGCACCGCGACGAGCAGGACGTCGGCAGCGGACGCGTCGCCGCCGTCCCTCCCGAGCGCCTGCACCTCGTGGCCGGCGTCGCGCCAAGGCGCGCGAGTCCCCCACCGACGTTCCCACGCCCGATCACCGTGATCCTCATGGCATACCCTTTCGCTCGCTGTGCCTCGTGAGTATCCGAAGCTCCTCGACCTCGTCGGCTCGACGCCGATCGTACGGCTCGACCGGTTGTCTCCGGCGGGTCACGCCCGCATCCTCGCCAAGCTCGAATACCTCAACCCCGGCGGCTCCGTGAAGGACCGGATCGGCCTCGCGATGATCGAGCGGGCCGAGCGCGAGGGGAAGCTCAAGCCGGGCGGGACCATCGTGGAGCCGACCTCGGGCAATACCGGCGTAGGCCTCGCGATCGCGGCGGCGGGCAAGGGCTATCGCTGCATCTTCGTGATGCCCGACAAGATGAGCCAGGAGAAGATCTCGATGCTCCGGGCCTACGGCGCCGAGGTCGTGATCACGCCCACCGCCGTCGACCACGACTCGCCGGAGTCCTACTACTCGGTCTCGTCGCGGCTCGCCGAGGAGATCCCCGGCGGCTTCAAGCCCGACCAGTACTCGAACATGGCGAACCCGCAGGCGCACTACGACGTGACCGCGCCGGAGATCTGGGAGCAGACCGGCGGCGAGCTCGACGCGATAGTCATCTCCGTCGGCACCGGCGGGACGATCTCCGGCGTCGGGCGCTGGTTCCACGAGAAGAAGCCCGAGGTGAAGATCGTCGGCGTCGATCCCGAGGGATCGATCTACACCGCCGAGGACGACACCGAGCTCCACCCGTATCTCGTCGAGGGGATCGGCAAGGACACGTGGCCCGAGACGATCGACCTGAAGGTCGTCGACGAGTGGATCCGGGTCTCCGACCGGGAGTCGTTCCTGATGGCGCGGCGGCTCGCGCGCGAAGAGGGCATCCTCGCCGGCGGCTCCGCTGGGTCGACGATCGTCGGAGCCGTCCGGGTCGCCGAGCGGCTGCCGGGCGACGCAACGGTGCTTGCGATCATCCCGGACTCCGGCCGCTCCTACATGTCGAAGTTCTACGACGACAATTGGATGCTCGAGCACGGCTTCGTCGAGCGTCAGGCGACGCTCCCGACCGTGGACGAGCTGCTGCATGCGAAGCACGGCGGCGAGGTTCCCGAGCTCGTCACGATCACCGCGCACGCCAAGGTCGGCGAGGGCATCGACACGATGCAGCGCTATGGGATCTCTCAGCTGCCCGTCGTCCGCGACGGACAGTGCGAGTCGCTCGCGGACGTGATCGGCTCGCTGCAGGATCGTGCGCTGCTCGAGCGCGTCTTCGGCAATCCCGACTCGGTGCACGAGGACGTCGCCGCCGCGATGCAGCCGCCGCTTGCTGCGGTCGAGGCGTCGGCGACGCTCGACGAGGTGTTCGCGACGTTGACCGGCGGCGGCAGCGCAGTCGTCGTCGCGCGCGAGGGCAAGCCGGTCGGCGTGCTCACGCGCAGCGACCTGCTCGAGTTCCTGGCCCACCGCGGCTCCTGATGCTCCGCGTCGTCGGAGCCGGGCTGCCGCGCACCGCGACGCGCTCCTTGAAAGACGCGCTCGAGCGGCTGCTCGGCGGCCGCTGCTACCACATGGCCGAGGTGTTCCAGCACCTCGAGGACGTGCCGACGTGGCGCGCGGCGACGCGGGGCGAGGACGTCGACTGGAGCTCGTTTCCGCCGGACAGCGTGGCGGCGGTCGACTGGCCCGCGTCGGCGTTCTGGCGGGAGCTCGCGGACGCGAGCCCGGAGGCCGTCATCGTGCTCTCTACGCGGGAAAGCGCGGCGAAGTGGTGGGAGAGCGCCGACGAGACGATCTTCCCAGTGGTGCGAAAGCCGGTCGAGCAACCCGAGAACGAGGAGTGGCAGCGGATGGTCCTCGAGCTCGCGGCGCGCGAGATCGGCCCCGACTGGGACGACGCGGCGCGGGCCCAGGCGTTCTACGAGCGGCACAACGAGCGCGTGCGGCGGGAAGCCCCGGCTGACCGTCTGCTCGAATGGCGGGCCACCGACGGCTGGGAGCCGCTTTGCGAGGCGCTCGGACTGCCGGTGCCCCACGAGCCGTTTCCGCGGGTAAACACGCGCGAGGAGTGGCGCGCGCGTGCGCAGCAGTGACCCGGTAGCGCGCGGCTACTCTCCGGACATGCCCGTCGACCGGCTCGAATCGCTGCTCCGCGATGCGTTTCCCGACGCCGCTGAGCTGCGCGTCGAGGACCGGACCGGCGGCGGCGATCACTTCCAGGTGACCGTCGAGAGCCCGCGCTTCGACGGCCTGCCGCTGCTCGAGCAGCACCGGCTCGTCAACGACGCGCTGGCCGAGCCGCTGCGCGACGGCACCATCCACGAGCTGCGAATCAAGACGAGGGGGACGACGTGATCTCGAATGACCTTTCCCAGCGGATCAAGGACGTGATCGCGAACGAGAAGGTGGTGCTCTTCATGAAGGGCACGCCGCAGTTCGTGATGTGCGGCAACTCCGGCCGGGCGCTCGAGGCGCTGCGGGCGGCGGGGGCGCCGGTGACGGCGGTCGACATCCTCCCCGATCCCACCATCCGGCAGGAGCTGTCGGAGGTGTCGGGCTGGCCGACGATCCCGCAGGTGTTCGTCAAGGGCGAGCTCGTCGGCGGCGCCGACATCACCCAGGAGCTGGCCGAGAGCGGCGAGCTGCGGACGATCCTCGAGGAGAAGCTCGGAGAGGGTTACGCGGACGGCGCCGAGGAGCGTGTCGTCGACGTGCTCAGCAGCACGCGCATCTAGATCGCACGTCGCTCGACATAACGCAACGAGTCACGCCTTAGGCTCTGCCACACCTGGTTCGTGCGGATCTGCCCCGAACCCGGGGAAGCTGCAGACCACCACATAGCCGATCGACATGAACGCCGTAAGGAGGCCGATCACGCCGAGGAGGCGTGGCTCGTGTACCGGGTCCTTGACCTGGGTCGCGATGATGTGCGCCACGCTGCGGGGATGGAGGAGGGCATCCCAGCTGTTCAGGCGCACGAAGCGGCCGAGATAGACGCCGAAGCTCGCAAGCGCGAGAGCCAGCACGACGAGGAGCCACGACGAGATGCGACCGACGTGGGCGCGCCAGACGCTCTGCATGAGGAAAAGGGAGGCAAAGCCGAGCATGAGCCCTGTCCACACAAAAGACGACAGCATCAGCGCGTCCCACCACACCGGACTGGTGGGGTGGATTTCTCGGATGTGGACGTAGTCGGTGAGCATGTACGGCGCATTCGGAAAGAACAGAAGCCAGACGACGCCCGCACCGACCGCGAGCCCGTAGGCGCGGACGCGAGCGAAGCCGTAGCAGGCGAGCGCCGCAGCAAGCGGTACCCAGGCGAGGAAGAGATTCCAGACGAGAAAGCGATAGAACGAACTCCCGGTCTCGCCGATCTCCACGAGAAGTGCAGCGACCGAGAGAGCCGAAGCGCCCGCGAGTGCCGCGATCAGCCTCACCGGGTAGGCGTCCACTCGCGGAGTTTGCATGCAACTCCAGCCGCGGCGCTTCGCGACCGCCGGAGGCGTTGACCCCCGGGTGGGGCCTGCTCTACGCTCAGCGAATGAGGCAGACGGTCGTCGCGCCCGATGGCCTGCGCTGGAAGGTCAAGCGCCTGATCGTGCCGACGGGGATGCGGCCGTTGACCCGGACCGAGATGCTCGACGTCGCAGCACCGCGACGCACCGTGGTTCACGGGATGTCGCGCCAGATCCCGGATGCGATGGGTGCCTGGACCGGCCCAATCCCGCTCGGCTTCCTCCTCATGCCGGTGGTGCTGCCGCTCGTCCCGATCGTGCTGCTCCTGCGGCGCTGGCGGCTGCTGCCGTGGACGATCGAGGCGCGGGCGCATCCGTGGGGCCGGCGCTACCCGCCGATCGTGCTGACCTACGCCATCCACGGCGGCGCCGAGAGCCGGCGCGCATTCGGTCAGCTCGTCGAAGCCCTGTCCCGCGGCGAGGGCTCGCCGCGGATCGACGGCGCAGAGAAGGTGAGCGAGGCGCGGCAGCCGCACAACGGTCCGCCGGTCGTCGGCACGGACAGGTGAGGCTGCTCCGGGCCGGAGAGTAGGCTGAGCGCGAGATGAGCGCCGAACTGGATGCTGCACGTCGCGAGCTTCAGGAGCTCTATCGGCGGCTCGGTGCGACGCGACCGTTCAGCTGGAGCCGCATGAGCGATCAGATGCAGATCGCCCGCGTCAAGCGTCGGATCGAGAGGCTCGAGCGCGAGGAGAAGGACCGCGGAGCGTAAGCTCCTCGCACTCGAGGCAGACCCATTCGCCCTCGTGCTCCGCCTCGGCGCTGAGCGCAGCCGGGACCATGGTCACACCACAGGTCGGACAGATCGGTGGACGGTCGTCCGCTTCCACGGACGAGTCGCTACGAGCTCGAGGAGCCCGAGACGATGAACGCGACGAGGTCGTTCATCTGCTTGCCGGAGAGGGACTCGTCGAAGGTGGTCGGCATGATCCCCTTGCTGTAGCCCTTCGCGATGTACGCGTCCGGATCCTCGATCGACTCCTTGATGAAGTCGGCGAGATCCATGTTGTTGTCGGCCTTCGCGTCGGCCGCCGGCGCATTGTCGAGGTCCGGGCCGACGCTGCCGGTCGCATTCGCGGGCTTGAACGTGTGGCACGAGGCGCAGCCGTTCGCCGCGAAGATGGCCTTGCCGGCAGCCGCGTCGCCGCCACCCCCGCCCGAGGACGTGGTCGTCCCTGATGAGGTCTTCGTCTGGGAGGACGTCGTCCCTGACGAGGTCGTTGTCGGCGCGGATGTCGAGCCGATCGCCACGGTGCGCGTGACCGTCTCCGAGGAATCGCCGAGCGACGTGTAGTGCCCGACCGCCCAGCCGGCGAATCCGGCCGGGAAGAGGAGCGCCGCGAACAGCACCCAGATGAAGACCTCGCCGGTCGAGGTCCACGGATTCCGGCGTCTCGGGCGCGGCACGGCGTGAGGCTATCGACTCGGGCGGCGGGGCGTTGCAGCTACCTGCTAGGTAGAGGCCATGGCGACTACCGCCGTCAGCCTCGCCGCGATCCGGCGGCTCGCCGTGTCGGCGCAGGGGTATGCGCCA
The DNA here is from genome assembly GCA_046731605.1 of Actinomycetota bacterium. Classification (GTDB taxonomy): domain Bacteria; phylum Actinomycetota; class Thermoleophilia; order Gaiellales; family Gaiellaceae; genus Palsa-739. The sequence goes on along the minus strand of JBKPLL010000044.1, from coordinate 42,338 downwards.
CGCTTCCGCCGCGCCCGGCCCGGCGAGGTGGAAGAGACGATCCGCCGGCTGAGCGCGGTGCAGCTCGACTCGATCACGGCGGTCGACCGCGCGCACCGGCTCACGCTCTCGAGCCGCGTCGGCGCCTACGACGAGACCGAGCTGCAGGCCCTCCTGGGGTCGGGCCGCGTCTTCGAGTACTGGGCGCACGAGGCGTGCCTCCTCCCCATCGAGCTCTGGCCGCACTGCCGGCGCACGATGGAAGGCGGCGCGCACTGGCGCTTCCACGAACAGGCGATGCTCCGCCACGGCGACCTCGTCGAGCCGGTGCTGGCGCGGATCCGCGCGGAAGGCCCGCTCGGGTCGCGCGATTTCGAGGGCGCCGGGGACGGCAGCAGCATGTGGAACTGGAAGCCGGCGAAGGCGGTGCTCGAGGCGCTGTGGGACCAGGGAGTGCTGGTCGTGGCCGAGCGGCAGTCGTTCCAGCGGCGCTACGACCTCGCCGAGCGCGTGATCCCGCGCACCCTGCTCGACGCGCCGACCCCGGACGAGGACGAGACGCTGCGCACCCTCGCGCTGCTCGCGGTGCGCGCCCGCGGCGCGCTGACCGAACCGGCCATCCGCGAGCACTGGCGCCTCAAGGGCGGACGCGCGCGACTTCATCACCACGTGCTCGCGCTCGTCGAAGAGGGCCTGCTGCGCGAGGTCGACGCCGACGACGGCGGACCGCCGTTCTACCTCGACGCGGAGGCAGAGCCGGACGGGGCGCCCGCGCCTCCTGTCCTCCTCTGCCCCTTCGACAACCTGGTCTGGGACCGGCCGCTCCTCGAGCGGCTCTTCGGCTTCCACCACACGATCGAGGTCTACAAGCGTGAGCATGAGCGAATGTACGGCTACTACGTGCTGCCGCTGCTCGCGGGCGACCGGATCGTGGGCCGCGCCGACCTCAAGGCCGACCGCGCGGAGGGCGTGCTCCATGTGCGGCGCTTTCATCCCGAGCCGCGCGTCCGCGGGAACGTCGACGCGAAGCTCGAGCGGGCCGCGACCCGGCTCGCGCGCGTGCTCGGACTCGCCGAGGTGCGGCATGCGTGAGGTGCCGGTCGAGGAGGCGCGGCGGATCGCCGTTCGCGCGCAGGCCCTCGACGGAACCGCCGGCGGGGTGCTCGAGACCGTCCGCCGGCTCGGCTTCCTGCAGCTCGACCCGATCTCGAGCGTCGCGCCGCCGCAGCACCTCGTCCTCTGGAGCCGGCTCGGTTCATGGGACACAGCGGAGCTCGACCGTCTGCTCTGGGAGGACCGGAGGCTCGTCGAGTGGCGCGCGTTCCTGTACCCGATCGAGGACCTGCCGATCCTCAAGGCGTTCATGCGGCGGCGCGACCGGCCCATCGACCGGCGAGTCATCGACTGGACGAAGGCTCGCGCCGGTTACCGCCGTCACGTCCTCAAGGAATTGCGCGAGCGCGGGCCGCTCCTCTCGCGCGAGATCGCGGACGCGCCCAGCCACCGGCGCGAGGATCACCGCTGGTGGGGCCAGCGCCAGATGGGGCTCATGCTCGAGCTCCTCGCCGCCCGTGGCGAGGTGGCAGTCGTGGGGCGGCGCGGCAAGCAGCGCGTCTGGGATCTCGCCGACCGGTGGTACCCCGAGTCCGAGACGCTCCCGCTCCCGAAGGCCCGGAAGCTCTACGAGGAAAGACGCTTCCGCGCGCTCGGTGTGCAGCTCGAGCGGGGTCGGCTCGTCGCGCATCCGGAGGCGGAGGACGGCCCGGTGCCCGCGCGGACGACGTTCCTCTCCCCGTTCGACCGCCTCGTCCACGACCGCGCCCGCGCCGAGGCGCTCTGGAACTTCTACTACCGGCTGGAGATGTACGTCCCGGCCGCGAAGCGCCAGTACGGCTACTACGTCCTGCCCATCCTCCACGGCGACCGGCTCGTCGGCCGCATCGAGCCCGTCTTCGACCGCAAGACCCGCAAGCTGGACGTCAAGGGCGTCTGGTGGGAGCCCGGCGAGGAGAAGCTCGACCTGACGGAGCCTCTGGAGGAACTGGAGAGCTGGTTAGCATCGACCTGATGGACTTCGAGACGCGCGCGATCCATGAGGGCCAGGAGCCAGACCCCACGACCGGCGCGATCATCACGCCGATCTACCAGACGTCCACCTACGTTCAGGACGCGGTCGGCGAGCACAAGGGCTACGACTACTCGAGGGTCGCGAACCCGACCCGCCAGGCGCTCGAGACCGCGCTCGCGTCGCTCGAGTCGGCCGAGCACGGAGTCGCCTACTCCTCCGGGCTGGGCGCGACGACCACGCTCATGCACCTGCTCAACCCCGGCGACCGCGTCGTCCTCATCGCCGACGTCTACGGCGGCGTGTACCGGATGACCTCGCAGGTCTACGAGCCGAAGGGCTACCGCTTCCACTATCTGCCGGCGGAGGACTTCCCGAACCTCGCCGAGCAGCTCGACGCCTCGACGCGGATGGTCTGGATCGAGACGCCCTCCAACCCGCTGCTCAACGTCGTGGACATCGCCGCGGCGGCGGAGGCGACGCACGCGGCCGGAGCGCTCCTCGTCGTCGACAACACGTTCGCGACCCCGTACCTGCAGCGGCCGCTCGAGCTCGGCGCCGACGTTGTCGTCCATTCGACGACGAAGTACCTCGGCGGCCACTCCGACGTCATCGGGGGGTTCGCGGCAACCAACGACCCCACCGTCGCGGAACGCCTGCGCTTCCTGCAGAAGTCGCTCGGCGCGGTACCCGGACCGTTCGACTCCTGGCTCGTGTTGCGCGGGCTCAAGACGCTCGCGGTGCGGATGCGCCAGCACTGCCTGAACGCGATGGAGGTCGCGGCCGTACTCGACCGCCATCCTCGCGTCCAGCGCGTCTTCTATCCCGGCCTCCCGACGCACCCCGGCCACGCGATCGCGGCGCGGCAGATGCGCGACTTCGGCGGCATGGTCTCCTTCCTCGCGGAGTCGGCGGAGGAGGCGGCGGCGATCGCGGGCGGCACGCGGCTCTTCCAGCTTGCGGAGTCGCTCGGCGGCGTCGAGAGCCTGATCGAGGTGCCGGCCCGCATGACGCACGCGGCGACGGCCGACGCGCCGTTCGCGGCCCCGCCGAACCTGATCCGCCTCTCGGTCGGGATCGAGTCGGCCGGGGATCTCGTGGACGATCTCGAGCAGGCGCTCGTCTCGGCCGCGGCGCGTACATGAGCGGGGAGGCGGTCGTCTTCGTCGAGATCCCGTCGGGATCGCGGAACAAGTACGAGTGGGACCAGGAGCTCGGCGGCATCGTGCTCGACCGGCGCCTCTTCACCGCGATGGCGTATTCCGCCGACTACGGCTACGTCGAGGGGACGCTCGCCGAGGACGGCGACCCGCTCGACGCGCTCGTGCTCGTGTCCGACCCGACCTTCCCGGGCTGCCGCATCCGGGTGCGCACGATCGGCGTCTTCCACATGGAGGACGAGAAAGGGCCCGACGAGAAGCTGCTCGCGGTTCCCGACGGCGACCCGGCCTTCGAGCGCATCCGCGACATCCACGACGTCGCGACCGAGCTGCGCGACGAGATCGAGCACTTCTTCCAGCGGTACAAGGATCTCGAGCCGTCGAAGAGGACCGAGACGCGCGGCTGGGGCAACCGCGACGAGGCGGACACGATCCTCACGGCCGCGCGCGAGCGCGCCTAGACGCCTAGACCGTCTGCGGGCGTACGGGCGGGATGATCGCCCCGATGATCCAGAACAGCGGCAGGAAGATGCCGAGGATGAACATCACCCAGTGCCCCTTCCGCAGGCAGCTGATCCCGAGCACGATCATCAGCACGAGATACAGGACCGCCAAGCCGCCACCGATTCCCCACCACATGCCGGCCACTGTAGGACGGCGGAGGTGGCCGGAACATCATCCCCGGAGGATGATTGGCGCCCGTAGGATCCTCGCGGATGCGCCCGGAACCGATCGACCTCCACCACCTCGAGCGCGAGCGGATCATCGCGAGCTACCTGCTCGACACCGACGACGGGCCGGCGCTCTTCGACTGCGGCCCCTCGACGACGATCGACGCGCTGAAGGCGGGTCTCGTCGACCGCGGGCTCTCGCTCACCGACGTCCGGCACCTGCTGCTCAGCCACATCCACCTCGACCACGCCGGCGCCGCGGGGACACTCGTCCGCGAGCACCCGGCACTGCAGGTGCACGTCTCGCCGGTCGGTGCGCCGCATCTCGTCGACCCGTCCCGGCTGGAGAAGAGCGCACGCCGGCTCTACGGCGACACGTTCGACTCGCTCTGGGGCGAGCTGGCGCCGGTGCCACAGGAGAATCTCTACACCGCCGAGGGTAAGGTGCTCGGCCTCGAGTGCTTCCCCACCCCGGGACACGCCTCCCACCACGTCTGCTACCTCGATCCCGACGGGACGCTCTACGCCGGCGACGCATGCGGCGTCCGCGTGCTCCCCGGGCGTTTCGTCATGCCGCCGACGCCGCCGCCGGAGGTCGACGTCGAAGCCTGGGAGGAGACGCTCGACGAGATCGAGCGCCGCGGTCCCGAGCGGCTGGCCCTGATCCACTTCGGCGTCGCGGAGGACGTCGGGCGCCACCTCACCGAGCTGCGGCTCAACCTGCTCGATTGGGCCGAGTCGGTCGAGGGCGGGGCGACGGAGGAGGAGTTCGTCGAGTACGCGCACGCGCAGCTCACCGACTCTCGCGAAGACGGACCGACGTACGACCTGGCGATGCCTCTCTGGCAGTCCTATCGCGGCCTCAAACGCTGGGCCGAGAAACGGGCGGCAAGCTTGTCAGCCGACGCCTAGCGCGGCACGATTCGGGTCGTGACCGGCCCGCTCCGCCTTCCCGCGTTCCGCTTCCTGTTCTGGGCGCGCGCGATCTCGTACGTCGGGACGTACCTCGCGCCGATCGCGGTCGCCTTTGCGATCCTCGACAACGGCGGCGGCGCGACGGCCGTCGGCGTCAGCTTCGCCGCCTGGACGCTGGCGCAGGTGGCGATGCTCTCCTTCGGCGGAGTCGTCGGCGACCGGGTGCCGAGGCGGACCGTGATGATCGGCTCCGACATCGCGAGCACGGCCGTGCGCGCCACGATGGGCGTGCTTCTCGTCTCCGGCCACGCAGAGATCTGGCAGCTGATCGCGCTGCAGGCGTGCGGCGGCGCTGCGGTCGCCTTCTACTCGCCCGCCTCGTACGGGCTCGTGCGGGAGGTCGTGCCGGAGGATCAGCTCCAGCAGGCGAATGGATTGCTCGCCATCGCGCGCTATGCGGCCTTCCCGCTGGGCGCCGCGATCGGCGGCTCGATCGTCGCTCTCATCGGCCCGGGGACTGCCTTGCTCGTCGACGCCGGCACCTACGCGGCGAGCGCGCTCCTCCTCTCGCAGATCCGCGTCACGTCGATCGCCCGGGCCGGGGCGGGATTCTTCCGGGAGCTTCGCGAGGGCTGGAGCGCCTTCGTCGAGCAGACCTGGGTGTGGGTGCTCGTCCTCTACGTCTCGCTCTACTTCCTGATCACCTACGCGCCGTTCTTCGTGCTCGGCCCCTACGTCGCGAAGCACACGATGGACGGAGCGCGCTCGTGGGCGTTCGTCGTCACCGGCGAAGGAGTCGGAGCGCTGCTCGGTGGGGTCGCAGGTCTACGGTGGCGGCCGAGGCAGCCGATGGTCACGACAGGGCTCCTCCTGATGGTCACGGCCGCCCAGGACCTCATTCTCGCCTTCCACCCGAAAACCCTCCTGCTCACGCTCACCGCCACGGGCGCCGGATTCGCCTTCGCCCTCGGCTCGGTGGTGTGGGACACGACACTGCAGCGCAAGGTCGCGCCGGAGAAGCTCGCGCGCGTCGCGTCGTACGGCTGGATGGGGGCCATGGTTTTCCTGCCGGCCGGCTACGCCCTCGCCGGGCCGATCGCGATGGCGATCGGCCTCAAGACCTACCTCGCGATCTCCGCCGCGTGGATCGTGGCAAGCACCCTGTTCGTGATCCGCTTGCGCGCCGTCCGCGAGGTCGGCCTCGAGGACGGGACCGACGCCGTGCCCGTCCCCGCTCAGTAGGCTCGCACGCGTGCCACGCGTGCCCGTCCCGCCCGAGGTCGACGCGTTCCTCGCCCGAACGAACCCGGCTGTGATCGCGACCGTCAGCCCGAGCGGGGCACCCCACACGGCAGCGACCTGGTACGACTGGGAGGACGGCCGTGTCTTCCTCAACATGGACGAGGGCCGCCTTCGCCTCCGCTACATGCGCGAGAACCCGGCCGTGTCGTTGACCGTCCTCGGCGAGGACAGCTGGTACGCACAGGTCACGCTGCTCGGCCGCGTCGTCTCGATCGAGGACGACCCCGACCTGGCCGGCATCGACCGGCTCTCCGCCCGCTACTACGGCAGGCCGTTCCACAACAGGGACGCGAGACGCGTCACTGCGTGGATGGAGGCGGACCGCTGGACGAGCTGGCCTCTTCCGCGCTGAGATCCTCGCTCTCCACGACCCAGAGCGACCCGTCTCCGCATTCGATCCGCCGCGCACCCTCGACCTCGGCCAACGAGGTGGCCAGCACGCGGACGGGTTTGCCGTCGAGCTCGAGCAGCGCGCCGCGCTCTCCGCCGAGCGACATCGCGTAGCGCCAGGCCCAGACGAGCCGGTGCACCTCGGCCGCCGTGCGCGAGAGGTCGAGCCACACGTCTTCTTCCACGAAGAACGACTCGTAGCCGCCGCCCTCCGGCTGCGGCGTCCCTTCGTCGCCCGCCGCCAACCGTTCGAGCGCTTCCGCAAGCGCCTCTCCGACCACGACCCCGAGCTCGGGATAGAAGGTCTCGGGCGGCTGTAGCTCCCCGAGCGGATACGGGCGCTGGGCGAGTATCGGACCCGTGTCGAGATCGGCGTCCATCCGATGGAACGTGATGCCGATCGTCTCGTCGCCCTCGCGGATGGCCCACGCGACGGGCAACGGGCCGCGGTGCCGCGGCAGCAGCGACGGGTGCCCGTTGAGCCAGCCGAAGCGTGGCACGGCCAGCGCGTCGGGCGGGATCTTCCAGGGGAAACCCATGCAGACGACGAGGTCGGGCGTGACCGAGGAGAGCAACGGCGCGATCGTGCTCCGGCGCGCGGGCACGAGGACGTCGAGCCCGGGCGCGGCGCTCAGCACGAGCTCGCCGATCTCGGGCAGATTGCCGTAGCGGCCGTCGTGGTCTCGCATCGTGAGGAGCGCGACCGGCTCGTGCCCCGCCGCGCGCACCACGGCGTCGAAGCCCGCGAGCACCGGCGCGATGCGGGTGACGATGACGACGCGCCAGCTCACTCGTCGCGCAGGATGCGACCGCCCGACGACTGGTTCCGCGCCTTGACGACGATCTCGTCGACGTTCACGTGCCAGGGCCGGGTCAGGGCGAAGAGGATGCAATCGGCGATGTCCTCCGGCCGCAGCGCCTCGACGCCTCGATAGACCGCCGCGGCCTTCTTCTCGTCTCCCTTGAAGCGGACGATCGAGAACTCGGTCTCGGTGAGGCCCGGATCGACGGTCGTGATCCGGATCGGCCGGCCGAGCAGGTCCTCGCGCAAGGCGTAGGTGAAGCCGCGCTCGGCGAACTTTGCCGCGACGTACGACGCGCCGCCCTCGTACGCCTGGCGGCCTGCGACCGAGCCCATGTTGACGATGTGACCCCGCTCGCCGAGGTGCGGCAGGCAGAGCCGCGTCATCCGCACCAGCCCCGTCACGTTGACGCCGAAGACGGTCGCCTCGTCCTCCTCGGTCGACTCGTCGAACGGCGCGCGGCCCAGCGCGAGGCCGGCGTTGTTGACGAGGATGTCGAGCCCGCCGAGACGCTCGACGGCCTCCGTGACGAAGCGGCTGCAGCTCGCCGGGTCGGTGACGTCGAGCTCGAGCGCGATCTCGGTCTCGAGCCGCTCGACGCGCCGCGCGCCGCCCGCGACCCGTGCGCCGGCGGTGGCAAGCACGGCTGCGGTTGCGCGGCCGATTCCGGACGAAGCGCCCGTCACGATCGCCCGCTTGCCGCTCAGCTCGAGAGGGGCCACGGCCCCTGACTCTAAGCGCGGCGTTCGTGCCCAGGCGCCAGGACCGGACTGTCGGCCGCGCGCAGCGCCTCGTACTCCGCGAGGGTCAGCGACACCGCCACACGGCATCCGGGCGCGCCGCACTCGCACGTGAACTGCCAGGGCTCCTGTCCAGGCTCAGGCGCCACGCTTTCGAAGCGCCGGGCCGCTTCGTGCACGTGCGCGTTGACCTCGAACAGAAGGTCCTGTTCGCCCGCCTTCTGATTGTCGTCTTGACCGGTCACGCGCCCTCGAGACAGCGTACGCCGCTTGCGCCAGGACAGGCAACTGCAGCGGACTCCTATGAGCCTGCGGCGCGCCACGACCGCCCTAGCGCGAGTCGCTCGGGCGCAGTCGGGTGGCTGAAGAGGAGGAGATAGACGAGGCGAGGCGGCTCGAGATCCGAGAGGTTGCGCCGCGCCAGCTGGAGGTGCGCGCGCGCGAACGCCGCGGGCTTCCTCGTGAGCTCGAGCGAGCAGCGATCGGCGGCGCGCTCGAAGCGGCGCGACAGCGCCGCGCCCGGGGCGAGAGCCACGAGCTCGAGGACGAGGAGCAGGAGCAGCGCCTCCGGCAGTGTCCGCGGGTCGGCCATCCGTGTCCCGAAGACAGCCCAGAGCAGCACCACGGCCACTGCGGCGCCGGCCATCCCGAGCAAAGTGAACTTGGCCACGTGCCCGTCGCGCCGATGCCCGAGCTCGTGAGCGACAACGACCTCGACCGCAGCCGGGTCCGCCGCCTCGAGCAGGGTGTCGAAGACGACGACGCGTCGCGTGCGCCCGATGCCCGATACGTAGGCGTTGAGCTTTGTCGTACGGCGGCTGGCGTCGGCGACGAGCACCTCACGCACCGGGACTCCCGCGCTCTGCGAGAGCACGCGGAGGCTCGCTGCGAGCGTCTCGTCCTCCAGCGGCCGGAAGCGGTTGAAGAGCGGCTCGAGAACGACGGGCGCGACGAACGAGAGCAGGAGCACGGCGAGCGCAAGCGCCGCGCCGGCCGGCAACGCCCACCATCCCGGCAGCGCCCGCGCAAGTGCGACGGCCGCGGCCCAGGCCGCCGCTCCGAGCAACACCGAGACGCCGAGGCCCTTGGCGCGGTCGCCCAGCCAGGCCCCGATTCCCTGCGTCGAGAAGCCCCAGCGCCGTTCGCGCCACCAGCCACGCCAGCACGCGAGCGGTGCCCGGAGGAGGTTCGAGAACGCAGTCACCAGCGCGGCGTAGGCCGCTGCGGCTGCCACGGGCGAGAGCGACTCGAGCGGTGAGAAGAGCCTGTCCCCGAGCGCGCTCCATCCGAGCGCTCCGAGCAGGCCGACCGCGAGCGCGAGATCCCCGAGCAGCGCGAGATAGAGCGGCCGGTGGTAGGCGCGGGCCCGCGCGATCTCGTCTCGCGAGAACTCACTGTTCATGCGGAGTGAGGGTACGTGCGTAACTGTCTCAGGGACTTCCTCGTTTTCTGTCCCGAACCCGCAAACGAGCCCTTCATTCGGGCAGAAGGAGGGGTGGAGGATGCTGTTGCTGATTGTGTTGGCGATTCTGGCGATTGTCCTGTTCAGTGTCGGCTTTGTCGTGCACTGGCTGTTCATCATCGCCGCGATCGTTGCGCTGATCTGGCTGATCAGCCTGCTCACCGGCGGCTTCGGCCGCGGCGCTCGCGTCTGAGTAGGCCGCGAGCGCTCTCAGGATGAGTCGGGCGGCCCATTGCGGGCCGCCCGTTCCTGTGCCACCTTGCGGGGGTGTCGCAGACCGCAATCCTCCTCTGGATCCTCGCCCTCTTCGCGTTGGAGGTCCAGCATCTGAAGTGGATCTGGTGGGAGCACTGGGATTGCCGCAGCTGTTCTGCGAAGCACAGGGACTGCGCCTGCGGCGCGACCCGCCAGTGGGTCATGTTCCTGTGACGCGGTAACCTCGCGCACGCCCTCGACCAGAGCCACCTTCCTGATCCTGCTGCTCGCCGCGTGCGCGGCCGCAGGTTGCGGATCCTCGTCGGGCACTCGCTGCCGTACCTCGTCCCACGGCATCCACAAGATCTGCCACGTCGTCGTGATCATGGAGGAGAACCGCTCGTTCGACTCCCTCTTCGGCACCTTCCCGGACGCCGACGGAATCCCGATGCGGGACGGCGTGCCGACGGTCTGCGTGCCGAACGGCGTCGGGCAGTGCGTCAGGCCGTTTCTCGACCCGGCCCGCATGGAGGACTCCGGCGGGGCCCACGGCGCGCTCGCCGGCAAGCAGGACGTGAACGGCGGCCGCATGGACGGCTTCATCCGGGTCACCGACCGCCGGCTCATTCGCGAGTGCCGAAGCCACCCACACGGCCCGGCCTGCAAGAAGCTCCGCCGCCCGAACGTCATGAGCTACCACGACGGCAGCCAGATCCGGAACTACTGGGCGTACGCGCGGAACTTCGTGCTGCAGGACCGCATGTTCGAGCCGAACTGGGGCTGGAGCCTCCCGGCGCATCTCTGGCTCGTCTCGGGGTGGTCGGCCCGGTGTCGCGATCCGCACGAGGCTCTCACCTGCACGACGGATCTCGGCACCGGACCGGCCACTCCGCTGCTGCGCCATCCGAACGGGCCGCTCTTCGGGTGGACCGACCTCACCTACCTCCTCCACAAGTACCGGGTCACGTGGGCGTCGTACGTGGAGAAAGGCCCCGCCCCGGATTGCCTGGCGGGCCCGATCCGCTGCTACTCGCGGCTCAAGGGACGGCGCACCCCGCGTTTCTGGAATCCGCTCGCGGATTTCACGGACGTGCGCCAGGACGACGAGAGGGCTGCCGCCCGGCGGCCGCTCTCGGACTTCTACTCGGCGGCGGCCGACGGCTCGCTGCCGAACGTGTCGTGGGTGACGCCGAACTGGGTCGACAGCGACCATCCGGGGGCGCCGATCCTGCAGGGACAGGCCTGGGTGACGGGGCTCGTGAACGCTGCGATGCGAGGGCCGGACTGGGAGAGCACGGCCATCTTCCTCGCGTGGGACGACTGGGGCGGCTTCTACGACCACGTCGAGCCGCCGGTCGTCGACAGCAGCGGGTATGGGCTGCGCGTGCCCGGGCTCGTGATCAGCCCCTATGCGCGGAAGGGCTTCGTCGACCACCAGACGTTGAGCTTCGACGCATACCTCAAGTTCATCGAGGACGACTTCCTCGGCGGACGGCGCATCGACCCGAAGACCGACGGACGGCCCGACCGCCGCCCCGACGTCCGCGAGAACGAGCCGATCCTGGGCGACCTCGAGCGCGATTTCGACTTCCGGCAGAAGCCGCGGCGTCCCCTGCTACTCGCGCCGCATCCGGGCTAAGTGCGTTCGAGCAGCGAGCTCCAGCGCTGCTCGAACCGCCTCGTCTTCCACAGCGTCAGCGAGCAGAGCCAGGTCGCGGCAAAGAGCCCGACGACGACGTAGCCGAGCCGGCCGAGGTCGAGGCTCGCGAGCAGCGTCCAGAACCCGCCGTGCAGCTCGAGCTTCGCGGCGAGCACCTGCAGCAGCTCGATCGCGCCCACGAGCCAGGCGACGGCGACCGAGAGGCTGGTGACGCTGATGTTGTAGTAGACCTTGCGCACCGGGCTCGAGAACGCCCAGCCGTAGGCGTGGCTCATGAAGGCCCCGTCGGCCGTGTCCATCAGGCTCATCCCCGCGGCGAAGATCAGCGGCAGCGAGATCACCGCGAGGAACGGGACGTGGTGGGTCGCGACGCCGGCGGCGAGGGCGAGCAGCCCGATCTCGGTCGCCGTGTCGAACCCGAGCCCGAACAGCACGCCGAGCGGGTACATCTTCCAGCTCGCGTCGATCCGGCTCCCGAACCGCTTGAGCAGGAAGCGGCTGAGGAAGCCCTGGTTGAGCAACGCGCGCTCGAGGCCCTCTTCGTCGTAGTGACCGCGCTTCATGCTCCGGAAGACGCCCACCACCTCCAGCAGAACGATCAGGTTGAGCGCTCCGATCAGGAGGAGGAACGTCCCCGAGACCGAGGCGCCGACCGTCGAGCCGTAGGTCTGCAAGGTCGGGATCTTCGAATGCACCGTCCCGGCGGCGGCCGCGAGCCCCGCCGTGAGGGAGAACACGATCGTCGAGTGGCCGAGCGAGAAGAAGAAGCCCGTGCCGAGTGGCCGCTTCCCGTCCTGCAGGAGCTTCCGCGTCGTGTTGTCGATCGCCGCGATGTGGTCGGCGTCGAACGCGTGCCGCAGCCCGAAGGTGTAGGCGAGCGTGGCGAGGCCGGTCAGCGCCGGATTGCGGGGCAGGTAGTAGAGGAAGAGGCCGAAGCCGAGAACGTGCAGGAGCACGACCCCGCACGAGAAGCCACCGAGCCGCCCCCACTCCGCGCGCGTCATGCCTGTGCCCCCAGCACAGACGGCTTCGCGGCCCGCCGCTCGGCCAGGACGGCGAGCCAGATCGAGCCCTCATAGAGCGCCCACATCGGCAGGAGCTCGAGCAGCGTCGTCACGGGGTCCGGCCCCGGCAGCGCGAGCGCGGCGACCGCGACGAAGAAGTAGCCCTTACGCCGATTCCGGCGCAGCCCGGCCGACGAGAGGATTCGGAGGTTGACGAGCGCGAGCACGACGAGCGGCGTCTCGAAGACGAGGACGACACCGAGCAGCACGGTGACGACGAACGAGTAGTAGCTGCTCGCCCGGATCAGGATCTTGAAGTGCGTCGGGTCGTAGTTCGTGAGGAAGTGGACGGCGCGCGGGAGCAGGACGCCGTACCCGAAGGCGAGCCCCGCCGCCCCCAGCCCGACGCCGAAGAGGGCGAAGAGGAGAATCCGGCGCTCGGCCGCAGGATCGAGCGCCGGAGCCAGGAACGACCACAGCTGCCAGAGGATCACCGGCAGCGCGAAGAGGAGCCCGGCGTACAGGCTCACGGCAAGGGACACCGAGAAAGGCTCGGTCACGCCGAGCGCCGCAAGTTGGCGGTGTGCGAGCGGCAACGGCCGCGCGAGCCACTCGAGGATGCGGTCGTGGAGGGCGAACGCCACGGCGGTCGCCACCGCGACCGCCGCGAGCGCCATGAGGATCCGGCCCCGCAGCTCCTCGAGGTGCTCGACGAGCGTCGCCTCCTCTTCGCGAGGGAGCCGGCGCGGTCGCATCAGTCGGTCTTCTCGGTCTCGGTCGTCTCGGGCAGCGCCTGATGCGTGACGGAGTCCTTGAACTCACGCATCCCGGAGCCGAGCGAGCGTCCGATCTCCGGCAGCCTCTTGGCACCGAAGAGGCAGAGCGCGATGAGGAGCAGGAGCGCGAGGTGCGTGGGACTGGTCAAGCCGATCATGCGAGTTCCTCCTTGAGCGAGATGTCGGTCACGGCAGCGCCGGTCACAGCGACGTGGCGCCGCACCGGCCGTGCGTCGACCCAGACCGTGTAGTCGCCGGCGGGCAACGAGTCGAACACGGCCCCGTAGAGCGGCCGTCCGGCGACCGGCCGCTCGTGAACCTGCTTGTGCGAGCGCTCCGCGTCGCGCCCGGCGGGGCTGATCTCGATCTCCCTCCCGTGCAGCTCTGCATCGGTGTGAAGAACGAGGGCCCCGACGCCCGGCCCGAGATCGAGCATCACATGCTCGGGCCGGACGTCTGTGGAGTGATCACGGTTCGGGGTCACGACGATGACGTGTCGAAGCCGTCGTGCGGCGTGCCGAGGTAGGGGAACGCGGACTGGTAGCGGTGGGCTGCCGGCGTGAGGTACGAGGAGACCGCGCCGACCGCGCCGTCGACCGTGTAGCTCGGGTCGACGAGCGGGATGGTCGCTCCCGCCACCGCCTTCAGCTCGATCGACACGACGTCGTCGAACACGCGGCGGCCGTTCGGGTAGCCGGCGAGGTCGCCGCCCACCACGCCGAGCGCGTTCGGGTGGGAGGTGGTCGGCGCGATGGCGACGTTGAGCCGCAGCATGTCCGCGGGCTTCGGGCCGGTGAAGTTCTGGAACCCGGGGACGATTCCGCCCGGAATCCCCGTGAGCAGGATCGCGTGCAGGTCGGCCCGGTCCTTCGTGTAGGCCGCGAGATTGGGGAAAGCACCCGGGTAGAGGACGGGTAGGAGCTTCGCGAGCTCCGGCTGGTTCACATACTTCTCGAAGGCGACGTCGTCGCGGGGCTCGACCGCGTTCCAGCGATCCTTGTCCCCGACGGGCACGATCACCTCGTTGAAGAGCGGGTTGCCGAGGCGCGAGACCTGCACCCACGGCCCGCTCCCCTTCGTCCTGTGGCCGTCCCGAATCTGCACCTTCCGGCGGCTCGCGCCGCCCCAGATCCCGAGCACCGATCTCGCAGCCGCAGGATCGCCCGGCACGGAGCCGTCCCGCGTCAGGTTCCGGATCGGCACCTTGATCGCGATCGCGTGGATGTTGAGCGTCTTCAGCGGGTCGACGCTCGTCCCCGCAGGCGAGGGGATCAGGTGGAGGTTCTGGATCTCCCGGATGTCGCCGAGGTCGAAGACCGCGCCCAGATCGACGAAGAAGCCGTCGTTCCGCTGGCCGGCGAACACGGTCTCGCCGGAGGGCAGGTGGTGCACCGCCGCGGCAGCGAGAGAGTCGTAGTTCGGCGTCGAGCGCGGCCCGATGTTGCACGGCGGACAGGCCAGGTTCTGCGCGAGCACTCCGTCCGGGCCGTGCGGACGGTGGACGGAGACGGTGTAGAGCTGCCGCTTGTTCCAGTTCGGGTCGGTGAGCGACCTGATCGGTCCGGTGTTGTAGAGGAACGTGTCCTCGTTCTGAAGCGTCGTCCGGAACCGGAACCGGTATTCGATGTCGGCCCGTGCGTCCCCGTTGTTGTCGACGTAGATCGAGTAGAGCACGTCGTCGCCGAACTCGAAGAAGTTCGGTCCGCCGGGCGGGCCCTCGAGGGGCACGTAGTTGGTGATGATGGTGACGGTCGTCGGGTCGTCCGGGCTGACGAACGCGTACGTGTCGGCGTTGTCGGCCACCGGGTCCTGGCTGATCGCCGGAGCTTCGCGGTGCGAGGACATCTACCTCACTCCCTTCCTGCCGGACGCGCGCAGCAGACGCTGCACGAGCGCGCGGTCGCGGTACGTGTGCTCGGCGGTGCCGGAGGTGACGGTCACCTCGCCGCGCGCGGCGTTACGGACATACGCGACGACCGGCTCCTCCGGCACTCCGGCCGTGGCGGTGGTCGGCTGAGCCTCCTCCTCACCGACCGCCGCCCGCGCGATCGGAGGCGCTGCGGCGAGAGCCGCCGCGCCGGTGGCCGCGCCGGCGATCTTGACGAACGAGCGCCTACTCAGGCGTTCCATTGCCCTCTCCTTCCCGGCGGTTCTCGGCCGCCGTGTGTGATGCGGTCGGCGCTGATTCGCCCCAGACGCCGAACCGGTTCGATCAGCTTGAACCGGCTCGGCGCGGCGGGCGAATATCGGACGCGGTGAACCGGCAGCTCGCCCACCTCTCCGACGAAGCGCTGGTCGCCCTGGCCGCCCGGTCGGAGCAATCGGCGCTCGCGGAGCTGTACGACCGCTACGGCCGCACGGCGTACGGGCTCGCGCTCCGCGTCCTGCGCGACCAGGCGCTCGCGGAGGACGCCGTGCAGGAGGCGTTTCTCACGATCTGGCGAACGGCCTCACGCTTCATGCCGGAGCGCGGCAAGGCCAGCACCTGGATTCTCACGCTCGTCCACCGGCGGGCAGTGGACGCCGTCCGGCGCGAACAGCGGCGGCGTGCCGACTCGCTCGACCTCGCCGCGGAACCGTCGGTCGAAGGCGTGGACGAGGACGCGTTCCTCCGTCTGCAGCGCGAGCGCGTGCAGGCTGCACTGCGCCACCTCCCCGACGCACAGCGGGAGGCGCTCGAGCTCGCGTACTACGGGGGGTTCAGCCAGTCGGAGCTCGCCGAGAGGCTCGGCCAGCCGCTCGGTACCATCAAGAGCCGGATGTTCGGGGGGCTGTCGCGCATGCGCGAGCTGCTCGGGGAGCCGGGAACGGAGAGTTCATGGACCTCCACGACCTGACCGCCGCCTACGCCCTCGATGCGCTCGACCCGGACGAGGCCGAGGCCTACGAGCGGCACTTGAGCCAGTGCGCGGAGTGCCGCGAGCAGCTCGCCGAGCTCAACGAGAGCGCGGCGGCTCTGGCCTTCGGCGCAGCCGCACCTGCCCCACCGACGCGTCTGCGCGGGTCGATCCTCGAGGCAGCGGCTGCGGAGCGCACGAACGTCGTCCCGCTGCTGCGGCGGCGCTGGGTCTCGCGCGGGCTCGCGGTGGCCGCGGCCGCGGTTGCCTGTGTCGCGGTCGGCCTGGGCGTCTCGCTGAGCCGGTCGAGCTCCACGCGCAGCTTCACGCTCTTGATCAGCCCGGACCGGACGGCCCAGCTCCACGTCTCCGGGCTCCCGACGCGGAGCGGAAAGACCTACGAGGCGTGGGTCATCCCGGCAGGACGCTCGCCACGTCCCGCGGGCCTTTTCGCCGGAGGCACGGACACGACCCTGCGCCTCCGGGGCACTGTGCCGAAGGACGCAATGGTGGCCGTGACGGTCGAGCCGGCGGGCGGTTCGCCGCAACCGACGACCAAACCCTTCTTCAGCACGTCGACGTAGGTCAACCGCCCAGCATCTGCTCGGCTGCCTCCGACGGCTCCGGATCGGGGAGCCGCGTCATGCGGAAGCCGTTGAAGAGCCCGAGCAGAGCGGCGATGAGCGGGACGAGCAACGCGATCTGCAGCGACCTCGGCCGCACCTTCGTGTTGATCCGCAGGATCTCGTCCTGCACGGCCCGGGGCCTGCCGTGCAACAGCGACTCGAGGTGCGTGTTCGTCATCACCTCGGCGTTTTTCTCGAGCGCCTGCGACACCTTGTCGGCCTGCCGAGACGAGAGTACGTCGCTCGAGTTCGCGTGATGCGTGAACAGGAGGGAGAGCGACGCGAGCATGATCGCGCCCGCGAAGGCGAGCCCGAACGAGAGACCGAACGAGCCGCCGGCGGAGTTGACGCCCGCCGCTTCGCTCACGCGCTCCTCCTCGATCGGCGAGAGCGTGTAGTTGTTGAGCTGCGAGACGAGCAGGCCGAGACCGCTGCCCGCGATGAGCAGCGGAACGACCATCCACCAGCCGGAGTGCGCGCGCGGCACGATCGGGATCAGGATCGCGACCCCCAACGCGAGCAGGAAGAAACCGCCGCGGATGATCCTGCTCGGACTCTTGTCCCCGGCCTTGCGGCCCGCGGCGACCGCGACGACGAACATGCTCAGCGAGAGCGGGGCGATCGAGAGGCCGGCTCCCATGGCGGTGTACTCGAGCACCATCTGGAGGTAGATCGGGAGCGCGATCATCAGCCCGCCCAGCGCGATCTGCTGGAGCGTCTGGCCCGTGATGCCGAGCCGGAAGTACTTCGACTTGAACAGGTCGGGGTCGAGCAGCGCCGGCTTCCCGTCGCGCTTGCGCTTCCTGAGCCACCACGCGAGGAGGCCGAGCGCGCCGACGCCGACCGCGATCAGCGCGCCGACCGCGCCGCCGCCTTCCTCCCAGACGAGGATCCCGAGCACGACGCCGCCCATCCCGAGCGCGGACAGAACCGCGCCCACGATGTCGACGCCGCGCTCGCCCGTGTACGGCACGTCGCGGACACGCCCGAGGCCGAGCAGAACCGTCGCGATGATCACGACCTCGCCGCCGAACGCGACCCGCCAGGAGAGGTAGGTCGTGATGAACCCGCCGACGAGTGGTCCGATGGCGGCGGCGATCGCGGCGGCGGCGCCGACGAGGGCGTAGGTGCGACGCTGCGCTGCTCCCTGGAAGTTGCCGTGGATCAGGGACTGCATCGCAGGCAGCAACATCGAAGCGCCGAGGCCGCCGATGATCGCCCAGCAGATGACGATCGGGAGCAGGCTCTGGGAGAACACCATCGAGAGCGCCCCGATCGCGTAGCCGAGCAGCCCGAGCGTGTAGGCGCGCTTGCGGCCGAAGAGGTCGCCGATCTTGCTGCCGATGAGGATGAACGCGGCAGAGACGAGCGCCTCGAGGGCGATCGCCGACTGCACGCCGCTCGCGGTCGTGTGCAGGTCGTGCACGACGGCCGAGATCGAGACGTTCATCAGCGAGGTGTCGACGACGAGCACGAACATCGCCATCGCGAGCAGGATCGCGACGAGGCCGTCGCCGCTCGACTCCTCGGCCGGCGCAGCCGGTGCGGCAACCTCAGTCATGACACGACGCTGCCAGCGAACCGAAGCCGCAGCGTCATCCCAACCGAACGAGATGCGTAGATCCGGGCAGCGCTGTTCGTGGTGGGCCCCGATGCCGTCCGCGCGCGGGTGCACGAGCATTCGGGTGGAGGTGAGGACGATGAAAGCCCTCGTCCTGGCGGGTTTTTCCCTCGCCCTCCTCGTGTTCCCGGCTACGCAGGTCAGCGCTGCGGCCGGTTCCTCGCGCCTCGCATACCACTGGCCGGTCAAGCCCTTCTACCAGCAGCACCCCGTCCGCGGTACATTCGGCGACCCCCGGATTGCCGGCAGCCGGCAGCCGTTCGGCCAGACGGGGCCGACCCAGGTCGGCGGCCACTCCTTCCACAATGGGGTCGACATCGCGGCGCCGGCCGGGACACGGGTCTACCCCGTCGTGTCCGGCCGGGTGGCGCGCGCCAAGGCCGGCCAGATCATCGTCCGCACCCGCGACGGGCGCTCGTTCCAGTATTACCACCTCACCAAGGCACCGGCCGTCCGGGTGGGCAAGACGGTCGTTGCCAGGCGGACGATCCTCGGCTGGATCCGGTCGACGTACGAGCACGTGCACCTCGCCGAGATCGACGGCTCGGTGGTCCGCAACCCGCTCGACCCCGGGCACCTCGAGCCCTACAGGGACTCGACGACGCCGCTGGCCACCGGGCTCTACGTCCACGCCGGCCTCGTCGCGCACCCGCTCGGCACCCGTGCGCTCAGGCCCGGTGACGAGCTGGCGGTCGCAGCCGCAGACGCGCCGACTATGCGCATGCCCGGCCAGTGGGACGGCCTTCCGCAGACTCCCGCCCTCGTCGAATGGCGGCTGTTTCGCGGACAGACCGCCACGGCCTGGAGAATCGCCCTCGACTTCCGCCACACGCAGCCTCCGCCGTCGCACTTCTGGGAGGTCTACGGCGCGGGCACGTACCAGAGCTGCCCCACGTTCGCGGGCCGCATCTATCACGGCCTCCCCGGCCGCTACCTCTTCCGGCTCCATATCCGCCCGGACCGCTTGCAGCCGGGTCCCTATCGGCTCTCGGTTCGGGTCGCCGATACCCACGGGAACCGCTCGACGACCCGGTGGCCGCTCGTGATCGTGGACTAGACGCGGGTTAGCTTGAACGTCCCGACGGTGCGGCCGAGCAGGCGGGTGATGCCGGTATACGCATCCGGACCGTTCGGGACGAGCTCGTCCACGAGGCCAAGCGGATAGCGCAGCGATAGCCCTTCGACGACGAACGGGAGCCGGACGCCGAGGGCGATCGTCCAGCCGCGGCCGTTCTCGATCCGCTTGCGTACGATCCCGCGCATCGGCGGCAGAGCACCACCCGTGCGGTGCACGTCCCAGACGCCGTCGAGTCCGGCATCTGGTTCTTCGGAGGCGGATCGTTTCGCGCGCGCTAGCACGGAGTGGGCATGCCCGCCCCGGCGGAGTGTGCAACGCCCGAGCACTTCCTCGCCGAGCGCTGTGGTCGCCGGAGCGCTACCGAGGCGAAGAGCTACCGGGCACTGAGCGCCCGCGCTTGCTCCCAGAGTGCCGCGAGCGCCGTCGGCGAAAGTCCTCGTTTGTCGAACAGGCCGTTCGACCGGCCGGTGGGATCGGGCGTGGCCGTCATCAGGACGGTGGCCGTCTCCGGGCTCTCGGTCGCCATTCGCGCCGCCGTCTCGTCACCGTCGATGCCGGGCATGTTGAGGTCGATCAGCGCGAGATCGGGCCGGCTTCTGCGCGCCAGCTCGAGACCTTCTTCGCCGGATTGTGCGACGCCTGCGAGCTCGAAGCCGTCCGCTGCGAGGACCACCTCGGTTGCCGCAGCGAGGAAAGCCATGCTGTCGTCGACGACGAGTACGCGAATCACAGTGGAAGAACCGCCGCCACCTTCGTGCCAGTTTTCTCGCTACTCAGCAGGTGAAACGTTCCTCCCGCGGCTTCGACGCGGTCGCGCAGGCCCTCGAGCCCGCTGCCGGAGGCTTCGTCCGCACCACCAGGCCCGTCGTCGCTCACTTCGATCGTGAGCGCGCGCGCCGCCGCATGGACGCGGACGCTGACCAGCGCATCCGGCGCATGCTTCTGCGCATTCGTGACCGCCTCGAGGAACACGTAGTACGCAGCCGCCTCGGCAGACCCGTCGACGGACTCGGTGGGAAGCTCGACGAGGTGGATGCGCTGACTCGCTCGCGCGGCGGTGCTGCGGATCGCCGTCGCAAGCCCGAGATCGGTGAGCACCGTCGGATGGGTGCCGTGCGACAGGTCGCGCAGCTCCTCGAGCGCGATCCCCAACTCGGTCCCGGCATCGGCCAGCACCTGCGCGGCGCGACCCGGCTCCTGCGGGAGCTGCTCCTCGGCCACCCGAAGGCGGACGAGCAGCGCGACGAGCCGCTGTTGGGCGCCGTCGTGGAGGTCGCGCTCGATGCGGCGGCGCTCGATGTCGGCCGCCCTCAGGCGTGCCGTTCGCGACTCCGCCAGCCCGGCTGCGAAGCGCGCGCGCTCGGCGACGATCGCCGCGACGCACAGCGCGGACACCGTCGCGACGGTGATGAACAGCTGGGTCGAGAGGATGCTGTTCGTGATCGAGTGGAAGTGGAACGGGCCGCTGGAGTTGGTGGTGTTCCAGATCGCCACCCCCGTGACCAGCGCGAGGGCCAGGGTCGCGCCGCGCTGCCCGAACCGGAGAGCGGCCCAGATCAGGCCCGGAAACGCCAGGTACTCGAGCGACCTCGGGGACGAGAACGCGATCCCGGTCAGGGTGCCGGTGACCGCCAGCATCAAGGCGAACTCCGCGTAGCGCGGGCGGGACAGCCTCGTCAGCGGTCGCCACCAGGCGAGGGCCAACGGCACGACGACGAGGGCGCCGCAGGCGTCACCCAGCCACCACGTGCGCCAGACGGTGAGAAAGGCGCTCGAGTCGATCACGCCGCCGGCACGCGACGCCAGCGTCCCCACGGTCGCGCTGACCATCGTCGCCACCGCGAGGGGAGGCAGCAGACGGACGAGACCGTCGAGCCGGCCCAGCAGGTATCCCGAGCGCGCAGCGCGCCGCAGGAGGTAGGCGGCGAGAACGACCTCCAGGACGTTCCCCACTGTTTGCGCGAGCGCAGTCCCGACCGGCAGCTTGATGTAGTCGTTCGCGAGGAGGTCGCCGAGGAGCACTCCTGGCCAGAACACGAGCCCACGCAGATAGAGGTACGCGATGCCGACGCCCACGGGCAGCCAGACGATCGCGGCAACCGGCCCCGAAAAGCCGAGTTCGTAGCCGAGCTTCGCCGAGCCGTAGTAGAGCGCCGCCAGCAGGCCGACCTCGAGGAGGAAGCGCAGCGCTCGGTCGCGCCGCTCCTCGCGTGGCCACGCGCGTTCCGCAACCTGGCCGCCGGTTGCGATCTCGGTTGCCGAGACCGACATAGCCAAGAAGGATCTCAAATAAGCTGGCGACCGTCGAGGCGCCTGTGCTCAAGAACATGATCGGTCTGCCCGGCGGCACGTTCCGCATGGGTTGCGAGCGCTTCTACCCCGAGGAGAGGCCCGTGCGCGAGGCCTCGGTCGGGGCATTCTGGATCGACCGGCATTCGGTCACGGTCGCCGAGTTCCGGCGGTTCGTGAAGGAGACCGGACATGTGACCTGGGCGGAACAGGCGCCGGTTGCCGCGGATTACCCCGGCGCGCCGCCCGAGCTGCTCGTCCCCGGCTCACTCGTCTTTCGCAAGACGTCCGGGCCTGTCGACCTGCGCGACATCGGCAACTGGTGGCACTGGACGCCGGGAGCGGACTGGCGCCATCCCGAGGGTCCCGGCAGCAACGTCGGCGGCCGCGAGCACCATCCGGTGACGCACGTGGCGTTCGCGGATGCGGAGGCGTACGCCACCTGGGCCGGCAAGTCGCTCCCGACCGAGACCGAGTGGGAGTTCGCTGCGCGTGGGGGGCTCGACGACGCCACCTACACCTGGGGCGAGGAGTTCGCGCCGAAGGGCCGGATGATGGCGAACACCTGGCAGGGCGAGTTCCCGTGGCAGAACCTCGCCACCGACGGCTACGAAGGCACCTCCCCGGTGGAGAGGTTCCCTGCCAACGGGTTCGGCCTCTACGACATGGCCGGCAACGTCTGGGAGTGGACGGTGGACGCGTTCGACACGCCGTCGCCACCCAAAGCGCCGTGCTGCGCCCCCACCACCGCTGGGGAGCGGTTCCCGCGCAAGGTGATCAAGGGCGGCTCGCACCTCTGCGCTCCGAACTACTGCCTGCGCTACCGGCCCGCCGCGCGGCAGGCCGAGCCGATCGACACCACGACGTCCCACATCGGCTTTCGCTGCGTCGTCCGGGAGGTAGCGGGTTAGGGTAAGGGCCGAGCAAACGCCGCCAAGGGTTTAGGAGAAGATCGGAGAACGCCGCGAACCCGCTAGCGCTTCGTCGGCACGCCTCGAGACTATTGGGAGCGGCGGAGCGTCACTTGCGACGAGCCGCCAGCCATCCCCTGCAGCCAGCGGTGCGGCGACGGCGCCGGCCCCTCGCCCGGGGACTCGCTACCCAGCAGAACCCGCGTCAGCGATGCCGTCTCGTGCAAGAGCTCCTCGAGCGCAGCGTTGAGGTCGTCGGCACTTACTCCTGTGCTTCCCGTTTCCAGGGCTCCGACGACGGCTTTGCGAAGCAACTCGCGGAAGAACGAAGCCGTCGCTCCTTCGGTGCGGCTTATTGCGTCGTCGAGCAGTGCCGGGTCGAGGTCGAGGCCGCGGCCGTACAGCTCGAGCAGCCGCTGCCTTTCCACCGCCGCCGGAAGCGGGATCTCAAGCGCCAGATCGATCCGCCCCGGTCGTGCCGCGAGCGCCGGCTCGAGCGCGTCGGGCCGGTTGGTCGTCAGTACGAACGCGACGTCGGCATCCTCAGCGAGACCGCTCATTTCGTTCATGAGCTCGAAGAGGAGCGGATTGGCGGTGAACGGCCCGCGCTCCTGGGCGACGAGGTCGACGTCCTCCAGGACGATGACGGCGGGGGCCAGTCGGCGTGCGAGGTTGCTGAAGGCGCCGACGAGCGCGAGACTCGGCCCGGAGAGGACGACCACGGTTGCCTCTGTGAGCAGCCCCGTCAGGTAGCGGACCGTGTGTGTCTTGCCGGTGCCGGGCGGCCCCCAGAGAAGCAGGCCGCGCGCGAGGTGGCGCCCTTTCGAGAGGAGCTCTTCTCTGTGGCGTGTTGGGCCTACCACGTGGCGGACGATGCGTTCCAAAAGCCCCTCTGGCAGCACGAGCTCGGAGGGGTCCATCTGGGGGCGCTCGAGGAAGACGACTTTTCGCGTACCGCCCCGATCAACCTCGATCGTCAGAAGCTGACCGCGAAAGACGTCGTGCTCCTCCATCAGCTCACGCACATCGGCAAGGAATCGCGATGCGAGCTCTGGATCCTGCGCGGCCGCCTGCACGACAAGGCTCCCCTGCATCGGCCCGTGTGCTTCCCCGCGCTGGACGAAGACGGCGAGGCGTCCCTCGGGAGCGGTCACGAGCAGGACGGCCCAGACCAGACAGGGCAGAGACCGACCCGGCCCCAGGGGCGCATTGACGTACTCCGGTGGGCCGATGCTCAGATGCTCGTTCACCATCAGATCGCCGAGCCCGAGGCCCGAGAAGTGGCGGCCCTGCCCGGCGATGCCGAGCACGCGGCCCTGCCAGCCGGGGCGGGCGAGAGCGGCATCGAGCGCGAGTTGAAGGTTCGGCAACTCGAAGTCGGAGAGTTCCTCCGCGTGGACAGCAAGGTCGTCGTCGGACATGCCGAGGTGCTCCCGGATCGGCCTGCCGATCGGGTTGCTCTCTCGCTGAGACTCCTCCAGCAGCTCGCGGACGAGTGTGGCGAAATCGCGCCTGAACGTCGTGTCGCCCATGCGCCTACTACGGTGACCGGGCAGCAACCAGGGCTGACCGGGCTTGACCGGGCACCGACCGGGCCGAAACGAGGCAGATGTCCACCCTTGGCGGCGTTTTCCCGCCGCTTCTCTCCTAACCCTCCGGGAGGTAGCGGGTTGGTGGGCCGGGCGCCGTGAAACGCCCGTAACGTGACCGGCCCGGGTGAAATGGCCCGGTTTTGGCCGCGAAACGCCCGTAACGTGACCGCCGCCCGTCAATCGGTCGCTCCTACGCGACACCGAAGTCGAACATTAGGAGCTGATCCCGGAAAGAGACCTCACGTAGGAAGCTGGTGAAGAGAGCACCGGCCTCCGGTGAGTTCGAGGCCTGAGCAATTGCTATCAGTCGCCCGCGGACGCCGATCACCGGGTCTCTCCGCCAACCCAACCTTCTCCTCGTCTCGCGTACGGCTGCGATCAGCGCCTGGAGGAAGTCGGGATTTTCCCGCGGCCGCCTTCGCGGTGAGTCGTGCGGCAACGTTCGTGACATCGCCAAGCGCGGTGAAGTCTTTGAAGCCGCCGCCACCGACGTTACCGACGAACTCCTCGCCGCTCGCGATGCCCGCGCCCACGTCGAGCCAATCGACTAGCCGAAGCAGGCGGCTTGCGCCTTCAACCGCTTTGCCGCGAAAGTGGCGGCCAGCCAGGCCGGGCACGAACACTCCCATCACAAGATCGCCTTCGATCTGACCGAGTAGAGCCTCCGCTGCCGATAGAGCGCGGGAGCTTGCTTCGTAGAAGCGGTTCATGGCTTCCGGCACCTGCGCTGAGGAAAGACCCTCCTGTCATCTGCGTGTAACCCCGCACATCGGCCATCACAACCGAGACAGGGACAACCGCCCCGCCGGTAGGAGCTCGTTCGATACAGCGGGCGCAGACCATCGGATTCTTGGTTCACGGCGAGTAGCCGATCCAGCGGAACGTTCCTGACATCGGACCCCGAAACGGCGCATTGCACGACTTGCAGCGCCAGGGACTCGGGAACAAGCCAAACAGCCGCCGATTCAGACGAACAGCGACTGCCAGCGCACCATCGCCGCGCAGAATCCGCTCCCACTGCTCATCGCTCGATTCTGTCCTCGCCATGCTCACCGCAGATCTTGGCACCCGCGAGGAGCGAACGACCACAGACCTGGCAACGTCGCCCCCGCCCACCTCAGGGAACATTCCGGAACACTGGCCCAGGCGACGGTTACCGCACTTGGGTCACAGGACGCGCGACTCGGTCGGGAGCAGGGAGAACGACACATGGTCGACCCGTTCACCGTTCACATCGACCCAGGAACGCAGGACTCCCTCCCGCTGAAACCCCGCCCGCTCAGCAACACGCACCGAGGCAACGTTCCGCGGGTCCGCGAGCAAAACCGATTCGCTTCACGCCGAGCTCGTCGAACCCCCACCGTGAAACCAGCGCGAGCGCGTGCGCGGCGAGACCCTTCCCTCTCGCAGCTTGAAGGAGCCAATAGCCGACCGTTGCGCGGCTATCCACACCGAGAGTGAGCCAGAGAGAGCCAACACACTGTCCCGCGTCGAGGACCGCGAACTCTGCAGCCTCGCCGGCCCGCCACCGCGCGACAGCGCGCTCGACCACCTCTCGCGCGGTGACGCGACGGTTGTCGAACCAACGGCAGATCTCCGGATCGTCGAGCGCCGCCTCTACCCTCGCGATATCCGTCACCGCGAGTGGACGCAGCGAGACAACAGCATCGGCCAGCGGTGGATCAGGCGGGCGCAACCCCATCGCCGGGTTTTACCGCACGGCGCTCAGGTGACATTCCAGAACACTGGCCCAGGCGGGTGTTCATGCCGCCAGTCTCTCATGTACCGCCTCCTCCTCTAGCACATGCGCTCGACGAAACCCTCTAGAACCGCGAACCCGTCGTTCCAGATCTCCGGGTCGCTGAGATCGACGCCGAGGACGGCCAGCAGCTCCCCGGGCGAGGCCGAGCCGCCGGCTGCGAGGAGACGCTCGTACTGCTCCGCGAAGCCGGGCTCCCGCGACCGGGCCACCAACCCGGCAGCGAGCAGATACGCGAAGGTGTAGGCGTAGGTGTAGAAGCGCTCGCCGACGAAGTGCGGCATCGACGCCCAGTAGAGCTTGCCGCAGCCGAGCTCATCGGTCACCGCGTCGCCCCGGACCTTCGCCACCGCGGCCTCGCAGAGAGCATTCAACCGGTCCGCGTTCAGGGCCTGGCCCTCGGCGCGAACCGCGTACGCAGCCTGTTCGAAGCGCGCAAATGCCGCCGACATGTACGCGGCGCGGACCGCGTCGTCGAGCTGCAGCGCGAGCAGCGCGCGGCCCAGGTCCTCGTCCGTCGCGAGGAGGTGCTCGACCAGAAGCAGTTCGGCGAACGTCGA
Source organism: Actinomycetota bacterium (assembly GCA_046731605.1). GTDB lineage: Bacteria > Actinomycetota > Thermoleophilia > Gaiellales > Gaiellaceae > Palsa-739. Next base: position 15,943 of record JBKPLL010000044.1, on the reverse strand, counting down.
CGGGATCTCGGCGACAGCGACGCCCTGCTTGAGTGAGTTGTCCGTCTGCGTCTGCGCGGCCAGCGCCTTATGGGTTCCGTGCCCGAGCTCGTGGGTGAGGATGGCGAGCTCCTTCAGCTTCCCGGTCCAATTGACGGAGACGAAGCCCGGCACGCGCGTGCTGGGCCAGACCATGAAGAACCCAAACGGCTTCCCGCGCCTCGGCTCGGCGTCGATCCGCTGCTCGGTGAAGAACCGCTCGGCCTCCGTGCCGAGCGCGGGCGTCACGCCCCCGAACATCTCCACGACCAGCCGGCGGGCCTCGTCCCACGGCAGTGGCCGCCCTTCGACAGCCGCAGCCTGCAGGTCGACCGCGTCCAGCCGCTCGAGACCGAGCAGCGCCGCCTTCCGACGGAACCAGCGCTGGGCGATCTCGACGTGCGCCTCTGACGCGGCGAGCAGCGCCTCGACCATGCCCGCATCGAGCTCGTTCTCGAGGTTCATCTCGTCCATCGGGTCGTCGTAGCCACGCAGGCGGTCGACGGCAAGCCGATCCGCGACGCGCGAGTCGTAGCAGTGGGCGAGCAGGGGCAGAACGGGTTCGAAGAGCGCAGCCGTAGTCTCCTGCGCGCGCCGCCGCACGGCGCGGTCGGCATGGAAGCGGCGGGCCGACTCGAGCTCCGAGAGCGGCCACTCCCGCTCTCCCGAACCGTCGTCGAAGCGAGCCGAGAGCGGGCCGAGCGTGCGGTTGCGCAGAACCTGCCACGCCGTTACGGCGCTCGCGTCGCGGGCCGACAGCGCACGCTCCTCGGCCGGAGAGAGCCTGAACGGGCGGAACCGCCGCACGCCCAGCAGGTAGTGGCGGTCCCGAACCACTGCCTCGTCCCCGGCCAGCGATCGGGCTCGGTCGTCGGGAAGGGCCAACCAAGCGAGCTCGAAGTGGCGAATCGCCTCGTTGAGGCGGGGCGAGCGGCTGTCGACCCAGGCGCGAATGTCGAGAACGGCCGGGTTCTCGCTGTCGGTCATACCGAGCATGAATGCCCAATGCCTGGCCTCGTAGCCGACGGCCCGAATCTCCGCGAGCTCGCCCAGCAGTTCCCGCAGACTCGCCGGCTCGATCGTCTCCAGCGACGACGCCGACCACCGATCCACGAACGCTGCCGCGTCCGCCACGGCGGCCTCGAGCCGCTCCTTCATCGCCTCCACGCTCGGCGCCAGCGGCGTCAGGTCCCAACGAACACCCTGCGCACCCGACTCGACGGCCGTCGTCACGGGCGGAGCCCATCGGCGGCCGTGACGTGGCGATGGTGGACGGATCCCGGTCGGAGATCGACGCGGCCGGGATCCGATAGCCGTTTTCTCATCGCGCCGAGATGAGCGAATGCGTTCCCCAGTCCGGAGGCCCACCCTCGTCGAGCGGGGTGCCGCTGACCTCGGAGGAGTTCGTGCCGTTGGCGCTGACCGTGTAGATGTCGTTCTGAGCGGCCGAGCGGCGCACGAAGACGATCTTGCTGCCGTCGGGAGACCAGCTCGGGCCGAAGCAGCCGATCGTCGTCGGGTCTGAGATCAGACCTCCGCAGCCGGGGATCTGGATCTGCCGGAGCCCGGTTCCGTCGGCGTGGACCGACCAGACCGTGCTTCGTTGGTCGCTCGGCGCGTGGGCCGAGAACAGGATGTCATTCCCTTGCGGTGACCAGCTCCCGCAGTCGAAGTTGATGGAGAACTGGTCGCTGCCGTCCGGCGTGACCTGCTGCAGGCTGCTGCCGTCGAGCTTGATCGTGAACAGTGCGAACGTGGTGTCGTTCGACCGGAGGAAAACGAGGCGCTTGCCGTTCGGCGAGTAGTCGCCGGCACAGTCCTCCCCGCCGGGGTCCGCCGTGACCCTCTCGAGCCCGCCTCCGTCTGACGAGCGCATCGTGTAGATGCCGTTGACGCTTTCGTCTGTGTTACCGAACGCCGAACAGGTCAGCCTCTGTCCGTCCGGCGACCAGGGGCCGCTGCACGGCAGGAAGAACAGATCTGGGTCGGGATTCGCCAGGTCTCGGTAACTCCCGTCGTCGGGATTGACGATCCGTGCGGAAGCGCCGTCGTGCGGGAAAACGAGGATCCGGCTGCCGTCGGGCGACCAGCGCGGCCCCTCGGCGCCGGTCGGCAGGAGCTGGCGCTCCTGGCTGCCGTCGGGATTCGCAGAGAAGACGAAGTCGTCGCCCTGCACGGGATCGAAGCGGGTGAACGCGATCCTCCCGTTGCTGGCCGGCGGCATTGCGGCAGCAGCAATGGCGATGATCGCGGCGGCTGCCGAAGCCAGGAGCGCGAGCATGAGGAGCTTGCGCATCATTGTTCTCTCCTTTCGTCAGCCGACCCCTTCGACAAGGAAGGGGAGGGCTGCGCATCGTCGTGGTCGTCGTAGTCCGGGACGTCTCTCCATACCGCCGCGGCTTGGGCGAGCTCTTCCGCGAAGTGGGCGTCGTGGTAGGGCAGGAAACCGGTCCACGGCGCCGCCCAGAGGGCGCATTCCGCATGGAGATCGTGGAGCGCCTTCGAGCGACGGAGCTGGGCCCATGTCGCGCGGATGCCCGGGCGTCGAAGCGGAGCGCGGGTTGTTGCTTCGGGAGCGTGATTTGCCGCGGCGGGTGCGACGAAGATCAGCCCGAAGTGGTTGTCTGTCAGCTCGTTGGTGTCGGACACGAGGAAGTTCGACGTGATGCGCCCGTGAGCGCCGTGGAACTGGCCCTCGCCGCCCTCGACCTCCCAGACGGCAGCGCCATGCCGGAGGTGCGGGTCGGGCGAGCGGTCGAGCCGAGCCGCGCCGACGCTGCGGAAGGCGAGCACGTGGCCTGGGGCGAACTCGATTGTCCCGGACTGATCGAAGGAGCCGTCGTCCGCCAGGGCGAGGCGCGAGACGAGCAGCGCTTCCTCGCCCTCGCCCGGCTGGACACGCCCGGCGAGCCCGTTGGCGTCAACGGTCGTGCTCAGTACCTGGCTCGGCGCGCTTGCGCGTTGCTCGAGCACTCGTGACGAGAGCGATGCGATCCGCCCGCGGAACTGCAGCGAGTAGACAATCGGCCCTAGCGGCGTCTCCTCCATCGCCGAGGATCGTGCGGCGCCAGCGGGAGTCGGCGCATCAGAGGTTCTCCTGGACCTGACCCTGGCTGGCGTTCCACTAGCGTTCGGACATGCTGATCGGGCGCGAGCGCGAGCGCGGCCAGCTCGATGCGCTGCTAACAGAGGCGCGGCTCGGGAGGGGCCGCGCCCTGGTGCTCCGCGGCAGCGCCGGGATCGGCAAGACAGTGCTTCTCGATTACGCCCTGCAGCAGGCGAGCGGCTTCGAGGTGCTGAACTACACGGCGGTCGAGTCCGAGGCCGAGCTGCCCTTCGCCGGCTTGCAGGCGCTCCTCGGGCGGCTGCTCGTTCGTCTCCCCGAGATTCCAGAGCCGCAGGCGCGCGCCCTCAGCGCCGCGCTCGCCCTCGAGTCAAGCGAGAAGACGAATAGGCTCGCCGTCTACGCGGGTACGCTCAGCCTCTTCGGCGTGGCCGCCGAGCGAGTCCCGCTGCTCGTCGTCGTCGATGACGCACACTGGCTCGACCGGCCGTCTGGCGAAGCGCTGACCTTCGCTGCGAGACGGCTCACGGCCGAGTCGCTCGCGCTCCTGTTTGCCGTCCGCGAAGGCGAAGGCACCGACCTCGGGGTCGCGCTTCCCACGATCGAGCTAGAGCCGCTGGAGGTGACGGCGTCCATGGAGCTGCTTCACGAGCGGTTCGGCTCGACGATCGCCGCGAAGGTCGCCCACCACCTCGCCGAGGCGACGGGCGGGAACCCGCTCGCCCTGCTCGAGGTCGCCGCGCTGCTCGATGAGGGAGAACGCGTCGGGCGCGAGCCCCTTCCAGATCACCTGCCCGCCTCCGAGAGCGTCGAGCGCACCGTGCGGCGCGCGCTCCGCAGCCTGCCTCCGGAAGCGCGTCGCGCACTGCTCGCCGCCGCAGCCTCCGACTCGACGACCGGAGGCGACGTCGCCGCGCTCGAACCGGCAGAAGATGCCGGGCTCGTCCGCATCCACGCCGGCGCGGTCGCGTTCCGGCACCCGCTCGTACGCTCGGCGGTCTACCACGCCGCTTCGGCGGACGAGCGTCGAGCGGCCCACCGCACGCTCGCCGACGCGCACAGCGGCGAAGAGAACTTCGACCGGCGCGCCTGGCATCTCGCAGCGGCCGCCGACGGGCCGGACGAGTCCGTCGCCGCGGCGCTCGAGGCTGCCGCGACCCGCTTTGCCGAGCGCGGTGGCCAAGCGTCGGCTTCGCGGGCGCTCGAGCGCGCAGCCGAGCTGAGCGAAGACGACGATGTGACCGCCCGCCGGTTCCACGCCGCCGGGCGAGCTGCCGAGCATGCCGGCGACCTCGAGCGCGCGGCGCTGCTTGCCGGGCGGGCCTTGAACCGTGGCCGCGACCCGGGTATCCGCGCCGCTGCCAGGGTCCTCGCCTGGCAAGTAAGTGATTGGCGTGGCCTGGCCGACGACGCCGTCGACTTCGAGACAGAGGCCGAGCGCCTCGCTCCGTTCCACCCCGCACGGGCGGCACTCATGCTCAATGTGAGCAGCCGTGCAGCGTGGCGGACGCTCGACCTCGAGCGTGCGCTGCGACTGGCGCGGAAGGGTGTCGAGATGTTCCCGGTCAGCGCCCCCTGGCCGGGCGAGGCTCCCTGGGAACCATGGATGGCGGACATCGCAGCCGGCAACCGCTGGAATCTCGCCTTCATCCTATTGCTCCTCGGACGGCCAGCCGAGGCCGACGAAGCGGTCCGTGGCGTCAAGGAGTTTGTAGATGGAGATCTGCCGATCTACTACCCCATGTACGTGGAGCGTTACGACGAAGCGCGTTCCAGCATCGAGCGCGCGCTCCGGTCGTCGCGGGTGACGGGCGACGTCTGGGCCGAGATGTACATGACCAACCTTCTCGCTGTCGTCGATCTCTGGCAGGGGCGATTCCCGGCCGCCCGCGCGGGCGCGGCTCGGTCACTAGCCATGGCGGAGTCGATCGCGGCTCCGGGTGCGATCGCCGTTAGCCTTTTCATCCTCGCCTGGCTGGCCGCGGTCGAGGGTCGCGAGTCGGAGGCGCGTGAGCACGCCGCTCGCGCCGACGACCTGAATCAGCACGGGGTCGGAAACCGCCTGCTGCGAGAACGGCTTCAAGCGACCCTCGGTCTACTCGAGCTGGGTCTCGGGCGCCCACTGGCCGCGATCGAGAAGCTCCGACCTGTCGCGGATCTGGCGGAGCGCCACGGTGTGCGTGAGCCGAGCGTCCTGCCCTATGCGCCCGACCTGATCGAGGCCTACGCGCGAGCCGGCGAGCGCCAAACCGCGACGAGCGAACTGGCGAAGCTCGCCGAGATCGCCGGCGCCGTCGATCGACGCTGGGCACTCGCTGCAGTCGCTCGCCTGCACGGCCTTCTCGGGCGAGACGACGAGTTGGACGAGCACTTCGGCGCCGCGCTCGAGTTGCACGAGCAGGGAGCGGGTTCCGCCTTCGAGCGCGCCCGGACGGAGCTCCTGTACGGCGAGCGGCTCCGACGCGCGAAGCGCCGCGTCGAGGCGCGCGAGCATCTGCGCAGCGCGATCGAACTCTTCGACGGGCTCGGCGCGGCCCCCTGGTCGGAGCAGGCGCGCCGCGAGCTACGCGCGAGCGGCGAGTCGATCCCCAGACGCGATCCCACCGCGCCCGAGAAGCTGACCCCTCAGGAGCTTCAGGTCGCGCTTCAGGTCGCCGAGGGAAGGACGAACCGCGACGTTGCTGCGGCGCTCTTCCTCAGCCCGAAGACGGTCGAGTTCCACCTGACGCGCGTGTACCGCAAGCTCAACCTCCACTCCCGAGCCGAACTCGTTCGGCTGTTCGCCTCAGAACGCGTGGCCGCAAAGCTTGGTGCGGGCTAGTTCCCGCTGAAGGCGAGGAGCCGGGCGCCACCCGCGATCCGATACCCGTTTCCTAACCGCCTGAGTCACCCTCTTCCTTGAGCACGAACCAGTGCCGCGGATGCGGTGTCCGCTCACCCCTCCGGATCAGCGACACGTAGCGAAGCGAACGACCGGTTGCCCGCGCCAGCTGGCGGAGCAGATCGGTGAGCGGCGGGATGTTCCGGTCGAAAGTCGGAGACTTCCATACGAGGGCGGCGCCCGTAGGCGCCGCCTCAGAGTCGCGTCCTAGTCGCGGGCTCAGTCCCGGGTGACCAGCACGTCGATCGGGAAGAACTGCGGCGCTCCTCCCTCGGGCGGCGGTCCACCCATCACCTCAGCCATGGCCGGACCAAGCCTCTCCTCCATGAAGCGCTCAAAGTCCTCACGGGACTCCCACACGTCATAGACGTAAAAACCCTGCTCCCCCTGGCCCGCACTGTGCAGGATCAAGCCTTCCGGCGCCTCGTCGGCTCGCATAGGCGAGTGCCCGAACATCTTTTCCGTGACGTTGTCATATACCTGCCTCGTGAACTCGGGGGCTGCCGCGAGGACTCCGACTGCCATTTGCGCCTCCTTGCTGTATTGGAAGCCCGGATTCTACGAGTCGTTCCCAGCGAGCGCTTCCGTCTCCTCGATGAGCTGCGCGTGACCGTCTGCCGCCTCGATTAGCGCCTGCCAATGGCGCGGGTGCGGCGTCCGCTCGCCGCGCCTGATGAGCGACACATATCGGAGCGAGAGGCCGGTGGCCTGCCGGAGTCGGCTGAGCGACACGTGTTGGATGCGCGGCAGTATGTCTCGCTCGAACGCGGAGAGATCAACGAGCTTCCCATGTTTCTCGTCCCACTCACGCGCCTGCCGCTTTCGCGCGACGTTCGTCGCGGCCCGGCGAGCCGCCGCCTCCGTGCCATGAGTCGGATCAACGCCAGCTGTCTTCTTGCTCTCGATCGCCGCGAGCCCCGAACCGCAGAACGCGCTCTCGTACTGCTCGCGCTGGTAGTTCGGGAGGCATTCGTCGCAGTAGGTGCGGTCGCGACGTGGGAGCGGGCCGCCGCAGCGTTTGCATGTAGGCGCGGGACGAGCTGGCGTCTTCGGCCGAGTTGCGGCCGTACGACGCTTGCCTTCTCGAGCATCTCATCTGTAAACACATTAGGGAGCAGCTCCTGTGCTGTCTCCTTTGTGAGAGGTTGGATCGCGACATCTCCGGTGACTGAAATAGTCGACTGATCGGAGAAAGCGAGGAAGATTTCGGAGTCCGAGTCAGGCGAAGAGGCGGAGGGCGAAGGTGGCAGAAACCGACCCAGGGCTTCTCTCAACGATGTTCCACTGGGAACGTCACATTCCCGATCTTCGTTCTCCCAGCGAAAGCTGACTCGAACGTCCTTCGGCTTGCCAGGTGGGGTCTTGTCGCGGCCGGCCATTTTGGAACGTGCAGCGGAGAATTCTCTAATCGGGGCTCGAGCGCGCGCCGCAAGCGCCTCCCGCGAGCCGACCCTACTCCTCGTGACAAGGGAGTCAAGCCCGGATGTCCACCCCTGGCGGGAGAACGGCCGCCTGGCGGATGGACATGCCCCCGCTGGCGATCCCATTCATCTTCAGAGGTCGACAGTCAACTGTTGGGCTCCCCAGATCTCTCTTCGGCGAGGGCGACGCGTGACTCTCAGTCGACCGGATGGTGCTCGAGGAGCTGCGCGGGGCGCTATGTACCAATCACCATTGCCCTCGCCGCCGGGCCGCGGGAGAATCGGAGCGTGCCCGGTCCAACTGGACACGATGATCTCGACACGCTTGCACCCAAAGAGTGGGACGTCTTCATCTCGCACGCCTCCGAAGACAAAGACGCCTTCGTTCGACCGTTGGCGCAGTTACTCGAACGCCTCGGTGTGCATGTCTGGTACGACGAGTTCAGCCTCGACGTAGGAGACAGCTTGTCCCGCTCGATCGACTACGGACTAAGCCGGTCGCGTTACGGCGTCGTCGTTATCAGTCCGGCATTCATCCAAAAGCCTTGGCCCGAGTACGAGCTCCGCGGCCTCACGGCCCGCGAGATCGGCGCCGACAAGGTGGTTCTACCGATATGGCACTGCGTCACTCGCGATGACGTGCTCGCATTCAGCCCGCCGCTGGCCGACAAGTACGCCCTCAACACTCGAGGCCTCACACTCTCCGCCATCGCCCTTCGGCTACTGGCGGTCATCAGGCCCGATTTACGGGACGCCTTACACGCCGTGGCCGCGTTCGAACGTCTTCGCCGAGAGACCCAGTCCGAGCAGGTCCCGCTCAGCACAATCCAGCCGGGACCAATCAGACACGAGACCCTTTCGCGCCCGCTTCTGATTCGCATTAAGGAGATTCACCGGGTCTTCTCAGAGGTGCTCGACGTGAGTTTGGAGGAGACGATCAATAACTTCCGGCGTGACCTGCAGCCGGCTTCCGAGGTCGCGTTGTGGGAGGCGATGGCGAGCGCCTACCGAGACCTACTCGCGGCAAAGGAGCGAACGCTTCCCGAGCGCGAGGCGCTTTTCTCGGCCATCCTGGCTATGAGCAGCGGGATGCCGCCTGAGCGGATACTCGAGGCGAGTCCCCACCTAACCCCAGACCTTGCCGTCGAGGCAGCCGGGCGCTCGCCAACGCAGCTCCTCAAGTCCCAGCGTCCGACGCCTGAGTGAGCTTCGGGGGGAAACGGTTGCGACCGTCGCCATGTCAGGAGGTCAGCCGGGTGTGACCGGCGCGGCCGCCGACCGGCCAGCCCGGGTTGTCCACCCTTCGCGGCGTTTTCCCGCCACTTCTCTCCTAACCCCTCCGGGAGGTAGCCTGAGTTCCCTCTCTGGGCCCCCATCGACTAGCGGTCCAGGTCGCGGCCCTTTCAAGGCCGTAGCACGGGTTCGAATCCCGTTGGGGGCATCTAGTCCGGGTAGGCTCGTTCCATGCCGAAGATCGAGAAGTCCGAGCAGGAGTGGCGGCAGGAGCTGGCGCCCGAGCAGTACCGCGTCCTTCGCGAGAAGGGAACCGAGGCGCCGTTCAGCGGGGAGTACGACCACACCTTCGAGCCGGGCACCTACCGCTGCGCCGGGTGCGGCGCGGAGCTGTTCGATTCCGACGCGAAATACGACTCCGGCTGCGGCTGGCCGGCGTTCTACGTCCCTGCGGGCGAGGACGCGGTCGAGGAGGAGACCGACACGACCTACGGGATGGTGCGCACCGAGGTGCTGTGCGCGAGCTGCGGCGGCCATCTCGGACATGTCTTCCCGGACGGGCCGCAGCCGACGGGGCTCCGTTACTGCATCAACTCCGCCGCCCTCAAGCTCGACGAGCGCTAGAGCTACCGTTAGCCGGCACGGGCGGTTAGCTCAGCTGGGAGAGCAACGGCTTTACACGCCGTAGGTCGCAGGTTCGAGCCCTGCACCGCCCATTTCTACTTCGTGGGCACGAATCTCTTCTGCTTGTCGACGCGGAGGATGCTCACCGGCACTGTTTTCCGATAGCCGGTCTTCGCGTTGATGGCGATCGTGCCGGTGGCCCCGCGGAAGCCCTGCGTCCGGCGGAGCGCATGTTCCACCTTGGCGACGTCGAAGCTCTTGGCCCGGTTCATCGCCCTGAACAGGAGCCGCGCCGAGTCGTAGGTGAACGAGCCCCACACGCTCGGCTTCTTGCCGAAGGCCGCCCGGTACTGGCGGACGTACGTCTTGGCCGACGGCATCTCGGTCGCAGCCGGCACGCCGCTGAAGACGCAGCGCTGCGCCTGGCTCAGTGTCGTCTGCGCGACGAAGGCGTTGTCGACGTTCGCGAGCCCCATCAGGCAGGGCGGCGAGCTGCCTTCTTTCGCGAGCGCCTTCGCGATCCGGACGCCCTCCGGGAAGTACGTGCTCACGTAGACGAGGTCGGGCTTCGTCGCCAGGGCCTTCGCGACCTCGTCCGAGTAATACGTGCTCGGCAGGCCTTTCGCCGTGATCTCCTTGACGGACGTCCAGCTGACCGAGACCCCGTCATGCGTGAGATCCGCGCGCAGACGGGTGGCCATCCCTTTCGTGAACGCCCCGTTCGGCGTGTCGTCGACGAGCATGGCGACGTGCTTGACGTGGAGTTGCTCGGCGTACCGGGCTTCGATCGGCGCGATCTGCGAGTTCATCGGCTGTACCGTCGCGCCGAGGCCGCCCGTCTTGTCCTCGGACGTCATCCACAGGGGCAGAACGCGGTGGCTCCGGTAGAGCGAGAGGTTCGCGAGACCGACCGACGAGTTGTACGGACCGATCACGAAGTGGATCCGCTTCGCGATCACCCGGCGCGCAACGGTCTTCCCGCGCGCGGCCTCGGCCTTGTCGTTTGCTGCCACGATCACCACCTTGCGGCCGTTCCAGAGGCCGCCGCGCGCGTTCAACTGACTGACGGCGAGCCGCACGCCGCGCAGCTGGTCGAGCCCGTTCGGCGCCTGCGAGCCGGTCTGCGGCCCCTCGACCGCGACTCGCAAGGGCGGCGGGGAGCCCGAGCCCGTGCCGGCGACGAGGAGCAACAGGAAGCCGGCCGAAGCCAGCAAAAGGGTCGATCGGCGGAACGCGGTCATCCTCTTGCCCTCCCCGGTGGAGTTGAGCGTGCACGTCCCCCACCGGCAACGTACCGCGTTCGCCTGCGAAGTTCGACCCTCGATTCGATTTGACTTCGCCTGGCGTCGGCCTCTAGCGTCGGGCCATGGCGTGCAGCGTTGTCTGTGTCTCGCATACGACCGGCTCGGGCGGCGAGGAGGTCGGTAAACGGGTTGCGGAGCAGCTCGGCTATCTCTACGTCGACGAGGACATCGTGGCGAGAGCGGCCGCCGCGGGCGGACTCGAGCCGAAAGACATCGCGGACGAGGAGCGACGGAAGTCGTACGCGAGACGCGTCCTCGAGACGCTTGCGGAAGGCGACCCGGCGATGTGGACGACGACCGCCCCCGTCGAGCTCGTGCGGCCCGCCGACCTCCGCGGGCTGATCCGCGAGACCGTCATCCAGACGGCGGCACGGGGCAACGTGGTCATCGTCGCGCACGCTGCGTCGTTCGCGCTCGAACCCGCGCCCGAGGTGCTGCGGGTCTTCGTCACGGCGTCGGCGGGCACCAGGGAGCAGCGGATCGCAGGGACAGACGGGGTGGAACCGGCGAAGGCAGCGCGCACGATCAAGGACTCCGACCGCGGCCGGAGCGACTACCTGAAGCGCTTCTACGGGATCGATCGCGAGTCTCCGACCGACTACGACCTGGTGGTCAACACGGACAGCCTTTCGACCGAGTCCGCCGCCGAGATCGTCCTGAGCGCCGCCGCTCGCTAGCGCGCTGTTCCCGCTACGAGACTTTCCGGATGGAAGCCGCGCAGGTGAGTCTCCTCCGCTGGCTGCGGCGGCAGCTGCGCCAGCCCATTCCAGCGCGCGAGCACCTCGAGGCGGCGGTCGAGAACGACGACGTCGCCGAGGCCAGACGCCTCCTGGCCGGCTTCGAGTTCACCGACGAGCAGCGGCGGAACGTGGAGCAGCTGCTCGACGCCTGGGAACGCCAGCGCAGTCAGTAAAAGCCTTCGCGGCGGCGGTACCGCTTGGCCCGGGCGTCCTCGTAGTCCTCGACGTCGAGCTCCGGGTCCGCGATCGCGCGGAGGATCTCGCCCGACCTCGGCAGCTCCGACCGCCCGATGTGGCGCTCGGGGTTCCAGAGCTCCGAGCGCAACAGCGCCTTGGGGCACTGCGTGTACGCCTCTTCGACTTCCACGAGGATCCCGAGCTGCGGCACCTTCCCCTCGACCTCGCTGGCCGCGAGGAGCTCGGGGTCGTCCACGATCCGCGCGCGGCCGTTGATGCGGAACGTGTCGTTGACACCCGGGATCAGGAAGAGCAGCGCGATGCGGTCGTCCTCGAGCAGGTTCGTGAGCGTGTCGGCGAGCTTGTTGCCCGGCCGGTCGGGCAGGAGCAACGTCCGCTCGTCGAGGATCCGGACGAAGCCGGCCGGGTCGCCGCGTGGCGACACGTCGAGTCCGCCGTCCGGGCGCCCGCTCGCGACGACGACGAACGGCGACCGCTCGACGAACTGGCGCGTGAGCGAGTTGAGGCGGTCGGCGATCTTGTTCTTGACGAGCTCCGCCGGCTCGCCGAGCACTTCCCGCAGCTGAACTTGGTCCATCACGCGAATCTTGGCGGCCGCTTCTCACGCACTGCGGCAACACCCTCACGAACGTCGGGCCCGGTCATGTCGAGGAACTCGAGCTCGAGCGAGGCGTCGAAGATCGGGCCGGCCCGGAGAAGCCACTCGTTGAGCGCCGTCTTCGTGTGCGAGATCGCCGACCGCGAGCCGGTCGCGAGCCGCCGCGCGATCTCGAGCGCACGGTCCTCCAGCTCCTCCTCCGGCACGCAGAGCGAGACGAGCCCGATGCGCTCGGCCTCCGCTCCGTCGACCTCCTCGCAGAGCAGCAGGTGGTACTTCGCCTTCGCCATCCCGCACAACAGCGGCCAGACGATTGCCGCATGGTCGCCGGCGGCGACGCCGAGCTTCGTGTGGCCGTCGACGATGCGCGCCTTCGGGCTCGCGAGGGAGACGTCGGAGAGGAGGCCGACCACGAGCCCGGCGCCGACGGCGGGCCCGGTGATCGCCGAGACGATCGGCGTCGGGCAGCGAAGCATGTTGTAGACGAGGTCGCGGGCCTCGTGAAAGACGCGGTGGCGCGTGTCGGCGTCGTCGGCGATCGCAAGCACGAGGTCGAGATCTCCGCCGGAGCTGAAGGCACCGTCGACGCCGCGCACGAGGACGGCGCGAGTCTCCTCGTCCCGCCCGATCGCCTGCCAGACGCGCGCGAGCTCACTGTGCTGCTCCTCGCTCACCGCATTGAGTCGCCCAGGCGCACAGAGCGTGAGCCGCAGGATTCCCGGCTCGGGCCGGTTGAGGTCGAGCGCGGGAAACTCGGTCTCGTACGGATACGCCGCCACGAGGCAGATCCTACGGCGCAGCGCTACGCTCGCCGGGCAGCGGGCCGGTAGCTCAGTTGGTAGAGCAGCGGACTTTTAATCCGAAGGTCGCAGGTTCGATCCCTGCCCGGCCCATCGAAATCCCGTTCAGGCCTGGACAAAGCGGATCCCATCGGTACACAATGCATCTCGCGCTTCCCGCAGCGGGAAGCGGGGTCGGGCATTCATCGATAGGAGGACTTGGAATGGCAGGTCGTGGCTTGCGGCTCTGGTCGACGCTGACCGGGCTGGTGTTCGTGGTGCTGGCGGTGGTGGGGTCGGCCCTGATCTTCGACGGGCCGAGCGACTCGTCGCCGGCAAAGATGACGGCGTGGTACGGCAGCGACAGCAATCGTTGGCACATCCATCTCGGTTGGATCCTGACCGGGCTCGGACTGTTCGCCCTGATCTGGTTCGTCGCCGCCGTGCGCGAGCGCATCCGCGCGAGCGAGCTGGCCGCGCCTGAGGATGGAACGCTCCTCTCCACGCTGGCGCTCGTGGGCGGAACGGTCTACGTCGCGCTCGCGATGGCCGGAATCGCGCTCACCGACGGCATCAAGACGATGAGCGACGACACGTATCGGCACACCGTCTACAGCGGCGTCATCCATGCCGCAAACGATACGTCCTACCTGCTGGTGGTGACCGGCGGCGCGGCGATGGCAGTCCTCATCTTCGCGGTCTCGATCGCCGTGCGGCGCTACGCGATCCTGCCGCGCTGGGTCGGTTGGTTCGGCTTCGTCGCAGGCGTGGCCGCGATCTTCTCGATCGTCTTCTTCACGATGCTCCTCTGGCTGCTCTGGATCGCCGTCGCCTCGGTGGCGCTCTTCCTGGCCGTGAAGTCGGAGGTTGCCGCGCCGAAGGCGGCTCCCGCCACGACGTAGGGCGCAGTTCGCGGAGCGGGAGCGGCCGGATAGGATCGCTCGGTGCCGTTCCTGCTCCGCATCCTCGTCGCCTGGGCAGTCGACGCCGCCGCGCTCGCGCTCGCGGCGTGGATCTTCTCCGGGATCTCGGTCGGTGGCTCGGCCGGCACGCTGATCCTCGCGGCGCTCATCTACGGCATCCTCGCGACGTTCGTCAAGCCCGTGCTGAAGCTCCTGACCTTCCCGCTCGCGATCCTCACGCTCGGCATCGCGTGGTTCTTCGTCGCGATGTTCATCCTCTGGCTGACCGACGTGTTCGTCAGCGGCCTGCACATCGACGGCTTCTGGACGCTCGTCGGCGGGACGATCGTCGTCTGGCTCGTCGGGGCCGTCGCCGATTACTGGCTGTTCCCGAAGCGCCGCGTGAAGACCTGATTCGCAGGCACCCGCGTTTGGGAGGCGCCTGAGCGGAAAACAGCGGCGGAGCATGCGGTCGGCTTCGGTGGTGTGCGTGCGGGAACGCTATGCCCCGGAGCCGGCCGCGGCCTCTTAAGGGCATAACCTGCCGCGATGCGTCTCTTCCTCGTCGCGCGCCACGGGCAATCGCTCTTCAACGTCGACAGCGTCGTGAACGGCGACCCCGAGCTCGACCGCGGACTCTCGGAGCAGGGAATCGAGGAGGCCGAGCGGCTCGCCGGCCAGCTGGCCGGGCTCCCGCTCGATCTGGTCGCCGTCTCCCCCTTCCCGCGGGCGCTGCAGACCGCGAACATCGCGATAGCGGGCCGCGAAGTGCGACACCTCGTCGACGACGATCTGGGAGACGTTCGCATCGGAGAGCTCGAGGGCAAATCGCTCGATGCCTACCGCGAGACGTCCGCACACTCGAACCGGAAAGAGCGCTTCCCGGGCGGCGAGAGCCTCGACGAGGCCGCGCTGCGGTACGCGGCGGCGATGCGCCGTCTCCTCGCGCGCGACGAGCCCGCGACGCTCGTCGTCTGCCACGAGATCCCCGTCCGCTATCTCGTCAACGCGGCGGGTGGGAGCGACGAGCTCAACGGGCCGCTCAGGTTCGTCGCGAACGCGACTCCGTACCTCTTCGGCGAAGCCGCGCTGCAGCGCGCCGCGGAGCGCATCGGAGAGCTCGCGGGGTAGCGTCGAGTCATGACCACCGCCGAGACCCTCGCCCTACTCGACTGGAAGCGGCGCGTGTTCTCGCTCTACGCCGCCGTCCGCGCCCTGGAGCCCCAAGCCGGCTGGGAGCTGTGGCGTGAGACCCGGGACGAACTGTTCCGCTCGCATCCGCAGTCGCCGCTTCCGGCCGAGGGCCGCGCATCGTTCGACGGGCTCGAGTACTGGCCCTACGACCCGCAAGCGCGCGTCCTCGCTCAACTCGAGGACGTTGAGGCTCCGCCCGAGCCGGTGGAGACGAGTGGCAGCGAGCCGATCCTCTTCCGGCCGTTCGCCCGCGCGAGCTTCGAGCTCGGCGGCGAGCCGCTGTCGCTCGAGGTCGCCTGGCTCGCGGCGTACGGCGGCGGCGTCTTCCTCTGCTTCCGCGATGCGACGAGCGGCCGGGAGAGCTACGGCGGCGGCCGCTACCTGCTCGACACGGTGAAGGGCGCGGACCTCGGGGAAGACGACGGGCGGCTCGTCCTCGACTTCAATTTCGCCTACGACCCTTCCTGCTCGTACGACCCGGGCTGGGTCTGCCCGCTCGCGCCGCCGGCGAACCGGCTGGCGGTTGCCGTCGAGGCCGGGGAGCGCCACGTCGCATGAGCGAGCTCGACGCACTCCGGAACGAGATCTCGGAGCTCGACCGGCGACTGCTCGAGCTCCTGAACCGGCGGCTCGAGCTCGTGGCGGCCGTCCGCGACTACAAGGACTCGGCCGGGGAGCGCTGGATCGATCCCGAGCGCGAGGCCGAGCTGCTGCAGGCGCTCGTCGCGGCGAACCCCGGACCGCTTTCGGAGTGGGGCGTGACCGCCGTCTTCTCGGCGGTCCTCGATGTGCTGAAGCAGGAGGTCGCGGCCGAGCGAAGTGCGCCGGCGGCAGCGGGAGGAGTGGCCGAGCGGCCACGCGCGGTCGAGCGGCTCGCCGTGGTCGGCACGGGTCTGATCGGCACGTCCGTCGCGCTCGCCGCCGGCCGCGCCCGCACGCGCTGTCGTGGCTTCGACGCCGACTCCGCCGTGCTCGAGCACGCAGCGG
>JBKPLL010000043.1:0-52031 GCA_046731605.1 Actinomycetota bacterium | reverse complement strand
CGGGGCTGTCGTACCAGAAGGCCGCGGACTCGATCTCGACGACGTCGCGCACGACGAGCCACTCGAGCCGTGAGAGCCCGAGCCGGTGCGCCTTGCCGTTCGCGTGGCCGACCGCCGGGTTCTCGCCGGCGATGATGTAGCCCTTCACCTTCTCCGCGAGCATCTGCTGGACGGTGAAGTAGGCCGAGTTGTCGTCGTCGATCCGCGGCAGCGACTCGAAGAGGTAGTCGTTGTCGGCGTTCGCGTTCTCGCCGAAGTACGCCTTCATCAGGCTGACGAAGTAGGCGCGGAAGTGGCCCCACCAGCCGGTCGGCGACGTGTTCGCGTCGATGTAGTTCTCGAGGTCGCCGTACGACTCCGTGTGCGGCATGGGGAGGTAGCCCGGCAGGATGTTGTAGAGCGTCGGAATGTCGGTCGAGCCCTGGATCGAGGCATGGCCGCGCAGCGCGAGGATCCCGCCGCCTGGCCGGCCGATGTTGCCGAGCAGCTGCTGCACGACGGCCGCCGAGCGGATCATCTGGACGCCGACCGTGTGCTGCGTCCAGCCGACTGCGTAACAGAAGGCGCTCGTCCGCTCGCGTCCGGAGTTCGCGATCAGCGTCTCGCAGACCTCGACGAAGTCGTCCACCGAGCAGCCGCAGGTGTCGGCGACGAAGTCGGGGGTGTAGCGCGCGTAGTGCTTCTTCAGCAGCTGGAGGACGCAGCGCGGGTGCTGCATCGTCTCGTCCTCCGCCGGCGGCTCGCCGTGGTGGAGCCCGCCGCCGTGGCCACCGTGGCCCGACTGCTCGCCGCGCGTCGCGTCGAAGCCCTCCTCGCGCTGCCCGGCCGCGCCGTGGAGCTCCATCCCCTTGTACATCCACGTCTGGACGTCGTACTCGCCCTCCTCCGGGTCCCAGCCCGAGAAGAGGCCGTCGAGGTCCTCGGTATCGGCGAACTCCTCGTCGATGATCACGGGCGCGTTCGTGTACGTCTCGACGTACTCCTTGAAGTAACGGTCGTTCTTGAGGATGTAGTTGGCGATGCCGCCGAGGAAGGCGATGTCGCTACCTGCGCGGATCCCGACGTGCTTCGTCGCCATCGCGCTCGTGCGCGTGAAGCGCGGGTCGACGTGGATCACCTGCGCACCGCGCTCTCTGGCCTCCATCACCCACTGGAACCCCACCGGGTGGTTCTCGGCCATGTTCGAGCCCATGATCACGATGCAGTCGGAGTTCTGCAGGTCCTGCTGGAAGGTCGTGGCCCCGCCTCGTCCGAACGAGGTGCCCAGACCGGGCACCGTGGAGCTGTGTCATATCCGGGCCTGGTTCTCGACCTGGACGATGCCGAGAGCCGTCATCAGCTTCTTGATGAGGTAGTTCTCCTCGTTGTCCAGGGTCGCGCCGCCGAGGTTGCCGATCGCCATCGTGCGGTTGGCGGGATTGCCGTCCTCGGTCTTCCACTCCCACGTGTCGGCGCGTGTCTCGATGATGCGCTCGGCGATCATGTCCATCGCGTCGTCGAGCGAGAGCTCCTCCCACCGGGTGCCGTACGGGCGCCGGTACTTGACCTTGTACTCCCGCAGCGGGCTCTGGACGTAGCTCTTCGAGGCCTGGCCCTTCGGGCATAGCCGGCCGCGTGAGATCGGGCTAGCCGGGTCGCCCTCGATGTGTGTGACCTCGCCGTCCTTGACGTAGACGAGCTGCCCGCAGCCCACCGCGCAGTAGGGGCAGATCGAGTGGACGACGTGCTCGGCCTCGTCGATCCGCGGCACGAGGGTCTGCGAGCGCGGCGACTGGACCGCCTTGCCGAGCCCCAGCGGGTCTCCCTCCCGCAGCTGTCGCAGGGCGGGCCAGGAGTCCAGGAGCTTTGCGAGTGCCACCGGGGGATTCTTCCGGCCCGAGCCCCCGCATAAACGAAATCCGATGCAAAAGCTGAGGTTTCCCGGCTCAGCCACCGGGCATCCGAGTAATAACAACGTAATACGAAGTAAGAGACGACGTAGAAAGGGGTCGTTGGTTTATGAGCACGATGGATGAGCGTAGAGAGCACGCTTCGGCCGGCGTCGCGCTCCACGACGAGGACGTCTGGCGCGACGGCTTCGCCCGCCCACGCGTGTTCCTCCAGCCGATCGCGGCACCCTCCGCGCTCGGGCTCGCGGGCTTCTCCGTGGCGACGCTGATGGTCTCCCTGATCCAGGCCGGCTGGCTCGGGCACTGGTCGGACATGGGAGTGGTCGGGCTGTTCGCGATGACGTTCGGCGGCATCGCGCAGTTCGCCGCGGGAATGTGGTCCTACAAGGCACGGGACATCGTGGCGACCGTGGCTCACGGGATGTGGGGCGCCTTCTGGCTCGCGTTCGGGCTGCTGCAGATCTTCATCATCACGGGGAAGATCCCGGCGCCCGTGCCCGGCGAGGCGAATTACGCCCTCGGGCTGTGGTTCTTCGGGCTGGCCTACATGACCGGGATCGCCGCGATCGCGGCGACGATGGAGAGCATCGGGATCGCCGCCGTCCTCTGGACGCTCGCGGTGGGCTCGGGTCTCTCCGCGGCCGGCTGGTTCATCTCCGGGATCGGCAACGGCTGGCTCGGCGCCGGCGGCGTCCTGTTCGTCATCTCGGCCGGCCTCGCCGCCTACGTGGTGCTGGCGATGTCGCTGACGGCCATGACGAAGCGAACCATCCTTCCGACCGGCCACTTCAAGAAGGATCGGAACATCCGGGGCCGTCAGCCGCTCGAGGCTGTCGAGCTCCCGTGGGCGGAACCCGGCATCAAGCAGGGCCAGTAGCAGCAGCAGACGTACTCCCGCCCGACGAACGAGGGCCCCGGACGGGGCCCTCGTTGGCCTTGTCGAGATTCGGGCCGTCGCCAAGCGGGGATACAGCGCCGCGTGAAGCACGTCGTTCCGTGGCTCGCGTGGTGGATCGCTCTCTTCTGGCTCTGGTTCCTGCTCGTGGGCGAGTGGAACAACCAGGAGATCGGAGCGGCAGCGATCGCGGCGACGATCGCCGCGAGCCTCGCCGAGCTCGCCCGCACGCGCACCGGATTCTCGGTGCGGATCCCGTTGCGCGGGGTCGCCGACCTACCCGGGGCGCTCGGCATGGTCGTCGTCGACTTCGGGATCGTCACGTGGGGGCTCCTCGCGGGCATCGCCCGCCGCCGCGTCGTCCGCGGCCGGCTCATCTCGCGCGAGTTCGACGGCGGAGCCGGTGCAGGGCCCGGCGTCGGACCGCGGGCCTGGGCGGGGCTCATCGCCAGCTACAGCCCGAACGCGTTCGTGATCGACGTGGATCCCGGGACGAACACCGTGCTCCTGCACGACCTCGTTCCCTACCCGCCGTCGGAGAAGCCGGCGTGAACGCGTTCCTCATCGCAGCGACCGTGCTGATCGCCACGCTGGCGCCCCTGCTGGTCGTCGCTTCGTTGCGGCGGCCGATCGACGGGCTGGTCGCACTCGAAGCAGCCGCGACCATCGGAACGCTCACGCTGCTCTGCCTCTCGGTCGGCCTCGGACAGCCGACGTTCTTCACCGTCCCCATCATCGCCGCCGCCGCCTCCTTGATCGGCTGCCTCGTCTTCGCCCGCTTCCTCGGCCGCTGGACCTGATGCAGGCAGCGGACATCGCCGTCGACGTCCTGCTCGCGCTCGGCGTCGCAACCGAGCTGATCTGCGTTGCGGGCATCCTCGTCATGCGCACGACGCTGGACCGGCTCCACTACGCCGCCGCCTGCACGACCGTTCCTGCCTTCCTCATCCTCGCGGCCGTGCTCGTCCGCGAGCACCTGAGCGCAGGAGGCATCGAGGCGATCGCCACGGTCGCGATCCTCTTCCTGCTCAACCCGGCGCTCGTCATCATGACCGCGCGGGCGGCCCACGCAGCGGACAACCCGAGCTTCGACGCGTGATGGTCTTCTCGACGCTCGTGCCCCTGCAGGCAGTCGCGTTCGTGTTGGTCGCGCTCGGCGCTCCACTCGTCGTTCTCACGCGCGACCCGCTGCGCCAGGCGCTGGTGAACGGCGTCTACGGGATCACCCTGGTCCTGCTGTTCGTCGTGCTGCAGGCGCCGGACCCGGCGCTGTCGATGCTCGTCGTCTCGGGCATCGCGTACCCGCTCGTGATCCTGGCCGCGGTCGCGCGCGTGCGCGGCGAGCGACGCCGCCCGGAGGAAACGAAGGATGAGTAGGCGCTTGCGGCTGGCGCTACTCGCGCCCGCGCTGCTCGGCCTCGGCGGCCTCTTCGCGTGGGCGATCGCCGGACTCCCCAAGTTCGGCGACTACCGCGGCCCGTACGGCTACGTGCTCAACCAGATGGTCGTCCCGCTGCGCCACTCGACGAATGTCGTCATGGGCACCACGTTCGACGTGCGCGGGCTGGACACGATGGGGGAGGAGTTCATCCTCTATGCCGCCGTCGTCGGAGTGACGCTGCTGCTCCGGGACGAGTCGGGCGCCGGGCGCGTGGAGCGCCGCACCCGGCGCGCCCGCAGCGACACGGTCCGCCTCATCGGCGTCCTCATGATCGGCGTTGGCCTTCTCGTCGGCCTCTGGCTCGTCGCCTTCGGCTACATCACCCCCGGGGGTGGCTTCCCGGGCGGGGTCGTTCTTGCCGGCGCGATCCTCGTGCTCTACCTCGTCGGCAGTCACCGCGATTACGCCCCATTTCGCAGCGAGCACGCGCTCGATCCGTTCGAGGGGCTCGGGGCCGGCGGCTATGTGATCACGGGGCTCGCGGCGCTTGCACTCGGACTGCAATTCCTCACCAACTTGTTCGGCTACGGCAAGGCCGGCACGCTGCTCTCGGCCGGCAGCATCGGAATCCTCAACGCGGCCTCGGCGATCGCGGTGACCGTGGCCATGCTGCTGCTGTTCGCCGAGTTCCTCGAGACCTACGTCGCCCCGCTCGAGCCGGAGGACGTGGGCTCGTGAGCTATCTGCCCTACGCGGTCGCGGCCTGGCTCTGTCTCGTCGGGCTCGCAGGGGTCGCCACGAGCAGGAACCTCATCCACCTTGCGATCTGCCTCACCGTGACCCAGTCGTCGAGCTACGTGCTTCTGCTCTCGGTTGGCTACGTCGAGCACGGGAAGGCACCGATCTTCAAGGGGATCCCACTCCACTCGACCGCCGTGGACCCGGTCGTACAGGCGCTCACGCTCACGGACGTCGTCGTGAGCGTCGTCGTGGTGGCGCTCATCCTCGCCCTCGCTCTCGACGCGCACCGGCTCTCCGGCACTGTGGACCCCGACGGCATCGCGGACGTCTCGGGATGACCTGGATTCCCCCGCTCCTCGTCGCGATCCCGCTGCTCGCCGCGGCTTTCGTCGCCGCGCTTGACCACGTCACCCCCGAGAAGGTGCAGGACGCGCTCGTCGTCGCGGCTTCCGCGGCAACGACGGTGCTGGCCTTCGTGCTCCTCTGGCACACCGAGAGCCACGAGGTCGTGCACTGGTTCGGCGGCTGGGGGACGCATCGCGGGATCCCGCTCGGAATCGACTTCGCGGTGGGGCCGCTCGCGGCCGGGATGTGCTGCGTCATCGGCTTCGTCGTCACCCTCGCGCTCATCTACTCGCTGACCTTCCTGCGGGAGGCGGCGCGCCTGTTCGACGCGCTCATGCTCGTCGCGCTCGGCGCAATGTGCGGCTTCGCGATGTCTGGCGACCTCTTCAACCTCTTCGTCTGGCTCGAGCTGATGGGCGTCGCCGCCTACGCGCTCACCGGCTTCCAGGTCGAGCGCCTCGGCCCGGTTCAGGGGGCGGTCAACTTCGCGATCACGAACAGCGTCGGCGGTTATCTCTTCGCCGTCGGGATCGCGCTCATCTACGCGCGCGCGGGAGCCCTCAACCTCGCGCAGATTGGGAAGGCCCTGTCTCACGGCCCCGCGGGAGGCCTCGTGGTCGTCGCGATGACGCTCCTCCTCTGCGGCCTGCTCATCAAGGGGGCGGTGGTTCCCTTCCATCTCTGGGCGGCCGATGCGTACGCGGTCGCGCCGGCGCCGGTGTGCGCGGTGCTGGGCGGAGTGATGACGGACATCGGCTTGATCGGGGTCGCGCGGCTCTACTGGACCGTGTTTGTGGTGCCGTTCGGGCACGGGGTCGGAGATGTTCTCCTCTGGGTCGGGATCGTGACCGCGGTGCTGACCGGGACGATGGCCTTTCTACAACGGCACCTGAAGCGGATGCTCGCCTACTCGGTGCTCTGCCACATCGGGATCATGCTGGCGGGAATCGCGCTGCTGAGCTCGTCCGGCCTCGCCGGGGCCGAGATGATGTTCCTCGCGCACGCGTTCCTAACGGCGGGACTTTTCTTCGTTGCCGGCATCCTCCACGTCGACCACGGGCTGATCGACGAGCTGCACCTGCGCGGGCTTGCCCGTGGCTGCTGGGCGCCGGCGGGAGCGTGGTTCGTCGCGACGATCGGGCTCGTGGGGACGCCGTACATCGGCATCTACCTCGGCCACGGCCTGATCGACGAAGGCGCCACTGCGCTGGGGAGGCCGTGGGTCCTTGCACTGCTCTGGCTCGGGTCGGCTCTGTCCGGCGCGGCGCTGCTGCGCGCCGGCGCGCGCATCTTCCTCGGCTGGGGAGACGCCGACGACCCCCTGCTCGGGAAGGCGATGGAGGAGGATCCACTCGAGCGCAGCGTCCTCCGGCCGCTCCTCGTCGGGGTTGCCCTCACGGCGGTGGTGCTCGGGATCGCCGTCAGCCTCGTCCCGGGGCTCGGCCAGCGGGCGGAGTACGCGGCCGACCGGTTCCGCGATCGCGCCGGCTACGCCGCGCGCGTCCTCCGGGGCCACCCGATCGAACCGGCCCCGAGCCTGCCGGTCACGATCGTCCACACGTCCCTCGAGTCGCTGCTCTACGGAGGAGGCGCCACGCTCGTCGCTGTCGGCCTTGCCTTCGTCGGTCTGTACCGGCGGCGCCTGCCGCACGTCCTCTCGGCGGTGGGTACACGGACGCTGGCGCCGCCGATCCGCGTCCTGCGCGGCCTCCACAGCGGAGTCGTCGGCGACTACGTGACCTGGGTGGCGGTCGGCACGGCCGTGCTGGGCGGCGCCTGGGCTCTTCTCCTCCACGGGTAGCGACCAGCGCCGGTATGTCGCTACCTTTGCGCAGGTGAGGCGGGAGGAGATTCAGCCCGGCGCCGCCGGAACCGTCGAGCACGTCATCCCCCAGGAGGCCGAGGAGCTCTGGACGGAGGACGGCCACGAGCACGTCGGTTGGTTCTGCGTCAGCACGGATCCGTTTCCGTGCCCGGCGCCCGGCTGCCTCTTCGTGGCGACGTTCATGACGGCCGCCCACCTCGTGCTCGTCTGGGAGGAGCAGGACGACCCGAACCTGCTGCGCCACGCGCAGCGCGCGAAGGAGGTCGGCCGCAACCCGCGGATCATCTCCTACGAGATCGACTTCGGCCCGAGCGCGTCGTACTACGCGTGGGAGGCGGCGGGCCGGCCGGTACACGGCGTCCGCGGCAAGTAAGAGGGGCCTGCGTGGACCTGAGTCGCTTCGGGGCGGCACCGCCGTGGTCACTCGGGGTCGAGGAGGAGCTGATGCTCGTCGACGCCGAGACGCTCGAGCCTGCGCGCGACGGGTACTCGCGTGTCTTCGGCGAGGCGACGGAGCGGGTCAAGCCCGAGCTCTTCGAGTCGTTCGTCGAGATCACGACTCCGGTGGTCGAGACGGCGGCTGAGGCGAAGTCCGAGCTGCGCGCCCTGCGGCTCGGAGTTGCCGAGCGGGCTGCGGAGCACGGTCTTGCGGTACTCGCGACAGGCTCGCATCCCACGGCCCGCCGGCCGGTTCCGCTCGTACCCGTCGAGCGCTATCTGCGCCTGAAGGCGGAGCTCGGGCCGCAGCTCTACCGGCAGCAGGTCTGCGGGCTCCACGTCCACGTGGCCGTCCCCGATCCCGACACGTGCCTTCGCGCCTTCGAGGGCGTCATGCCACGGCTTCCGGGGCTCCTTGCCGCCTCCGCGAACTCGCCGTTCTGGAACGCTGAGGAGAGCGGCTGGCGCTCGATCCGCTCCCAGATTCTGCTCGAGATGCCCACCGGCGGACCGCCGCCGGTGCTGCAGAGGTGGGAAGACTGGGAAGCCGCGACCCGGGGCGACAGCAAGCGCCGCCACTGGGACGCCTGGCCGCGGCCGGAGTACGGGACGCTCGAGGTGCGCGTCCTCGACCAGCCGACCTCGCTGCACCGGACAGCCGAGCTCGCCGCCGAGGTGCAGCGGCTCGTCCGGGAGGCCGCGGAGTTCGACGGACTGCCGTTCGATCGCCGCGAGTACGCTGCGTTGCGGGATGCCGCCGGTCGCGACGGGGGCGGTCCGGAGGCCGAGCGCCAGCTCGAGCTCGGGCCGCACGCTGCTGTGCGGGAGATCGCCGCGCGAACGCTACGCTGATCGCGTGGCGACCCAGACCGAGACGATCCAGGTCGGCGGCGTCCGTTGCGAGCGCTGCGTCATGCGGCTCGCGCACACGCTCGAGGGCCACGAGGGGATCGAGGCCGCGAAGGCGAACCTGATGGGACAGGTGACGCTCGCCTGGGACGACGCGCAGACGAGCCGCGAGGCGATCGTCGACCGCCTCGCGAAGGCCGGCTTCCCCGAGCTCGCCGCCGTGTAGGTCTAGGCGGCGTCGTCCCGGTCGCCAGGGACGCCGTGCAACTGCTCGAGCGCGGGGTCCTTGTCCTTCGGCCCCTCGCCGGGCTCCATCGACTGGCCGTCCTCGAGCGAGGTGGGCTCGCTCTCGGGGCGTTCCTCGGTCTCTGGTCTCTCTTCCATGCCACTCGCGTACCCACGTAGGCGGAATAGCAACGTCCGCGGCGCCGTTCGGGAGGGAGTGGACCACGCTGGTACGGTGGATTGCATGGACGCGGAGCCGGAGAACGGGCAGCGGCTCGCGACCGAGGCGCGCGACCGCGTCCGGTTCGAGGAGGACGCGCTCGCGCTCTCCGACCAGGTGTACCGCGTCGCCCGGCACCTCGCGTCGTCGCGGGAGGACGCGGACGAGCTCATGCAGGAGACGTACGCGCGGGCGTTCCGCAGCTGGCGGTCGTTCACCCCTGGCACAAACATGCGCGCCTGGCTCCTGCGGATCCTGACCAACCTCAACATCGACCGCGGGCGGCGGCAGCAACGGGCACCGCAGATGACGCCGCTCGAGGCGAACGACTACTTCCTCTACGACAAGCTCGCGGAGAACGGCGACGGGATCTCCGACGAGGAGCAGGTCGTGGAGCGGTTGTCGCAGGACGACATCGTGACGGCGCTCTCCGCGGTGCCGCACGACTTCCGCGACGTGCTCGTGCTTGTCGACCTCGGTGACTTCAGCTACGCGGACGCGGCCCAGATCCTCGACATCCCGGTCGGTACCGTGATGTCGAGACTGCATCGAGGTCGCCGCATCCTGAAGCGGGAGCTGGCCGAATCGGCCCTGGAGGAGGCGACATGAAGGACCCGTGTGCGCACTGCGAGGAGATGATGCAGCCGTATCTCGACCACGTCCTGACCGACGAGGAGATGAGGGCGGCGGAGGCGCATCTCGCCGAGTGCGTGGACTGCCGCAGGCGCTACAAGTTCGAGGAGAGCCTGCGGATCTACGTGCGCAAGGCGGCCACCGAGCCGATGCCGGTGGAGCTGAAGCAGAAGCTGGCCGCGCTCAGGATTCCGCTGGACTAGCGACGTCGACGTCGCCGGGCGGCAACAGGTCGTCGCAGGGAACGAGCCTGGCCGGGAGCGACTTCGCGCCCTCGTCGGGCACGTCGTCCCAGAGCGCCCGGGTGAGCAGGACCGGATGGAGGCGGGTGCCGTTGTAGGTCGCGGCCACCGCGTCGCCGCCGTTCGCCCGCCAGTCCTCCACGACGCGGTCGACAGCGCGCGGATCGAGGTCGGGCCCGTCGGCAAGCGCGACGACCGCCGCCTCGGTCTCGGGCGGGAGCGCCGCGAGCCCGCAGCGCAGCGACGCGCCCGGCCCGCGCTCCCAGTCGGGACACCGGACGCTCTCCACCGGGAGCGCATGCGCGCCGCCTACGACGACGACGACGTCGAGGGAGCTGCGACGCAACGCTGCGAGCACACGAGGCAGCAACTCGACCTGCTTCGGCGGCTCCGTCCCGTAGCGGGAGGAGGCTCCCGCCGCGAGGACCACCGCTGCGATCACGCGAGCGCGTCGAGCGCGCGGCGCACGAGCGCCTGCGCGAGCGGCACCTTCCATTCCGTCCGTGGCAGCGGCGTCGCGTTGTCCAGTTCCTCGATGCTCCCGATCCGCCACGGGATCGGGGCCACGCCGGCGAGGGCGATGCGCGTCTCGCCACCGGCGCGGGCGACCGCCACGCCCACCTGCGGGAACGACCAGCGCTTGCGGTCCATCGCCTTGAGGTAGACGCTCGCCTCGACCGGCGGGAGCTCGACCTCGAGCAGGAGCTCGTCGTCCCCGAGCGTCGTCGTGCTGCGGTCGCCCTCGTCCGGGAGCCGGTACAGCTCCTCGGCCGCGAGCTCCCGCTGGCTCGTGCGCAGCCGGGCGCCGAGCGCGACGAGGGCGGCCGCCACGTCCGAGGGGTGCGCCGACGCGCAGAACTCGTTCGCGAAGATCGCGTGCTCGCGGTGCTCGCCGTCGCGCGCATGACACCTGGCCCCGCCGTGCAGCCGGCACGGATAGCCGAGCCGCCAGTACCAGCACCGCGTCGCCTGGAGGAGATTCCCGCCGAGCGAGCTCATGTTCCGGAGCTGCGGAGACGCCGCGAGCCGGCACGCCTCGCGCAACGCGTCGGGGATCGCCGGCTCGACCTCGAGCTCGGCCAGCGTCGTCCCGGCGCCGATCACGCCGTCCTGCACGCCGCGCGGCACAACGCCGCGCACGTCGACGAGCCGCTCGGCCTCGAGCAGCCCCTCCCGCAGCAGCGGCACGACCTCCGTGCCGCCGTGGACGGGAATCCCGCTGTCAAGCTCGGCGACGCTAGACGGTCGCAGGAGCTCCACGCTTCTCCTTCTCCCGGGCACGCTCCTCGGCCTCGCGCAGCGCGCGCAGCATCTCCTCACGGCTGATCGGCAGCTCGTGCACGTCTGCGCCGGTCGCGTCGCGGATCGCGTTCGCAATCGCGGCTGCGATCGGGACGATCGGGGGCTCGCCCAGCCCCTTGGAGCCGAGGTTCGTCAGGTGCTCGTCGGGCCGGTCCACGAACTCGCAGATGATCTCCGGCACGTCCGCGGCGGTCGGCATCCGGTACGCGTCGAGCGACGTCGTGAGCACGCGGCCCGTCTCGGGGTCGAGCAGCCGCTCCTCCGAGAGCGTGTGCCCGATCCCCTGGATCACGCCGCCCTCGACCTGGCTCGAGGCGCCGAGCGGGTTGACGATCCGCCCGACGTCGTGGATCGCCGCGACGCGCTCGACCGCGATCTCGCCGGTCTCGACATCCACTGCGACCTCGACGACGTGGACCCCGAACGTCAGGACGCTCATCCCGGTCGGATTCGGGCCGCGGGCGCCCTTGCCGAGAATCTGCGCCTCGTCGAGCAGCCCGACGACCTCCTCGAGCGGCACCGAGAGGTTCCCGTCCGCCGAGACGACCTTGCCGTCGCGGATGTCGAGCACGCGCTCCTCGAGGTCGTAGCGCTGGGCCGCGATCTCGATCACCTGGCGCTTCGTGTCGGCCGCAGCCGCTCGCACCGCCGGTCCCATCGACGGCAGCGTCGAGGAGCCGGCCGAGATCGAGGCGTATGGCCCGCGCGCGGAGTCGCCGAGCACGACCTCGACGTGCTCGAGCGGCAGCCCGAGCTCCTCGGCGGCGATCTGCGCCATCGCCGTGCGGGTACCTGTGCCGATGTCCTGCATCGCTGTGATCACGGTCGCCCGGCCGTCGGAGCCGAGCCGCAACCACGCGTACGAGGGCGGCCCGCCGCCGCCGTACCAGATCTGGCTCGCCATCCCGACGCCGCGCTTCCACACTGCGTCGGATCGTGAGCGCACCTCGTGCCGCCGCGCCCAGTGCGGCTCCGCACGGCGGTAGCAGTCCTCGAGGTTCTTCGAGGAGAACGGCGTACCGTCGTTCGAGCTCGCGTAGTTCCGGCGTCGTAGCTCGAGGGGATCGACGTCGAGCCGGGCGGCGAGCTCGTCGACCAGGCGCTCGAGCCCGAACGTGCCCTCGACGAATCCGGGTGCGCGGAACGCCTTCATCGGCGGCGTATTGAGCTTCGCGCCGTACGTGACCGTGCGGACGTTCTCGCAGTCGTAGAGCATCTGCATCGGCCCCTCCGTCGAGGCGTTCCAGCCCGACCAGCCGACGGAGTTCGTGAACTCGCCCTCGAGCGCGACGATCGTCCCGTCGCTCGTGGCCCCGGCCCGGAGCCGCTGGATGGTGGCGTTGCGGTTGCCCGCCGAGGTGTGCTCCTCGTGCCGCGTCAGCGCGCAACGCACCGGCCGCCCCGTCCGCTTCGCGAGCTCGGCGGCCACGAACGTGTACTCGTCCGGGCTGTTCTTGGAGCCGAAGCCGCCGCCCATGTACTCGCACACCACGCGCACCTTGTCCTCGGGCAGCCCGAGCGCGTCGGCGACCGCGTGCCGGATCCCCCAGATGTACTGCGTCGAGATGTAGACGTGGAGCGTGTCGCCCTGCCACTCGCACGTGGCCTGGTGCGTCTCGAGCGAGTTGTGGAGGACGGTCTGCGTCCGGTAGGTGGCCTCGACGACGACGTCTGCGCCGGCGAGGGCACGGTCGACGTCGCCGCGCTCGCGGCGGCGCGGCTGCTCGTCGCTGAGGAGCCCACGCCGGACGGCGTCGTCCGGATCGAGCACGACCTCGAGCTCTTCCCACTCGATCTCGATCGCGTCGACTGCGGCGCGCGCCTGGCCGAACGTGTCGGCCGCGACGGCGGCGACGGCCGCGCCCGAGAAACCGGCCTCTTCCGCGAGCCCGGGTGCGTCACCCGGCCCGATCGCGGCCCGTACGCCCGGTAGCGCGAGCGCCGGCGCGAGGTCGATCCGACGCACCTTCGCGTGCGCATGCGGCGAGCGGAGGACGGCCGCGTGGAGCATGCCCGGCAGCTTGATGTCGGCGGTGTAGCGCGCCTCGCCCCGCACCCGCTCGTGCCCGTCCTTGCGCGGCGCGTCCCGGCCCACGACCGCGAGCGGCCCCGCCGGCCACTGCTCGAGCGGATCCTCCTCGACGACGATCCACACCTCCTCGAAGCGTCCCTCGACCTCTTTCTCGGTGCGGATCAGTCTTGCCACGAAAGGATCGCCTCCTCGATCTTGGGATAGGTGCCGCAGCGGCAGATGTTCCCGGCCATTGCGTGCCGGATCTCCTCGGGGGTCGGATGCGGGTTGGCTGCGACGAGCGCGGCCGCCGAGACGACCTGGCCCGGTGTGCAGTAGCCGCACTGCACGGCGTCGGCGCGGACGAAGGCGTCGACGAGGGGATGCTCGCGCAGGCCCTCGATCGTCGTAACCTCGCCCTCGACCGTATGCGCGAGGGTGATGCACGAGAGCCGGGGCACGCCGTCGACCTGGACGGTGCACGCCCCGCAGTGCCCCTCGTTACAGGCGATCTTCGTCCCGGTCAGCCCGAGCTTCTCGCGCAGGACGTGCGCGAGGCTCGTCCCCACCGGCGCGTCGAGCACGTGCTCGCCGCCGTTCACGGTCAGGCGCAACTCGCTCATAGCGAGGTCACTGCCACGGTGTCGGCAATCTGAATCAGGCGGACGGCGGTGCGGGCCACCAGGCGGCGCTCGCTGTCGTCGTCTGCCTCGGGCAGCGTCCGCCACAGGTCGCGCGCCGCCTCGAGCAGCTCCCGGATCTGCCCGAGCTCCTCGCGGTGTGTGCCGTTCGGCTCCTCCGTCGCGTTCAGCGCGAGCCCGAGCGCGCCGAAGGCGTCCGGCTGCCGCACGAAGAGGAGTGGCATCGCCATCGAGACGTACTGGTGGATGCGCGCCTGGGCGAGCGGCTGTTCGAGGGTGTCCGAGCCCCGTGGCTGCGACGGCTCGAGGGGCGCCTCGCCGTTCGCGATCCGGTGCGCATTCCCGGCGAACATGTCGCGGAGTTGCCGATCGTCGAAGCCGGAGACCCGCGCGACGCGGGAGGAGAGGAGCAGCGAGCCGGGCTGCTGGCCGTACGGGTAGTCGGAGGCGTAGACGATCTGCTCCGGCGGCACGAGCCGCAGCAGGCCGAGCAGGTCGATGGCGCTCCAGACCGAGGTGTCGAAGAAGACGCCGCGCTTGCCCGAGAAGCGATACGCGAGGTTGGCGAGGTCGGCGATGCCCGCGTGGGCGAGGATGAGCTGCGCTCCCGGGTTCGTGTCGACGAGACGCTCCAGCCCCTCGGCGATCGGCGGCAGGCCGCGGCCCGCATGGATGAGGATCGGCACGCCGCGCTCGGCCGCCAGCGCGAAGACCGGCGCGAGCCGCTCGTCGTTGAGCAGGAACCTCTGGGCGCGCGGATGGAGCTTGATCCCGCGGACGCCGCGGTCGAGGCAACGACGTGCCTCCTCGATCGGCCCCTCGTCGAGCGCGAGCCGCACGAACGGGATCAAACGGCCGTCCGACTGGGCGGCGAACTCGAGCGTCCGGTCGTTGCCGGCCTGGAACCCGGGGTGCCGGTCGGGCTCGTCGAGGCAGAACATGAATGCGCGCGAGATGCCGTACCGGTCCATCGAGCCGATCAGCTCCTCCGGGCGCCCGACCATCCCGTCGATGTCCGTGCCGAGGTGGGTGTGGGCGTCGAAGATCTCGAGCTCGGGCGGGAGATCCGCACGCAGGCGCTCGTCCCACGAGGCAGCCACCTGCCGTGCTCGCTCGAGCGCGTCCACGCCTTCGAATCTACCGAGAGCCGTGTCGACTCTGTGCCAACTCCGCAAAGGACACTGTCGGCGCGACGCGGCGGGCTGTAGCAAGGGGCCGTCCACTTCCCCCGATCGGAGGCTCCATGAGACGCATTCCCCTGCTCCTGCTGCTGTCGCTTCTTGCGCTACCCCTCGCTGCCGCCTCGGCGCACGGCAGTGGCTCGGGGAGCCTCGTCGTCGCCGAGGTCTACGCCGCCGGCGGTAACAGCGGCGCCGCCTATGCCAACGACTACGTCGAGCTGTTCAACCGGGGGGCAAGCCCGGTCGCCGTCGACGGCTGGACACTCCAGTACGCATCCGCCTCCAGCACGAGCTGGCAGCCGACGGGCCTCAGCGGCACGATTCCCGCGGGCGCCCGTTACCTCGTCGAGCTCGCCTCCGGCGGAGCGAACGGAGCGGGGTTGCCTGCGGCCGACGCCACGGGCACGTCGAACCTCGCCGCCACCGGCGGCAAGGTCGCGCTCGTCGACGATGCGACCGCACTGTCCTGCGGAGATTCCGCGGGGAGCTGCTCGGCGGCCTCCGGTCTGGAGGACCTCGTCGGCTACGGCGGCGCGGCCGACTACGAGGGCAGGGCAGCGGCGCCGGCGGGCAGCGCGACGAACGCACTCGCACGCGCCGGCGGCGGCTGCACCGACACGGACGACAACGCGGCCGACTTCGCGACGGCGGCTCCCGATCCGCAGAACTCCACCGCGGCCGCAAGCGCCTGCTCGGTGTCGCCGCCGCCCAACGGACCGACCGCGTCGGCCGGAGTCGACGTCGACATCCAGCCGGTGCTCTCGATCGCCCTCGACCACCCGACGCTGAGCTTCCCGGCCGCAGTACCCGGCACGATCCCGGACCCGCTGCCGGAGCAGGTCACGGTGACGAGCAACGACGCCAACGGTTACACGCTCAGCGTGCACCGGACGGCTTTCGCGCCCCACGATCTGCCACTCGGCATCGGCGTCGGAGCAGCCGGGCTCGTAGCGGTACCGATAGCGCCGGCGCCGGACCTCTCGCTCGCCAGCGCGAACGGCCCGAGCGGGGCCGGCGGCGACACGGTCGCCACGAGCGTCGGCTTCGTCTCGCCGCTTCCGGTCGTCCCGGCGGGGCACTACACCGCGACGCTCACCTTCACGGTGATCGGCAAGTGAGACGCGTTCTCGCGGCGCTCGTCCTCGGTACGGCTGCGGCATCCATCCCGGGTGCCGCAGCCGGCCGGGGCATCGGGCTCAGTGCCAGCCCGCTCCGCGTGACACTCAAAGGCGCATCCGCGTCCACCGTCGTCGTGCGAAATCCCGGACGCCGGACTCTGCGCGTGGACGTCTCGCGGGCAGGATTCACGCGCTCGCTGCGGGGCAGGCCCCGGGTGCGGCCCGCCCGCGGTGCCGCGACCTGGCTTCGCCTGCGCCCTCGGCGGTTCCGGCTCGCGCCTCACGCTAAGAGGGCTCTCCATGTCGCCGCGGCGCCTTCACGGCTGGCCGCACCAGGCGATCACCCGGCGCTTGCCCTTCTCACCACGCGGCCGCTCGGTCTGAAGCACGTCCGGGTACGGATGCGAGTAGGCGTGATGGTCGTCCTCCGCGTCCGGGGCCGAGTCGTGCGGCGACTCGACGCGCGCGCGCTGTCCGTTCGCCGCCGCGGGAAGCTCCGCGTGCTCGAGCTGCGTCTCGTCAACCGGGGCAACGTGACGGAGCGGCTCGGGGGAGCCGGGCTTCGGCTGTGGCTCATTCGCCGCCACCAGAGGCTCGCGACGTTGAGGCCGACTCCCCGCGAGCTCCTGCCGCACAGCACCGGGATCGCCGTCTTTCCGTACCGGGGTGGACTTCGCGGACTCGTCCTCGTGCGAGTCGCCCTGAGCCCGCCCCTGCGGGGGCCGCGACGCTCGTTCCACGCGCGGCTCTGACTGCGGCTAGGCCAGGATCCGGCGCAGGAACTCAGCCTCGGGTACGGCTCCGTCCCAGCGCGGCTCGCCGTCCACGACGATCCGTGGCACTGCGTAGACCCCCATCTCCTGCGAGAGCTGCGGGAACTCGTTCGCCTCGATCGCGGTCGCCGTCACGTGCTCCGAGGCGAGGGCACAACGGAACGCCAGCAGCACGGCCGGCGGGCAATGTGGTCAAGTCGGCGTGACGAAGACGTCGAGCGCAAGGTCGTTCTCGAGCGTCCCGAGTGCTTGAAGCGACTCGGGACGCAGCGTCGGCTCGGCGCGGCCGGCCTCGACGACCGCGCCGACGAGCGACCCGAGTTCGTAGCCCCAGGGCAACCCGTCGTAGCGGAGGCCCGCGTCGCGCCCCTCGGGGCGAATCGACACGGCCGGGTAGCGCGCGAACCCCTCGGGCTCCTCCTCGACGCGGCAGCTCACGCGCTCGCCGAGCTCAGCGAGCGCCTCGCAGACGCGCACCATTTCCGCGCCGAAGTCGACGTCGCCAGTGCCCGCGCGCGGAGTCTCCTCGGGGCCGAGGGCGACAAGCAGCTCGACCGGGCGCTCGAGCTCGGCGAACCACTCGCGCACCTTCGTCTCCTCCTCGGCCCGAAGAAGGGGCATACCGGCGAGCCTAGCGGCGTTGCACAGCGTCATGGATCTGCGGCAGCTCGGGCCGAGCGACCTCGAGATCTCGCGCGTCGGCGTCGGCACGGCGCCGATCGGCTCGCGGCCGGGAGAGTGGTGGGTCAACTGGGGGCCGCAGGACGACTCCGACTCGGTGCACGCCGTCCACGCCGCGCTGGACGGAGGCGTCAACTGGGTCGACACGGCGCCGTTCTACGGCTGGGGACACGCGGAGGAGATCGTTGGCCGCGCGCTCGCCGGACGCGAGGACGTCCTCGTGTTCACGAAGTGCGGAACCCTGCGCCGCGACGACGGGGACGACTACATGGATCTCAGCCCGGAGTCGATCCGGCGCGGCTGCGAGGAGAGCCTGCGCCGGCTGCGGCGGGAGCGTGTCGACCTGCTGCAGCTCCACGACCCGGACCGCAACGTGCCGATCGAGGAGTCGTGGGGCGCGCTCCAGGAGCTCATCGCCGAGGGGAAGGTGCGCCACGGCGGCCTCTCGAACCATCCGCCGGAGCTGGTGGAGCGGGCGCTCGCGGTGGGGCCTGTTGCGGCGCTGCAGTTCGAGTACTCGGCGCTGGCCCGGGCTGCCGAGGACGATCTGCTTCCGTACGCGCTCGACCGCAGCCTCGGCGTCATCGTCTGGGCGCCGCTCGCGAGCGGATTCCTCACGGACGGCTTCTCGCTCGGCGTCCTCGCAGAAGACGACTTTCGGCGCACCCATCCGTTCGCCGAGCTGGATCTCGCGTCGATGCACGAGGAGCTACGCGCCCGCGGCTGCGGCAGGGTGACGCGGGGAGCACTCGCGTTCGTGCTCTCACATCCGGGAGTGACCGGTGCGATCGTCGGCATCCGCAACGAGCGCGAGGGCCGTGATCTCGCGGCCGCGCTCTAGGCGCGCCCGTACAGCTCGTCGATCGCCTGCTCGAGCTCGTCGAGCCGGGCAGCGCCGAAGGCGCGGATTGTCCCGTCGGAGTCGACGACCACGTTCGTGGGCACCCCGCGCACGCCGAGCTCCCCCGCGAGCTCGCCGCGCGGATCGAGCAGGATCGGCCCCTTGATGCCCCACATCTCGCAGAAGCGCTCGACCTCGGGGCGCGGCTCGGTCCCCTCCCAGATGTCGACCAACACGACCTCGAGACCCGACCGGGCCCCTTCGCGAACGCGCACGTCCTCGAGGAACGGCGCCTCCGCGTTGCACGGTCCTCACCAGGACGCGAAGAAGTTGAGGATGTACTTCTTCTCTGCCCAGTCGCGATTCGTGCGCTGCCCGCCGGACCAGTAATCCTCGAGGGAGAACGCCGGCAGCTTGCTGCCGATCCACGGGCTCGCCTCCTCGACGACCGGCGCCGGCGGCCGCGCCGCGAGCAGGTCCTCGACGATCGACATCGTCTGACTCCCGGCGTTGGCGACGAGGATCCGGCCGTCGTGCCGGTCGACGACCACGCCTCCCGGACCGCCGCCGACCGGGATCTGCGACCACTCGGCCCCGTCGGCGACGCCGAGCACGCTGACCGAGCCGGCGCCACGGTTCGTGACGTAGACGCGGTCGTGCGAGGGATGCATGGTGAGCCCCACCGGCGCCGACCC
The DNA here is from genome assembly GCA_046731605.1 of Actinomycetota bacterium. Lineage (GTDB taxonomy): Bacteria > Actinomycetota > Thermoleophilia > Gaiellales > Gaiellaceae > Palsa-739. Next base: position 33,105 of record JBKPLL010000043.1, on the reverse strand, counting down.
GGTGCGGATCTCCTCGAGCACCTCGATCCGGTCGAGGGCGACGCGCGACACGGTGCCTGCGATCGAGTTGACGATGAACGCCTCGCCTCGCTCGGGCACGATCCCGATCGCGCACGTCCCGGTGCCGAGCTCGAGCCGGCCGACCTCCTCGAACGAGTCGGCGTCGTAGAAGTTGGCGGAGGCGGCGACGAAGTTGACGCAGATCACGAGTCGGCGTGTGGGGTCGACGCCGATCGCCCCGGCCCCGGGCTCCGCTTCCACGGTCGCGACGGTCTCGAGCGTGTCGAGGTCGATCACGCTCATCGTCGAGCCGAGGGAGTTGCCGACGTAGAGCCGGCGGAACTCCGGAACGTGGGTCAGCCCGGACGGATAGCCGCCCACGGGCACCGCCGTCTCGACCTCGAGCGTCGCCGAGTCGATGATCGTCACCTGGTCGGAGTGCGCGTCGGCGGTGAAGACGCGGTCCGTCTGCTCGTCGAGGCCGATGTCGATGGGCTCGTTGCCGGTCGCGATCTCCCCGATCGCCTCGTGCGTCTCGAGGTCGACGACCGAGACCAAGTCGCTGCGCGAGCACGCCACGAACGCCCGCCGGCGAGCGACGTCGACCGCGATCCCTTCGGGGTCGAGGCCGACCGGGATCTCGGCAATCTGCCGCCACGGCGAGCGCGAGTCGATCCGGCACGCGGCTCCGACCGGGAACGCCGCGTCTTCTCTCTCGCCCGTCGCGGCCATCGCCCGCGAGTATCCCCTGTCGCGATAAGAGGCGCCTGAGGAACCGGCGCGCCGCCGCTAGCATCGACCTCCTGTGGCGGACGTGGTTTTGATCTACGCCGACTCATTCCGCTCGCCCGACATGCGGCACGCGGTGCCGCTCGGCGTGCCCGATCCCTTCCTCTACGCCGAGGAGAACGGCAGCCGCCACGTCTTCGCCAGCTCGATGGAGGCCACCCGGCTGCGCGAGCTCGGGCTTTTCGACGTCCACACGAGCGAGGACCTCGGCATGGACGAGCTGATGGGAGCGGGGATCGACTGGCGCGAGCTCGAGGCTCAGCTCGCTCTGCGGGCCGTCGGCAGCCTCGGGCTCAAGCGCGCGAGCGTCCCGAAGGACTTTCCGGTGTGGCTCGCCGACCGCCTCCGCGCCGACGGTGTCGAGCTCGCGGTCGACCAGGACCTCTTCGACGACCGCCGGCGCGCCAAGACCGAGGCGCAGCTCGCGGGGATGAGGCGGGCGCAGCGAGCGGCGGAGGCTGCCATGGACGCATGCCGCGAGCTCCTCCGGCGCGCCGAGATCCGTGGCGACGAGCTGCTGCTCGACGGTGAGCAGCTCACCGTCGAGCGTGTGAAGGCGGACATGAACGTCGCCTTCGCCAGGCACGACAGCACGGCCGACGAGTACATCGTCGCGCCGGGTGCGCAGGGCGCGGTGGGTCACGAGATGGGGTCAGGGCCGATCCGTCCCGGCGCGCCGCTCGTCGTGGACATCTTCCCGCGCGACAACGCCTCCGCGGTCTACACCGACATGACCCGCACGTTCGTGGTGGGCGACGTCCCCGACGACGTCCGCGAGTGGCACCGGCTCGTCAAGGAAGGGCTCGACGCCGCGGTCGCCGAGATCCGCGTGGGCGTCGAAGCCCACGCCGTCTTCGATCTCACCTGCGAGATCTTCGAGGCTGCGGGCGAGCCGACGCAGCGGACGAAGCAGCCCGGGAAACCGCTGGCCGACGGCTTCTTCCACGGGCTTGGCCACGGAGTCGGCCTCGAGGTGCACGAGGCGCCGAGCCTGGGGCGGCTCGCCGACAAGACACTGGTGGCCGGTGACGTCGTCACCGTCGAGCCCGGCCTCTACCGCTCCGGTTACGGCGGCGTCCGCCTCGAGGACATCGTTCTCGTGACCGAGGACGGCGCCGAGGTCATCACGGATTACCCGTACGACCTCGAACCTTGACTAATCCGCACGAATTCGGGTAAAGGTTGCCCAAATAGATCGGAAGCCGACGGAATGGCCTTGGGGACCTTCCGCCGCTCCGAGAAGGAGGGCGACCAAGCATGGCTGTTCTCGCCCAGGATCGGCCGACCACGCTCGTCGAGAGCATTCCGGCTGCCGATCCCGCGCCGCTGGGGCTCGCGGCCTTCGCGCTGACGACGTTCCTGCTCAGCGGCCACAACGCCAGCTTCATCCCGGACGCCGTCTGGATCGGGCCCGCGCTCTTCTACGGCGGGCTGTGTCAGCTGCTCGCAGGCATGTGGGAGTTTCGTAACCGAAACGTCTTCGGAGCGACCGCGTTCTCGACCTACGGGGGCTTCTGGATGGGGCTCGGCATCGTGATCCTGCTGTTCTTCCTCTCGAAGAACTTCGCGGCCGCCCTCGCGGGCGCGAATCTCACGAGCGGGCTCGCGTGGTTCCTCCTCGCGTTCGCGATCTTCAACACGTACATGCTCCTGTGGAGCATGCGCGTGAGCGTGGCGGTGTTCCTCGTCTTCCTGACGCTCGAGATCACGGAGATCGTGCTCGTGATCGGCTTCTTCAACATCTCGCACGGCGGCACGGAGTGGTGGCTCCATGCGGGCGGTTGGTGCGGCGTCGTCACGGCAGCCGTAGCGTGGTACACATCCGCGGCAGGAGTCGTGAACGGCATGTCGCCGGTGCCCGTCGTCCCGGTCGGGGCGGCACCGATCGGTAGGCTCGGCTCGCCGATGCCCCGTCGAGCGGAGGTGTAGCGGGTGGCCGAAGCAACACAGCAGCACGCAATCGACACGATGCTCCTCGAGGAGCGGACGTATCCGCCGCCCGAGGACTTCTCGGCCCAGGCCAACGCACAGGCCGACATCTACAACGTCCCGTTCGAGGAGTTCTGGGAGCGGGAAGGTCGCGAGCGGGTCAGCTGGTTCGAGCCGTTCAGCGAGCTCTACCAATGGGAGCCGCCGTACGCGAAGTGGTACCTCGGCGGCAAGCTGAACGTCTGCTTCAACTGCGTCGACCGGCACGTCGAGGCCGGCGCCGGCGGGAAGGTGGCGTTCCACTGGGAGGGCGAACCGGAAGGCGAGACGCGGACGATCTCGTACGCGGATCTCCAGAAGGACGTCGTCCGCTTTGCGAACGCGCTCAAAAAGCTCGGCGTCAAGAAAGGGACGCCGGTCGGGATCTACATGGGAATGGTCCCGGAGCTACCGGTGGCGATGCTGGCGTGCACCCGGCTCGGCGCACCCCACACCGTCGTTTTCGGCGGCTTCTCGGCCGACTCGCTCTCGGGGCGGATGAACGACATGAAGTGCGATGTCCTCATCACCCAGGACGAGGCGTGGCGGCGTGGCTCGAAACTCGGGCTGAAGAAGATCGCCGACGAGGCGATGTCGGACGCTGCAGGCGTGAAGAGCTGTGTCGTCCTCCGCCGCACCGGCGGCGAGGTGCCGATGCAGGACGGGCGTGACCACTACTGGCACGACCTCGAGAGCGACGTCTCGGACGACCCGGAGTCCTGTCCGTGCGAGCCGATGGACAGCGAGGACCTGCTGTTCCTCATGTACACGAGCGGCACGACCGCGAAGCCGAAGGGGATCATCCACACAACGGCCGGCTACCTCGTCGGCACGTCGGCAACGCACCACTACATCTTCGACCTGAAGAGTGACGACGACGTCTACTGGTGCGCTGCCGACATCGGCTGGATCACCGGCCACAGCTACATCGTCTACGGGCCGCTCTGCAACCAGACGACGTCGGTCCTGTACGAGGGGACGCCCGACTTCCCCGACAAGGACCGCTGGTGGTCGATCATCGAGAAGTACAAGGTGACGATCCTCTACACGGCGCCGACCGCGATCCGCTCGCACATGAAGTGGGGGCCGGAGTACGCGCAGCAGCACGACCTGTCCTCGCTGCGCCTGCTCGGCTCCGTCGGCGAGCCGATCAACCCGGAGGCGTGGATCTGGTACCGCGAGCACATCGGCGGCGACCGGACGCCGGTCGTCGACACCTGGTGGCAGACCGAGACCGGGATGATCCTGATCACGCCGCTGCCGGGAGTCACGACGCTCAAGCCGGGCTCGGCCACCCAGCCGTTCCCGGGCGTGGTGCCGGCGGTGTACGACGAGCAGAGCAACGAGGTCGGTCCCGGCGGCGGTGGGTACCTCGTCCTGAAGAAGCCGTGGCCGGCGATGCTGCGAGGCATCTTCGGCGACGACCAGCGCTACAAGGACACGTACTGGTCGAAGTACGACGGCATCTATCTCGCCGGCGACGGCGCCCGGATCGACCAGGACGGCGACTACTGGCTCCTCGGCCGGATCGACGACGTCATGAACGTCTCCGGGCACCGCATCTCGACGATCGAGGTCGAGTCGGCGCTCGTCGATCACCAGGAGGTCGCCGAGGCGGCCGTCTGCTCCCGCGCCGATTCGGTCACGGGAGAGGCGATCGTCGCGTACGTGACGCTCAAGGGCGGTGCCGAGGGCTCCGTCGAGAAGCTCGAGGAACTGCGCAACCACGTCGCGAAGAAGATCGGGCCGATCGCGAAGCCCGCGAACATCGTCTTCACGCCCGAGCTGCCGAAGACCCGCAGCGGCAAGATCATGCGCCGTCTGCTGCGGGACGTGGCGAACGACCGTCAGCTCGGCGACACGACGACGCTCGCCGACCCGACCGTGGTCGACGAGATCTCGAAGCGCGCGTCCGACGAGAAGGCCCAGGAAGCCGAGGCCTGATGAGACAAGGGGAGCCTGCGGGCTCCCCTTGACTCTCCCCCAGGGGGAGGCACGATGCTGCTCCTATGCAGCTCAACAGCGTGCAGCTCATGCCGATCGGCCGTTTCTCCCGTCTCACCGGCGTAGGCGTCAAGGCGCTGCGCCACTACGACGAGGTCGGGCTGCTCGTCCCGGCGGCAGTCGACGACGACACCGGCTATCGCTTCTACTCGCCCGAGCAGGTCGACCGGGCGGAGGCGATCCGGCTTCTCAGAAGGCTGGACATGCCGCTCGACGAGATCCGCGCGACGCTCGACGCCGAGGACCCGGCGGCGCTTCGCGCAGCGCTGGTCGCGCACCAGCGCCAGATGGCGATCCGCGACTCGGCGCAGCGCGCGTCCCGCGGGAAGCTGCAGCGGCTCATCGACGGAAGGGAGACGATCATGGGAATGCGCTCGGAGTCACTCGAGACCGAAGAGCACCGCCGGCTCGGCATCGACCTCTACAACCGAACCTGGACGCTGATGGACGCGCCTGGCGACGAGATGCTCCACTGCGCGCACGCGTCCGCGTACCACTGGATGCAGGGCGGAGGGACGACGGCGAACCGCGCGCGCAGCGAGTGGCTGTGCTCGCGCGTGTACTCGATTCTCGGCCGGCCCGAGCCCGCGCTCCATCATGCGCGCCGCTGTCTCGAGCTGGTCGAGTCGGCGCCGGACGAGATGGAGGACTGGGACCTCGCCGGGGCACGGGAGGCGCTCGCGCGGGCCCATCTCACCGCCGGCGAGACGGACGAGGCGCGCCGTCACTACGAGCTGGCGCGCGAGGACACGGCGAAGATCGCCGATCCCGAGGACCGGAAGCACATCGAGGCCGACCTGGACGCGTTGCCCCTTTAGAGGCTAGGCGCCGTCCGCGGCGAATGGTAGAAACCTCGCGTACGAGCGGAACGGCTGCGGAGGTCGAAGGCACTCCAACGGGCGAGTCCGGGCTAGGTGCCAACTGGACCGCCGACCTACGTAAGGCCGCCGCCGGAAAAGATGGACGCGCCGGGCACGATCTGCTCGGCGTGCCGGCCGAACCGGGCCCCGAGGTTCTATTCGTAGTCCGAAGCGATTCGCCGCAAGCAGCAGCGCATGGTCGCGCACAACCTCTGCGTCTGCGACGCCTGCCGCCAGATCGGGAAGCTGCACGTCAAGTTCGTCGTGCACCTCGGAGACGTCGTGTCGCAACGCATCCGCGAGACCGAGAAGCTGGTCGGGGTGGACGTGATCGCCGTGCACCGGATGCTGAAGAACAGCGTCCGCGCCGCCGAGTACGTGCTCATGTTCGAGCCGCTCTACAAGAGCCTGGAGCCGCAACTTCGCGACCGTGCAGAGCGCGTCGAGCAGGAGTTGGAAGGGCTGGGGAGGATGCCGCTCTACTTCGTGGAGCTGTCCGACCTGCCGGTCGAGCTGCCGGGGCTGCCGGAGCCGAGCCTGCCGGCACGGATCCGCGAGACGGTCAGCCTCGGGCTCCGAGCCTTCCCCAGGGTCATCGGTCTCGGGAGCTGATCCACTCCCCCGGGCCAATGGTCCGGAATGACCCGTGGGGGCGGGGAGGAGCCGGAACCGGAGTGTTCTACGATCAAGGCCCTCTACCTACAAAGGAGACTCCCATGCCGTGGGTGCAGATTCAGAAGTCGACAGAGGCAACGTGGAGCGACTATGAGCGCGTCCAGGAGGCAGTCGGTGAAGACGCACCTCCCGGGCTCATCTATCACGCAGCCGGTGAGGTCGATGGTGGGCGCTGGCAATCGGTGAGCATCTGGGAATCGGAGGAGGACTTCAGTCGGTTTCGCGACGAACGGCTATTGCCGGCTGTGCAGGAGGCGCTTCCCCCCGCGATGGCTGAGGGCGGGCCGCCGCCGAGCGAGAGCTTCGACGCGAAACACATCTTCAAGCCCTGATTTCGCGCCACCAGGCACTTCGCGGGCCGAGTGCCCTCTCGCCCGAGATCTAGCCGTCGAGCAGTGGCTCGAACCGCGAGGCGTCGTCGAACGGGCCGATCACCGCGAGCCGCAGGCGATCGGCTGTGATCAGCTCCGAGGCGACCCTCGCCACGTCGTCGCTCGTGACCGCGTCGAGGCCGCGCAGGATCTCGTCGGGATCGGGTAGGCGCCGTTCGAGCACTTCCTTCCTCAGCCCGAACAGCATCAGCCCCTGCGGGCTCTCGAGCTGGAGGACGAAGCGGCCCTTGGCGAAGTTCCGCGCCTTCTCGAGCTCCTCGGCAGGCAGCGGCTCGGTCGCGATCTTGCGCAGCTCACCGGCGATCGTCGCCACGGCGTCGTCGATGCGGGCGATGTCCACTCCCGCCTGCGAATAGAGCGTCCCAGCGTCGGTGTAGCTGTGGTTGAGGCCGTAGACGTAGTACGCGAGCCCGCGCCGCTCCCGGACCTCGCTGAAGAGGCGCGACGACATTCCGCCGCCCAGCATCGTCGCGAGCAGCTGGACGGCGTACCGGTCGGGATGGTCGAGGGGAAGGCTGTGCACGCCGAGCGAGACGTGCGCCTGCTCGGACCGCTTGGTGTGGACATGGACGCGGCCGTTCGTGTGCGGCGTCGTCGGCTCGGGCTCCCCGGTCTCGCCGGCCGGAAGGTCGCCGAGCAACTCCTGCGCGCGCTCGAGCAGGCCGTCGCCGATGCGGCCGGCGACGCCGAGCACCATGCGCGACGGCTTGTACCACCGGTCGAGGTAGCCCATGAACGTGTCGCGCGTCGCGCCGCGCACTGTCTCTCTCTTGCCGATGATGTCGCGGCCGAGCGGCTGGTCGCCCCAGAGGAGATGCTCGTACACGCCGCCGATGAAGTCGCGCGGCGTGTCGTAGTACATGTTCATCTCCTCGACGATCACGCCCTTCTCGCGCTCGATCTCCTCTTCCTCGAAGCGGGCGTTGCGGAGCATGTCGACGAGCACGTCGAGCGCGACGTCGCGGTGCTCGGCCGCACACTTGACGTAGTACGCCGTGTACTCCTTGCCGGTGAAGGCGTTGAACTCGCCGCCGATCGCGTCGATCGCGCCCGCGATCTCCTTGGCGCTCGGCCGCTTCTCGGTTCCCTTGAAGAACATGTGCTCGGAGAAGTGCGCGATCCCGGCGTTTTCGTCGGTCTCGTAGCGGGAGCCGGCGGCCAGCATCACGAGCACGGACACCGACTGTGCGTACGGCAGGTCGGCCGTCAGGACACGCAGCCCGTTGTCGAGCGTCTCTCGTTGGAACACCGTCACAGGGCTCGATCGTATAGAGGTACCGCCCGTGCACGGCGAGCAGACCAGACGGGCGATCGCCGCCCAGCCCGAGTGGCTGGCCCGCGTGCCGACCGACCGGCGCTTCCCCGACGGCGCCCGGCTCCTCTTCACCGGGTGCGGCACGTCGTTCCACGCGGCGATGACCGGGGGAGAGGCTGTGCCGGCCCTGGAGCTCGTGCTCGGGCCGGAGCGAGATGCGGACCTGCTCGTCCTCGTCTCGCACGAGGGGGAGACACCGCTCACGCTCGAGGCCGCGCGGGCGTGGTCGGGTCCGCGGTGGCTGGTGACCGGGAAGGCGAACGGGCCGATTGCCGAGCTCTGCGAGGAGGTCGTCGTCTGCGCGCCGGAGATCGAGGAGAGCTGGTGCCACACCGCGAGCTACACATCCGCGGTCGCGGCGCTCGCGGCGTTACGCGGGGAGGAGATCGGGTGGCTGGCCGGCGCCGTGGACGAGGCGCTCGCGGCACCGCTACCCGTGGTGGGGCAGCAGGAGCGCTTCCTCGTCGCCGGCGCGGGAAGCGAGCTCGCGACCGCGCACGAGGCGGTGCTGAAGCTGCGCGAGGGCGCCTGGGTCGCGGCCGAGGCGTACGAGACCGAGCAGCTTCTGCACGGCTATCTGGCCGCGGTGGACGAGTCGGTGCGGGCTTTCGTGCTCGAAGGAGAGGGCGTCGCCGCCGAGCGGGCAACGGCAGCGGCCGCCGCGCTCCGGGCACTCGGCTGCGACGTCGACCTGCTGCCGACGCGGCATCCGGTCGTGGACATCGTCCGGTTCCAGCGCCTCACGGTCGACGTCGCCGAGCGGCGTGGCCGAGAACCGGACCGGATCAGACGCCACGATCCGCGCTGGGCCGCGGCCGCCAAGGCCGCGAAGGCGGACAACGCCGCCTAGAGGTCGGCGAGCGCGGCGAGGAGCCGGTCCACCTCGTCGAACGTGTTGTAGTGGACGAATCCCGCACGAACCGCGCCCTCGGGCTGCAGGCCGAGGTGCTCCATCACCTCGACGGCGTAGTAGTCGCCGTCCCAGACCGCGAGCTCGCGTTCGGCGAGCTGCTCCGCCACCTCTCGCGGCGAAGCGCCCAGCACGCCGAAGGCGAACGTCGGGACGCGGCCGTCCATCGTCCCGAGTCCGTAGATCGTGCATCGGCCGGGCAGGCCGTCGAGGAACCGCTGCCCAAGCGCGCGCTCGTGCTCCTGGATCGCGTCCCAGCCAAGCTCCTCGACGTACTCGACCGCCGCGATGAAACCCGCGAGCAGCTCGTGCGCGAGCGTCCCCGTCTCGAAGCGCTGTCCGACGGGCTCGTCTGCGACGGGACGCACCTTGTACGGCCGCCACGAGCGCAGCAGGTCTTCCCTCCCGTAGGCCAGGCCGAGGTGCGGCCCGAAGAACTTGTACGGCGAGCAGAGGAGGACGTCGACGCCGAGCTCGAGGACGTCGATCGGCCCGTGCGGCGCGTAGTGGACGGCGTCGGCCCAGGCGATCGCGCCGGCCGAGTGCGCGAGCTCGACGACGCGCGCTGCGTCCGGCACCGTCCCCAACGCGTTCGAGGCGAGTGGAAAGGCGACGACGCGAGTCCGCCCGGTCAGCTTCCGTTCGAGATCGTCCAAATCGAGCGTCGCGTCGGCATGAAGCTCGACGAAACCGACGCGCAGCCCGAGGTCGTGCGCCAGCTCGAGCCAGGGCGCGATGTTGCCGTCGTGGTCGATCCGCGTGACGAGGATCTCGTCGCCGGCCGTGAGCGTGCGGCCGAGCACGCGCGTCAGCGCGAAGTTGAGAGTCGTCATGTTCTGGCCGAACGTCGTTTCCTCCGGCCGGCAGTTGAGGAAGCGCGCCGCAGTGTCGTGCGCCCGCGTCACGAGCTCGTCACTGCGACGGCTGGCGACGAATGCGCCGCCCAGATTGGCGTTCGACTCGCGCAGGTAGGCGGCGATCGCATCGATCACGGTCTGGGGGCACTGCGTCCCGCCCGGCGCGTCGAGGAAGGCCACTTCGGAGGCGAGAGCCGGGAACCGGGCCCTCACCGCAGCAACGTCGAGGCTCATCCCTGCTCGAGGGGCGCCATCGTCAACCCGCGCTCGCCGAGTTGCTCCCAGTACAGCTCTGCCTGTTCCCGTAACCCGGACCAGACGACCGCCTGGCCGGAGTTGTGGATTCGGTTCGCCAACCGCATCCCGTCCTCGTACGAGACGCCGGGGATGACCGCCGAGAGCGCGGCCGCGACGCCCTGAAACGTGTTGTGGTCGTCGTTGAGGACGATCACGAGCCACGGCCTTCCGAGCCCGGTGTCCTCGCCGCGGTCGAGCCGCTCCCGCGGCGGGGTCAACGTCTCGCTCACGAGGCGATCGTCCGCCCGTTCACGATCCAGCGATAGCTCGGCTTGGCGGTGAGGGACGAGCCGATGAAGCAGTCCCGCTCGGCCAGCGCGAGGAGCTCGGCGAGGGCGTCCGGTTGCGGCTCGGGCCGGAGCTCTACGTCGAGCTCGACGTCGGTCTCGACCAGCGCGTACCGATTGTCGGTCTCCCGCTTCGTCACGAGCGTGCCGCTGCTGCCGGACGCCGAGCGTATGGCGACGCCCCTCCGGTCGGCATGGAAGCGGAGGCTCTTGAGAGAGCAGCGGACGAGCGCGGCGAGCAGCAGGTGCTCGGGGGACCAGGCTTCGGGCGCGTCCAGCCCGACGCCCGTCTCCTCGGTCAGCCGGCCGTCGGTCGTGAGATCGACCGCGTACCGCAGTTCCTTCGCCCCGCCCGCCACTGATCGCATGGTCTCAGAAGCGCGTCTCCGTCCGGGACGGGTCGTACGCTGCGGCACGTGCGGCGGCTGCGTACGCTGTCGGAGACCGAGTGCTACGTTCGCCTCTACGGCGGCTGGGATTCGACGGTGACCCTGGTGAAGATCGAACCGCGGCGCCCGCGCTACGAGCCGGCCGTGTCGGGCGAGGATCTGCGGCGGGAGTTCGAGACACGCATCGAGGCCCGGACCGACGAGCTCATGGCGGAGCTCGACGCAGCAGAGGCAGCCGCCGAGGCCGCCTAACTACGCGGCACCTAACGACGCCGAACCATCCGGCACCAAGTTGGCACACCGCCGTAGCGGCTCGTCGCCTACCGTTCCCGAAGGGAGCCTCGCTCCCCCATTGGGGCAATAGGTGGCTCTCTCAGGGGACATGCCCAGACCGGACACGACGCCGAGCGACGTGCCCGATGTGCTGGCTCCGGATCTCCGGATGGTGTTCGTCGGCATCAATCCGGGCCGCGTGTCGGCCGAGGCTCGCGCGCACTTCGCCAACCCGCGCAACGACTTCTGGCGGCTGCTCGCGGCTGCACGCCTGACCTCCCGCCTCTACGAGCCGGCCGAGCAGTTCTTCCTGCTCGAGGAGGGAATCGGCCTGACGAACGCCGCCTACCGAACCACACCCGGCTCGGGCGATCTGCGACGCGCTGACTTCGCCGGCTCCGCCGAACGCCTCGAGCAGATCGCCCGCGACCTCCGGCCGGGGTGGCTTGCCTTCGTCGGCAAGGAGGCGTACCGCGGCGCCTTCGGCAGGCGGCCAGAGCTCGGCCTCCAAGCGGAGACGCTCGGCGACACGCAACTCTTCGTCCTCCCGTCCACCTCGCCCGCGAATGCCGCGGTGCCGTGGAAGGAGCGGCTCCGCTGGTTCCACGAGCTGGGCGGGCGCGCCTCGGGCCTGCCCATCCGAGAAGCCGTGCGCGCCGTGGTCGTCACGCCGAAGCGGCGCATCCTCATGCTCCACTACGCCGACGACCACGACGAGTGGTGGATCCCGCCGGGCGGGGGCGTCGACGAGGGCGAGAGCGACGAGCAGGCGTTACGACGCGAGCTCCGCGAAGAGCTCGGGCTCGAGGACTTCGAGACCGGGCCGCTGCTCTTCGAGAGCATGCGCTGGTTTCTGCTCGAGCCCGGCTTCGGCGGCCAGCGGAACAGGGTCTACCTCGTGCGCACGCCGCACTTCCCGGCACACGTCGTGAGCGAGGCGCGCGACGCGCGTTGGTTCACGCTCGAGGAGCTCGACCGCGAGCGCGGGCGTCCGTGGGAGTACGACGAGCTCGTCAGCTCCGCCAGCGATTGGTGATCGGCGTCCGCCGGTCCCGGCCGAACGCCTTCGGGCGCAGCCGCACTCCGGGCGGCGCCTGGCGCCGCTTGTACTCCGCGCGGTCGATCAGCGCCACCGCGCGCGCGACCACGTCCGGGTCGAAGCCGTCCGAGCTCAGCTCGTCCAGCGACCTGTCCTCCTCGACGTAGGCTTCGAGCACCCGGTCGAGCTCGGCGTAGGGCGGCAGCGAGTCCTCGTCGAGCTGCCCCTCTCGCAGCTCGGCGCTCGGCGCACGGTCGATGGTGGACTGGGGGACCAGCTCGCGGCCGGCCCGCTCGTTGAGGTGGCGCGCGAGCCGGAAGACGTCCGTCTTGAACACGTCCTTGAGGAGCGCGAAGCCTCCGGCCATGTCCCCGTACAGCGTCGCGTACCCGACCGACAGCTCCGATTTGTTGCCGCTCGCCACGAGGAGCCAGCCGAACTTGTTCGAGAGCGCCATCGCGATCGTCCCCCGGATCCGTGCCTGGAGGTTCTCCTCCGCGACATCCGGCTCGCGCCCCGCGAACGAATCGGCGAGCACGCCGGTGTAGGCCTCGATCACAGGCTCGATCGGCAGCTCGCGAAAGTCGCAGCCGAGGTTCTCGGCCAGCCGGCGCGCGTCGGTCCGCGTCCCCTGCGACGAGTAGCGGGACGGCATCGAGACGCAGTGGACGCACTCCGCCCCGAGGGCCTCGACTGCGAGGGAGGCCGTGACCGCCGAGTCGACTCCCCCGGAGACGCTGACGATCACGGCGTCGAAGCCGTTCTTCGCGACGTAGTCGCGCAGGCCCAGGACGAGGGCTCGTCGCATCTGCTCGACGTCGTCGGCGAACTCCGAGAGCATCGCCGCCTCCGGCCGCCCGGAGTCGAAGACGAGGAGCGTCTCCTCGAAGCCGGGCGCCCGGGCCAGCACGCTGCCGTCGCTCTCGAGGACGAGCGAGTGTCCGTCGAACACGAGCTCGTCCTGGCCGCCGATCGTGTTGCAGAGCGCGACGCGAACGCCGCTCTCCCGGGCTCGGGCGGAGAAGATGGCCTCGCGTTCCTGGGCTCGGCCGACGTGAAAGGGGGAAGCAGAGAGGTTGACGAGCAGCTCGGCACCGGCCGACGCCAGCTCGGTCGTCGGAGGCCCGGGAACCCACATGTCCTCGCAAATCGTGATCCCGACCGTCGTCCCTGCCACGTCGAGGAGCGTGAGCTCGCTGCCGGAGGCGAAGTAGCGCTTCTCGTCGAAGACGCCGTAATTCGGCAGGTGCCACTTCTTCGCCCAGCCGGTGATCTCGCCATTCGCGCAGCTCGCGCACGCGTTGTAGAGCTTGCCGCCGTCCAAGAGAGGCGCGCCGACGAGGGCGACCAGGTCCCGGGTCTCGGCAGCGATGCGCTCGACCGAGTCGCGGGCCGCGCCTACGAACCCCGGCCGCAGGAGCAGGTCTTCGGGCGGATAGCCCGTCACTGCAAGCTCGGGCAGGACGACGAGGTCGGCGCCTGCCGTCCGCGCCTCCTCGATGCGGGCGAGGATCAGCTCGCGGTTCCCGTCGAGATCCCCGACCGTGGGATCGATCTGCGCGAGCGCGAGTCTCATGGCAGTTTCAGCCTAACAGTCGAAAACCTCTGAGGGGCGGCCGCTGCGCAGCCAAGTTAGCGTACGCTAACCTAGTGAGCGCTAACTTCCGGACGAGGAGAGAACGTGAGAGCACGCGCTATGGCAGTCCTTCTGGCCGAGGAGAACCGCAAGTGGTGGACGCTTGCCGCGGTCGCCTTCGGTCTGTTCATGATCATGCTCGACAACACGGTGGTGAACGTCGCGCTGCCGTCGATCGGACGCGATCTCCACGTGTCGATCTCCTCGCTCGAGTGGGTCGTGACGGCCTACGCGCTGACCTTCGCCGCGCTCCTGATCACCGGCGGCAAGCTCGGCGACCTCATGGGACGCAGGCGCATCTTCATCGTCGGGATCGCGATCTTCACGCTCTCCTCGCTCGCCTGCGGGCTCGCGCCGAGCGCGGGCTTCCTCATCGGCGCCCGGGCCGTGCAGGGGATCGGCGCGGCGCTGATGAACCCGGCTTCTCTGTCGATCATCACGGCGACGTTCCCGCCGCGGGAGCGCGGGCAGGCGATCGGAGTCTGGGCCGGCGTCTCCGCGATGGCGCTCGCCATCGGCCCGCTTGTCGGCGGCCTGATCGTCGAGAACATCAACTGGAACTGGATCTTCTTCATCAACGTGCCGGTCGGCGTACTGGGGATCGTCGTCTCCCGCCTGGTGATCCAGGAATCTCGCGACACCTCGCACGAGCAGAGCATCGACCTGCCCGGGCTGGCCACGTCGAGCGCAGGCCTGTTCGCGCTGACCTACGCTCTGATCGAGGGCAACAAGCACGGTTGGATGTCGCCGGAGATCCTCGGCCTGTTCGCCGCGGCGGCGGTCCTGCTCGTGGCCTTCGTCGTGCTCGAGCACCGGCAGCGACTGCCGATGCTCGACCTGTCGCTTTTCCGAATCGGCTCGTTCGCGGGCTCGAACCTCGTGGCGATGCTCGTCTCGCTCGGAATGTTCGGCGTCTTCTTCTTCGTCTCGCTCTACATCCAGAACATCCTCGGCTGGAGCCCGACCCAGGCGGGCGCGGCGTTCCTGCCGATGACAATCCTGATCATCCTCGTCGCGCCCGCGGCGGGGAAGCTTTCGGATCGCGTCGGCTCTCGCTGGCTGATGGGCGGCGGGATGACCCTGGTGAGCGCCTCGCTGCTGTTCTACCAGCGGGTCGGTCTCCACTCGACGTTCTGGACGCTGCTGCCCGCGATGCTGCTCGGTGGAGTCGGAATGGCGCTGACGATGTCGCCGATGACCGCGGCCGCCATGAGCTCGGTGCCGGTGGACAAGGCAGGCGTCGGCTCCGGCGTGCTGAACAGCTTCCGCCAGCTCGGGGGCTCGCTCGGGATCGCGCTGATGGGAGCGATCCTCGCCTCATACGTCACCGCCCCGCCGCGCTCGCCGCTGGCCGCGCAGCAGTTCGTCCACGGGCTCCACGCCGCCCTTCTGGTCGCCGCCGCGATCACGTTCGCGGCCGCCGTCACCGCCGTGGTCATGGTGCGGACGCGGCCCGAAACGGTGCGCGAGCACATGGCGGAGCTGGCGGCATGAGCGTCGCCGCGCCGCGGATGGCGGCGGCGGACCGTCGCAAGCACTTGATCGAGACCGCGATCCGCCTCTTCAGCGAGGGCAGCTACCACGGCACGACGACCGCGGAGATCGCCCGGGCGGCCGGCGTCTCGGAGCCGATCCTGTATCGGCACTTCGCCTCGAAGCGAGACCTGTACCTCGCGGCACTCGAGCACGTCTGGGCGAAGACGCGGGGGGCCTGGGAGCGGAAGCTGACCGAAGCGACCGACGCCTGCGCCGCCGTCGAGGCGATCAGCAAGGAGCACGTCTCGGTTCGATCGCCGAAGCTCCAGCTCGCGGAGCTCTGGGTCCAGGCACTGGGTGAGGCCTCCGAGGATCCGGAGCTCAAGCGGCACCTGCGGGGGCACATGCGCGAGGTGCACGACTTCGTGGCGGACCTGATCCGCCGCGGACAGGATCAGGGCGCGATCGCGAAGGAGCGCGACGCCGACTCGGAAGCGTGGATCATGCTCGCGGGCGGCATCCTCGGCATGGTCGGAAGACGGGTCGGCCTCCTGGACGACACCGAGCTCCAGGCCATCCGCGCTGCGCGCCTCAGCTGGCTCCGCGGCTGACCTTGCTCTCTCGTGCCCCGCGCGCGACATGCGCGGGCGCGGGCCACACGGCGAAGCGCGATGCGCAATGAAAAGGCCCCGGCTGCGGCTCCGGGGCCTTTTCGAGAGGCGCGCCACTCTCGGCGGGATGTTGGAGGCGGATCTGCGGCCCATCCGCTTTCCGTCCCTGTGCCGGGAGCTCCGGCGCGCCCCCTGCGAACCTCGGCCTGGCGTCCGGCCTGGTTGCAAGGTGCGCTCACTATAGGAGCCTCCCGGGCCCCCGTCAAGTAGCTCGGTCAAGTGATTCTGCAATTCGCATGGTTGACCGACTTTTGGCCATAAATACGCTCAAATGGGGGATAGCAGAACCGACCGACTTGCACTTGAGTGAAGTATGCGCTTGACTAGCACAGCGCCGAGACCAATGCCCATGCGCGAGACAACCAGCCGCGGCTCACGCCGGACGAGTCCCGAGGGAATCCGCCTCGGGGAACGGCTCCGCCAGCTCCGCGTCGCCGCCGGGCTGACGCAGAGCGAGCTCGCGGGCGACCGCTTCTCGAAGGAATACGTGTCGCAGATCGAGCGCGGCAAGACCCGCCCGACCGTGGGCACGATCGAATGGCTCGCCGATCGCCTGGGGGTCGACGCCGGCTTCCTCGCGAGCGGCGTCGCGACCGACGAGCGCGCCAGGCTCGAAGGAGCCCTTTCACGCGCCGAGGCGCTGTACGAGGCGCAGCAGGACACGGAGGCCGCCGAGGCGTTCGAGCCGTTAATCGCCGGGGCTCGCGCGACGGGCATGCCCGAGTTGCAGGTTCGCGCGCTGGCCGGCGCGGGTCTCGCGAAGATGCGCATCGGTGAGCACCGCGCTGCGGTCGAGCTTCTCAACGAGGCGCGCGCGATCACCGAGGCCGAGTCCTTCTCCGACGTCGAGCGGGCGGACGTCCTGTTCTGGCTCGGTTGCTGCCGCTACCAGCTCACGAGCGTGCAGACGGCACTTGCGCTCTTCAACGAGGCGCTCGGGCTCGCCGAGCGTTCCGGCCTGCCCTGCGACGCGCTCAAGGCGAACATCCTCTCGTGGCGTTCGCGCTGCTGGCAGCGCCAGCGCGATTTCGAGGCTGCCCGTGACGACGTCGAGCGGGCGCTCGAGCTCTCACAGGGTGTCGAGGACCTGCGCACGATCGGCGCCGCCTACTTCCAGGCCTCGCTGATCGCCGATCGCGAGGGCCACTGGGTGCTGGCGCGCAACTACGCGGAGCGGGCACGGGAGGCCTACGGGAAGCTCTCCGACCGCGTCCACGTCGGCCAGCTCACCAACAACCTCGGTGGTCTGAACTTCCTGCTCGGAAACACCGACCAGGCGGTGAAGCTGCTCAAGGAGTCGTTCGCCATCGCACTCGACCTGGGACGGGACGCCGACGCCGGTCGCGCGGTCTCCTCGCTCGCGCAGATCCATCTGCGCACCGGCAATGTCGAGCTGGCGGAGGATCAGGCGCGTCAGGCGCTGGAACTTCTCGACGGACGCGTCGACTACGTCGACGAGATCGGGAGCGCTCAGCTCGTTCTCGGGCGCTCGTTGCTCGAACAGGGCCGGCTCGGCGACGCGGAGGCGGCGTTCGCCGCCGCCGAGACGAGCTTCGGCGAGCTCGGATCAGGGAGCCACCGCGCGGCAGCGTGGGTTGCACGCGGCGACCTCGCAGCTCGACGGGGGGACCACGAGAGGGCGGCCGAGCTGTACCGGACGGCCGCCGAGGCGCTACAGGACGTCCGCTTCTAGACAGAGGGAAGGAGGTGACGAATTGACCAGATCACGGCTCTTCTATCTCTTGCTCATCGCGTCGCTCTTCGCGTACTTCCTGGCGTGCTTCCGCTTCTCCGGTTTCAGCCCCCTGGGAATGAGCGACGGCGGCGGCCTCCTCTAGACCTGGGAGCTCAAGCGCGACCCGCGCCTGCGTTTCCCAGGTCGCAAACGGTGGCATGACGCCCTCGTGGGCGCACGTCTCGAGCGCGCTCGGCGCGCGCTGACCGTCGGGCGGGTCGCACGGCAAACCGGACTGCGGCGCATCCTTGCCGAGATCGGCGTAGCCGGCCGGCGCGAAGCGACGCGCGAGGGAGCGCAGGCGTTTCGCCAGGGGCTCGAGGAGCTCGGCCCGACCTTCATCAAGCTCGGCCAGCTCCTCTCGTCGCGGCCGGACCTTCTGCCCGACGTCTACATCGAGGAGCTCGGCCACCTCGTCGACTCGGTTCCGGCCGTTCCTTTCGCCGAGGTCGACGCGGTCCTCCGTGAGGACTTCGGCGAGAACGCGTTCGTGAGCGTCGATCCTCGGCCGCTCGCGACGGCCTCCATCGCGCAGACGCACCGCGGCCTGCTCGCCACCGGGCAGGAGGTCGTCGCCAAGGTACGGCGTCCCGGCGTCGTCGAGCAGGTCGAGCTGGATCTCTCGGTGCTGCGCTCGACGGTTCGTCTCATGGTCCGTCGGTCGGAAGCGGCGCAGAGGATTCAGCTCGAGGAGCTCGCCGAGGAGCTCGAGATCCACCTCCGGGCCGAGCTGGATTTCGTCGAGGAGGCTCACAGCACGGAGCTCGTGCGCGGGCTCGTCGAGCAGTTCGAGGGACTCGTCGTCCCCCGCGTGATCCGGCCGTACGTGACCGAGCGCGCCCTCGTCCTCGAGCTGATCCCGGGCCGCAAGGTCGAGGCCGGGCACGCGCTGGAACCGGAACGCGGCGCTCTGCTGGCCCGCGAGTTCTTCCGGGCGTACGTCTTCCAAATCGTGGTCGAGGGCGTCTACCACGCCGACCCGCACCACGGGAACGTCCTGCTCACCGACGACGGGCGCCTGGCGCTCCTCGACTTCGGGCTGCTCGGCCGGCTGGACGACGACACGCGGGCAGGCCTTGCGCTGCTACTGCTCGCGATCGCCCAGAACCGCGCCGACGACGTCGCCGAGCTCGTGGTCTCGCTCTCGCTCACCTCGAGCCGCTCCGACCAGGCGGGCTTCGTGCAGGACGTCCGTCGCAAGCTGCCGCGCTTCCACCATCGTCCGCTCGCGTCGATCGAGTCGGGCCAGGCGCTCGCCGGCCTGCAGCGGGCGGCCATGCGGCGCGACATCGCGCTGCCGACGTCGTTCGCACTGGTGGGCAAGACGCTCGCGCAGGCGGACTCGATCGCTCGCCTCCTCGATCCCGAGCTCGATCCGGTCGCCCTGATCGAGGAGCAGTCGCTCGAGGTGATGACGCGCGAGATCGAACGCCGGCTGGAACCGAACCGGTTTGCCGCCTACTCCTTCACTCAGCTGGCGCCACTCCTTCGCCTCCCGGGCCGCATCGGACACGTCGTCTCCGAGCTCGAGCGCGGCACGCTGACCGTCGGCGTCCAGCCCACCGGGCTCGGCGAGCTAGAGCACAACCTCCGCTCGATCGCGAACCGGATCGGCGCGGCGATGATCGTGGGGGCACTCCTGCTCTCGTCGTCGCTGCTCGTGCGCACGGAGAACGTCGAGTGGCTCGGCGTGACCGGCTTCTGCCTCGCCGGCGTGCTCGGCCTCTACATGACCTGGAAGATCATCCGCACGCCCGGCGAGCTCTGAGCCGGGCGAAGAGCTGCCCTCTTCGCCCGGAGAGAAAGGAACCTGCTTCGTGGCCAAGAGGTTCGAAGCGCTCGAACCACGCACGCACCAAAGGCCGGAGGCTAAGACAGCCGCGCCAGCGGCGGCTTAGCCGCAGGCCGAACCCTCGCTCGCGCCGGCCTCTGCCGCGCGCGAGCGCGCGACACAGGCCTCCACCCCCAGAGCCTCCAGACAAACAGCACGGAGCGGGCCGGAAACCGCGCTTTCCGGCCCGCGCAGTTCCTTTGTCCCAGCGAGCGAGTGCGCGGCACTCGCGAGCTAGTTGACGTCGCCCGCTCGCGAGCCCATGCGCTCGATCACGACCTGGGGGATGCGCGCGGTCGGGCTCAGGCGGAGGCACATGCGCACGACCTCCGCGCAGTCCTCGGGGCGGATCATCTCGCCCGGCTCGATGCCCGACCACTGGGCCATGGGCGTGTCGACGAAGCCCGGGCAGAGCGCGATCGCGCGGACGCCGTCCGCGTCGAGCTCGTCGTTCAGCGACCGGGTGAGCGCGATCACCGCGGCCTTCGTGGCGCCGTAGGTAGCCAGCCCAGGGGTCGGCAGCGTCCCCGCGATCGAGGCGAGGTTGACGATCCAACCGCGGGACTCGCGTAGGAGTGGGATCGCCGCCTGCGTCACGAGGAAGAGCCCGCGCAGGTTGACGGCGAGCTGGAGGTCGTGGTGCTTCGTGGGCAGGTCCTCGACCCGTCCGCCGATGCCGATCCCGGCCGAATTGACGAGCACGTCGAGGCCTCCGCACCGCTCGCGGTGCTCGGCCACGATCCGCTCGCACTCCTCGGCCTCGGACACGTCGGCCGCGATCGCAGCTGACCCGAGCTCGGCGGCCGCCGCCTCGATCCGCTCGAGCCGGCGCGAGACGAGCGTCAGCTCGAAGCCCTCGTCTCTCAGCATGCGGGCGATCGCGAGCCCGATGCCCGACGAGCCGCCCGTGACCAGTGCAGTCCCAATTGTCGACGCTGCCATTGCGCCTACAGTAAACGGGGCGTGGAAGCAACGAGCCTCACGATCCTCACCGCCGGCGGCGGCTGCGCGGCGAAGTACTCGGCGGCGCGGCTCGAGGAGCTGCTGAAGGGCTTCGTCCCGGCGGAGGCCGAGGACCTCCTCGTCGGGCTCGATCCGGCGGACGACGCCGCGGTCTACCGCCTCGACGACGAGCGCGCGCTCGTCTTCACCGTCGACTTCTTCCCGCCGCTCGTCGACGATCCCAGCCTCTTCGGCCGGATTGCCGCGACCAACGCGCTCAACGATGTCTTCGCAATGGGGGGCACTCCGCTGCTCGCGCTCTCGATCGCGGCGTTTCCGGAGGAGCTCGAGACGGATCTCGTCGCCGCCGTCTTCGCGGGTGCCGACGAGCAGGTGCGTGCGGCGGGAGCGATCCTCGCGGGCGGGCACACGATCCGCGACACCGAGCCGAAGTACGGGCTCGCGGTGGTGGGGACCGTCCATCCCGACGGCGTCTGGATCAAGAGCGGCGCGCAGCCGGGTGACGCCGTCTTTCTCACGAAGCCGCTCGGCACGGGGCTCGTGCTCGCGCGGAAACAGGATCTCGGGGAGGCGGCCGGCTGGATGACGACGCTCAACGATCGCGCGGCTCAGGTTCTGCGGCCGTTCTCGCCGCACGCGGTCACCGACGTGACGGGCTTCGGCCTGCTCGGGCACGCGCACGAGACCGCGGAGCGGAGCGGCGTGCGGATCCGGCTGCGGGCCGGCGCACTGCCCGCGCTCGACGGCGCGGTGGACGCAGCGCGAGAGGGAGTCCGCACCGGCGGCGATCCGCGCAACCGCGACTTCGCCGGCCCGCACGTCGAGAGCTACGGCGTGGCGGAGGAGCTGCTCGCGCTCGCCTACGACGCCCAGACGGCGGGCGGCCTGCTCGTGACGCTCCCTGCCGAGAAGGGGCTTTCCCTCGAAGCAGAGTTCGAGCGTGCCAACCTCTTCCTTGCCCGCGTCGGCTCGGTCGAAGAGGGCTCCGGCGTACTGCTAGAGCCGTAGAGGGGCGGCAAGCGCTCTACACTCCGTTCGTGGATGCGGGGTCGGCATCGGCTGCGCTGCCGCGCCGTCTCGCGCGGACGCTGTCTCCGGTCGTCTTCCGGCGGGTCGCGATCGCGGCGGTCGGGATGCTCGTGATCATCGTCGCGTCGGGAGCGACCGTCCGGCTCACGGGTTCGGGGCTCGGCTGTCCGAAGTGGCCGACCTGCACGAACCAGCACGCGCTGCCGCAGAGCTACCACTCCTACATCGAGTTCACGAACCGCCTCATCTCGGCGGTCACGATCCTCACGACGCTCGCGCTCGCCGTCGCGGCGTGGCTGACGCGCGGCCTCGGCCGCCGTGGGCGCCTGCTTGCGACGGCCGTCTTCGTCGGCACCCTCGCGCAGGCTCCGCTCGGTGCGATCACCGTCTACTACGACCTCAACCCGTACCTCGTGATCACGCACCTGCTGCTCTCCTTCACGCTCGTTTCGCTCGCGGTGCTCACCCTGCTCGAGGCTTCGCGGCTCGCTCACGGGGAGGGTGCGCCGCTGCCGGGGATCGCGCGGCTAGCCGGGCTCGTCCTCGTGGCCGCCGTGACCGTGCTAGCGGTCAGCGGGACGGCGGCGACCGCGGCCGGCCGCTTCCCCGGGAGCTCCGGGACGCAGGTCGTCCCGCGGCTCGGCACGTTCTATCCGGCCGTCTATTGGCACGTGCGCGCCGTGGCGGCGTTCGGGCTCGTCTTCCTCGCGCTCGCGGCCTGGGCCTGGACACATCGCAGCGCGTATCCCTGGCTGCTGCGAGGCTGCGCGGGCCTGCTCGCGATCCTCGTGGTGCAGATGACGATCGGTGAGGTGCAGTACCGGACGTACGGCGACGTCCCGTGGTGGCTCGTCCTGCTGCACGTGGCCGCGGCGGCGACCCTCGTCGCCTGGACGGTGGGGCTGGCCGGCCGTCTCTGGCGCCCGATCCGGGCCGGCGAGACGCTGCAACTAGACTGAACCAATGTCGGAGCTGAACGTCTCGTCGCGGCCGGAGCTCCGCCGCCCGGTTCTCATCGCTGCCTTCCGCGGCTGGAACGACGGCGGCCAGGGTGCGACGCTCGGCGGCAGCTTCCTCGCGAAGCAGTGGGGCGCAGAGTCGTTCGCCGAGATCGACTGCGAGAACTTCTACGACTTCCAGGCGGTGCGGCCGAACGTCTCGCTCGAGGACGGTCTCACGCGCAAGATCGAGTGGCCGTCGAACACGTTCCTCCACGCCTCGATCCCGGGTCTCGACCGCGACGCGGTGATCCTGCTCGGCGTCGAGCCGAACCTCCGCTGGAAGACGTACACGGGGCTCGTGCTCGAGCTCGTGCGGGACCTCCAGGTCGAGCTCGTCGTCACGCTCGGCTCGCTGCTCGCCGACGTCCCACACACGCGCCCGGCTCCGGTGAGCGCGGCAGCGAGCGACCAGACGCTCGTGGAGGAGCTCGGAGTCGAGCCTTCCCGCTACGAGGGGCCGACCGGCATCGTCGGGATCCTGCTCGACGCCTGCCGGCGTGAAGGGGTTCCGGCGGTCAGCCTCTGGGCGGCCGTGCCGCATTACGTCTCGCTCGCACCGAGCCCCCGCGCCGCGCTCGCGCTGTGCCGTCGCCTCGGTGAGCTCGTCGGCACGGACATCGACGTGTCGGAGCTCGAGCAGGCGGCGGAGGAGTACACAGAGCAGGTGACCGAGGCAGTCGCCTCCGACGCCGAGACCGCCGCGTACGTCGAGGAACTCGAACGCCGCGTCGATCTGATGGAAGCTGCCGAAGAGCTTCCGTCCGGCGAGAGCCTCGCGGCCGAGTTGACGCGCTTCCTCCGCGAGCGCGAGGAGAACGGCGACGACGGCGGCGAGACCGCCGGCGGCCCGGCCTCCTAGGTCTCGATCAGGCGCTCTTCGCGGCCGGTTTGGCTTCGGCTTCCGCGGACTGCTTGGGCTTCTCCTGGCCGGCCCCGTTCTGCTTCGTCTGCTGCTGAGCCTTCGCGGCGGCACCGCCGCCCTTGCGCCTGCGCCGCCGACGCCTCCTGCTACGCCCTGAGCCCTGCTTCGGAGCGGGGAGGTTCTCGGCCAGCGCAAGCGCGACTTCATGGATCGTGCCGAGACGCTCTCGGGCCTCGTCGATGAGCTTCGTCGCGCGCGGCGTGTAGCCCTCCGCCGACGCCAACAGCGCGGCACCGACCGGCAGCGGCAGCTCCATCGCGGCCTGCACCAGCTTGGCGGCGTTCTCCTCGTGCCGGTGGCCGCGCGAGTTCGCCAGCGCGCCCAGCAGGCGCTTCGCCTCCGGATACTCCGCCGACGCCCGCCGGTCCTGCACCTTGCGCGTCGCGCGCGCGAGCCGCCAGGTCCAGCGCGCGAGGATCTGCTCCGGTGCGTCGGGCTTCTCCTCGCCGATCGCGCGGAGAAGGGTGCGGATTCCCGGCAGCCGCTCCTTCTCCCACGTCGGCGCCTGCGTCACGAGCGTCACGAGGTCGTCGAAGTCGGCGCGCTCGACGCGCATCGAGACGCGGTCCTGCAGCGCCATCATCCGCAACCGCCGGTTCGGGTTCTCGGCCGCGGCCGTGGTGAGGAACTGCTCGAGCGCGACCTTGCTCGCGTTCCGGTCGGTCAGCTTCTGGACGAAGGAGGCGCGCTCGTCGAAGCGGATCTGGCGGCCGGCGATCGTGGCCCAGTAGCGCTGCTCGTCCTCGTCGAGGTACTTGGGGTCGATGCGCTGCCACTCCCGCTGGATCACGCCAATCCGGCGGCGGACATCAGGCGTGACCGGTACGAGCCACGGCGCCGGGGTGAGGCGGCGGCGGGCACGGCGCTGCGAGCGGCGTCGGGGCGCGGGGGTGACGCGCGCGCCCTCGCGGTAGAAGTCGGCGTCGAGCAGCGAGTGGAGCGAGACGACGCGCTCGTTGTGGGTCGCGCCCTTCGGGACGAAGTCGACGACGATCCCTGCTTCCTTGCGCGGATGGAGGCGCATGATGCGGCCGATCCGCTGCTGGTAGACGCGGCGCGACGCGGTCGGCGCGAGGTGCATGCAGACGGTGGCGCGTGGCGAGTTCCAGCCCTCTGCGAGCAGCTGCGCGTTGATGAGCACGTTGATGTCTCCGCGCTCGTAGGCGGCGAGCGTCTCGGCCAGGCGCACCGGCGGCGTCCGGCCCGAGACCGCTTCCGCCTTGATCCCGGCGGCGCGGAACTCCGTCGCGAGGTTGTACGCGTGGTCGACTCCCGCTGCGTAGACGATGCCGGGCGTGTTGTCGAAGCGCTCGCGGTAGAGGCTCGCGGCGGCCATGTTCAGCGCCTGGTGGTCGAGTGTCTTGGCGAGGATCTCCTGGTCGAAGTCGCCGCCGACGATCGGCACGGAGTTGACCGCCGCGACCGGCGGCACCCGCAGGTCGCGCAGCGGCGCGATCAGGCCGCGGCGAGCGGCGTCCTGCAACGGCAGGTCGTCGACCGAGGCGGGGAAGACGTCGGAGACCTGCTTCGCGATCAGCTGCTCGGTCGCGGTCATCCCGATGTAGATGGGCTCGGGGAAGGAGCGGATCGCGGCCGAGGTCTTCTCCCCGAGCGCGGTGTGAGCCTCGTCGCAGATCACGAGCTGGTACGCGTCGCGGTCGATCGAGTCGACGTGCCGCGCGAACCAGGCATACGTCTGGATCGTGAGCGGCGCCTGCTTCGCGCTGCGGCTGTCCTTCGTGATCACGTCCGTGAGGCGCTTGCCGTAGCCCTCCGTCGTCAGGTCGCGCGTGAACTGGGAGACGAGCAGCCGGCGGTGCGTGAGGATCAGGACGCCGAGCGTGCGGGCCGCTTCGACGAAGCCCGCGGCGGCGATCGTCTTGCCCGACGCGGTCGGGTGGCGGAAGCGGTAGCGGCGGATCGCACCGGGGTCCTCCTGCGCCGGCTCCTCGGGCAGCTCCGCCTCCTCGACCCCGACGACGAGGGTCGAGTCCTCGTCCTCGTCCTCGACCTGCTGCTGCTCGAGCTCCTCCGCAGTTGCGGCGTGGCCGTTGCCGTTCCCGTTGCCGTTCGACTCCTCGTAGCGCTGGCTCGCCGCGATCAGCTCGGTCAGCATCCCGGCGAGCGCGTCGACCTGGTGGCGGCGGAGCACCGTGCCGGCGGCGGTCGTCGGCTCCGGCTCCGCGAGCACTCGCTCGAGGCCGAGCAGGAGGCCGTAGCGGACCTTCCACTGGGGGGACGGAGACTTCTGTCCCGCATCCATCTCGGCGATTGCTTCGTCGAGCGCGCGGCGACGGGCCGTGCCCTCGCCGAGCGCCTGGGCCGGGTCCTCTCCCTCGCGCAGGAACGGCTCGCCCGCCCACGCTTCCGCGCGGAGAGCGGCGGCGACTGTCGGGTCTGCCGCCTCCAGAGAGCTGGTCGGCTGCGGGATCGCTTCTTGCATATGCGCAGCACGCTTCGGTGCTGCAAGGCCATCAAGAGATGCGCGCTCGGCTCTGAATTCCCCTGGGCGAACGGCGCAGGAGGAAGCATACCGTCCTCGCCAGTTTCGTCAACGTGGCTTAGAGCTCATCTAAAGACCCATGCCGCCGAAGATGGCGAAAGGGTTGGCGGGCTCGACTTCGTAGACGAGCTCGCCGCCCGGCTCGACCGCGCCGTGAAGGCGGGTCGCCAGGGCGTCGGCGTCCTCGCGGGTCGCGGTGCCGACGATGAGATAGTGGAAGCGGCGCTCGGGCTTGTAACCCTCGGCCTCGAGCTGGTTCGCGAGGTCGCGAGCTTCCTGATGCGAGGCGCACTCGACGCGCACCTCCCACGGAGCGTAGCCGCGCGCGAGCTCTTCCTCCTCCCAGGTCTCGCCCGGTGGCTCGTCGTCCCAGCGGTCCTCCTCGTCGAGCCAGTGCTCGACCTGGCTGATGCGCGCTTCGATGCCGTGCTCGCGGAGCTCCGCCTGGACGACGGCGAGAGCCTGCTCGGCCGCGCCGCGGGTCGCGGCGTAGACGAAGACGGTCTCGCCCTCACGCGAGACCGCGAGCCGGTGCGACTCGAGGTTGTTCGCAAGCTCGCGAGCCTCGGAGCCGAGATTGCCGGTCAGCCGCTCGAGGAACCCGCTCGCGCGCTCCTCCTCCTCGACCTCGATCCGGATGCGCCAGTCGTCGTTCGCCACGGGCCGAGCCTAGTCTGTGCGCGTGGACTGGCGCGAGCGGTACGAGCGGGCCGCGGCGCGCTACGCGGCCGGTGAGACGCGGGAGCTCGACGAGCGGCAGCTCGTGCAGCTGGCCAACGCGGCGTGGGCGGCGGGGCTGTCCCTGCTCATGGCCGGCGAGCGGGAGGAGGCGGCGGTGTGGCTGCGGCGGTCGGCGGCTCGCTACCGCGAGAGCTGGGACGCCGGCACTGGCGAAGACGCGTGGGGCCGCCCGATCGGAACGATGAAGGCGCTGCTCCTCGCCGGCGACGACGCAAGCGAGACGGCCGAATGGACTCTCGGGACGTGTCTAGGTGTCAGACACCTAGACACGTCCGTTTCGCCGATCGGTCGGTACGCCGGTGTGCTCGCGTTGCTCGTGCTCGGCCGGGACGAGGAGGCGGGGGCGCTCGCGGCCGCCCTGGGCGACGGTTTTCCGGAGGACGTCGCCGCCGCGCTCGGCGCGCTCGCGGCGCATGACGCCGACGCCTATCGCGACGCCGTCGCGTCGGTATGCCGCTCGTTCGAGGAGCGGGACGCGTTCCTCGAGGACGTGCCGGTTCCCGACACCGCTCTCGCGCTCGACGCGCTCGCGGCGCGGCGCGGGCTCACCTAGAGCTTCGCGGCGGCCGCGCGGTCGAGGATCGCGCGCGTCGTTCCCTCTGCCGACCGAGCGAGGCTGCCCGGGCTCTGGTGCGACGGCCCGCCGGCGAATGCGCGCGCGACCGCGTCGGCCTTGTCCTCGCCGGCCACCAAAAAGAGGAGCTCGTTCGTGTTGCCGAGACGCGGCAGCGTGAGCGAGATCCGGTCGACGAACGGCTCGTGGCCCGCCTCGGAGCCGACTGCGTCGCGGCTCGTCACGTCGAGCGTGGGGAAGCCCGGGAAGAGCGATGCGACATGGCCGTCCGGCCCGAGGCCGAGCAGGACGAGGTCGAACGTGCCGACGCCCTCGAGCTCGTGCTTGTACTCCGCCGTGCCCTCGTCGCGTCCGAGCTCGCCCTGGATCCGGTGGACGGCGGCCGGCGCAGCTTCGAGCCGGTCGAGCAGCGCCGCCTTCGCCATGGCGTAATTCGAGCGCTTGTCGTCGGGCGGAACGCAGCGCTCGTCTCCCCACCAGAGCTCGACACTGCTCCAGTCGGGCCGGAGCTCTGCGGCGATCTTGTAGGCGCGGCGCGGGGTGGAGCCCCCGGTGAGAACGATGCTGCCGCCGGCGCTTGCCTGCTCCGCGAGCCGTTCCGCCACGAGTTGCGCCGCTTCCTCCGCGTCGGCGACTACCGTGATGTCTACCTCACTCATCCGTCGGCCAGCTCGCGCGAGCGGTCCATCGCGGCCTGGATCGCGTTGAGGAACGCGGCTCGCACGCCGGCCTGCTCGAGCTCGCGGATGGCGGCGATCGTCGTGCCGCCGGGCGACGTGACCGACTCGCGCAGCTCCACCGGATGCATCCCCTGGTCGCGGAGCTGCTTCGCGGTCCCGAACATCGTCTGCACCACGAGCGTCGTCGAGACCTCGCGAGAGAGGCCGAGCAGGATCCCCGCCTCGATCATCGCCTCGGCGAGCAGCGCGAAGTAGGCGGGGCCCGAGCCCGAGACCGCCGTAATTGCGTCCATCCACGCCTCGGGCACGCGCACGACGCGGCCGAGGTGCGAGAGCAGCTCTTCGGCGAGCGCGAGCTGCTCGTCCCCCGCGTGCGCGCCTGCGCAGATGCCGGCCATGCCCTCGTGCACGGTCGCCGGCGCGTTCGGCATCGCGCGCACGACCGGCACGCCGTCCGCAATCCGCTCCTCGATGTGCGCCGTCGGGATGGCGGCCGCGATCGAGACCAGCGTCTGCTCGGTCGTGAGGTGTCTGCCGATCTCGCCGAGCAGGACGTCGATGTCCTGCGGCTTGACCGCGACGACGACGATGCCGGCGCCGTCGACTGCGGCTGCGTTGTCGGCGGTGGCCTCGGCTCCATGGCGCTCACGCAGGCCGGAGAGCTGCTCCTCGCGCCGCGCCGTGACGACGACCTCTGCGGGATCTCGCCAGCCGGAGCTGAGCAGGCCGGAGAGGAGGGCCTCGCCGATCCGCCCCCCGCCGAGGATGGCGACTTTGCGGGTGCTCATGGCGGAAGCCTAGGCGGCGCGCGCTGCCGGGAGTGGGATCAGGCCACGGCTGAAGCCGGAGAGGAGATACACGCTCGCGAGGCCGGCCCACTCGCCGTACGGCTCGAGCAGCTCCGCCGTCTCCCAGCCCTCTACCGGCCGGCCCCGCAGCGCGCGGAGCAGCTTGACGAGACCGAGGTCGCCGACGAGGCCGTGCTCGAAGCGGCCGAGACCTTCGAGGCAGACCACGCCGGCCGACCACGGGCCGAGACCTCGCTCGCGCTCGATCCGGCGGACGACCGCATCCGTCGGCAGGTCGTGGAGGCGCTCCAGCTCGAGGGTGCGGCAGAGCCGGACGACCGCTGCGCCGCGACGTTCGTGGAGGCCGAGCCGCCGCAGCTCGAAGGGCGCTGCAGCTCCGAGCGTCAGGGTGGTCGGCGGCTCGCAGTGCCCGTTTTCGTCGGCCGGCGCAAGGGCCCGGATCACGCGGCGCTCGAGACTTCGTGCCGTCTTCGCGTCGATGAGCTGGCCGCAGACCGCGCGCAACAGCGCCTGTGCGACCGTCGCCGTTCGCACCGGCCGGAGCCCGCGGAGATGCTTCGCCGCGCGCCCGAGCAGCGGATCGTCCGCGACGCGCCGCAGGAACTCTGAGTGGTCGTCGTCGAGCGCGAGCGTCCAGCGGAGCTTCTCGGCTGCAGCGGCGGACTCGGAGCGGATCGTGACCGTGCCGTCCCGCGACTGCCACGCGCGCGCGACGGCGCCGCAGCAGCGCGCCGTGACGAGTCCCTCGCGCACCCGCCTTGTGGCGTCTCCGGCGAGCCGCATCGAGAGCCCGAGCGAGTACGGACCGCGCGGGCGAACGGCGATTTCCACCATGTCCGCGAGCCTACTGCCTCGCCTGGACACGGCGAGAAGAGCGTCTTGCGGCTGCTCCGACCCCGACCTACGGTCGCCGGAATGTCCCGACCGCTCACGCCGGCCGATGCCGTGATCGCGCTCGCGGCGGTCGGCGTCGTGGTGGTGCTCTTCGCGCACGGGCACGGCCACCGAGCCCACTCGATCCTCGCCGACCCGGCCCGCACGCCCGGCGTCCTCAACCCGGACGTGACCCAGGCGAACATCCGCTCCACCATCTGCCGCCACGGCTGGACGGACACCGTCCGCCCGCCGACCTCGTTCACGAACGCGCTCAAGACGAAGCAGATGCGCCAGTACGGCGAACCCGGCTCGCTCTCGGAGTACCAGGAGGATCACCTGATCAGCCTCGAGCTCGGAGGCAATCCCACCGACCCCCGCAACCTCTGGCCCGAGCCCTACCCGCGCGCCTCCGACGTCGACCAGATCGAGAACGAGCTCAACGACCAGGTTTGCTCCGGCGAGCTCACCCTCGCCGAGGCGCAGCAGCGCGAGGCCGACCTGAAGCACACACAGGGGTAGAGTCGGGACATGGAGATCTCGCCCGACGCGCACATGGGCCTCGTCGAGCTGAGCGTGTCCGACCTGGAGCGCTCGCTTGCGTACTGGCAGGACGCGATCGGCCTGCGCGTCCTCTCCCGCGAGGACGGGACCGCGGAGGTCGGCGTCGACACGCCGCTTCTGCGCTTCGTCGAGGAGCCCGGCGCTCGCCCGGCCCACGGCTTCACCGGTCTCTTCCACGTCGCGTTGCTCGTGCCGGATCGCCCGAGCCTCGGCCGCTTCCTCGCCCACACGGCGCGCAAGCGGATCCCGCTCACGGGCCTCTCCGACCACGACGTCAGCGAGGCGATCTACCTGCGCGACCCCGACCACCACGGGATCGAGGTCTACGCCGATCGCCCGCGCGAGCTGTGGGAGGGTCAGGTCGCGCAACGCATGACGACGATCCCGCTGGACGCCGGCTCGCTGCTCGCCGAGGCGGGCGACGCCGGGTTCGACGGGCTGCCGGAGGGGACGAGGATGGGCCACGTCCACCTCTGCGTCAGGGACGTCGACGAGACGATCGGCTTCTACCGCGACAGGCTCGGGATGGGGCTGACGGCCCAGCTCGGCGACCAGGCCGCGTTCCTCAGCGCCGGCGGCTACCACCACCACATCGGCGGCAACACCTGGGAGACGCGCGGCGCCGAGCCTGCTCCGGAGGGAACCGCGAGGCTGCTCCGCGTCACGGTCGTGCTCCCGGACGACGAGGAAGTCGGGCACGTCGCCGAGCAGATCGGCGGAACCGAGGTCCTCGATCCCTCGGGCAACCTGCTCGTGCTCGCCGCCGCGGCCTAGCCGGTCGCGGTCTTCGGTAGCCAGCTGAAGCGCCTGAGCGCGACCGCGACGCCGATCGCCGCCCAGATCAGGAGCACGCCGATGTCGCTCCAGACGATCCCGATGCCATGGGCGCCAGGCAGGTACGAGTCGCGGAATCCCGCCGCCAGGTGCTGCACGGGGAAGACCGAGGCAACGTGCTGCAGCCACGTCGGCAGACTGATGTTCGGGATGAAGATCCCCGAGATGAAGTACAGCGGCAGCATGATCGCCATCACCGTCGGCTGTGCCGCGTCCTCGTTCTGGATGACCGTCGAGATCGCGTACGCGAGGACACAGAACGTGATCGAGCCGACGATCGCCGTGAACGCGATGCCGGGCAGCGCCGAGGTCGGCAGCTTGACCCCGTAGACGACGCGGCCGAAGGCGAGCAGGCCCGCGACCACGACGAGCGAGATTCCGACCGCGGTGAGGGCACGGCCGCCGACGAGCACCCAGGCCGGCACCGGCGTCGCGCGTCGCCGCTTGAGAATGCCGCCCTCGCGTTGCGCGGTGATCGAGATCACGAGGTTGACGAACGAGGCTGCGATCACCCCGAGCGCGGCGATGCCGGGCACGTAGTACGCCGACGCCTTCACGGGCCCGGGGCCGACGACGCTGTCACCGAAGACTCCGTTGAAGATGACCATGAAAAGCAGCGGCAACGCCAGCGTGAAGAAGCGGGCCTGCCGGTTGCGGAGAAACCCGCGCAGGTCGAAGCGCGCCTGATGCACGACGAGCGCGACCGGCCCGCGTGCTGCGGCCGTCGTCACGCCGGCTCCTCCGTCAGCTCGAGGTAGACGTCCTCGAGCGTGGGGCGGCGCACGTCCAGGTCGGGCAGGTCGATCCCGCGGGCGAGCGCCCACTCGGCGAGCGCCCCGACATGGACGAGTGGCGTGTCGGAGGTCAGCGTCACGCACCCGTCCCCGCCTGCAACGAGCGCGCGCAGCTCCGGCGGCAGATCGTCGGCGCCGGTTCCCTGCGGCAGTGTGAAGCGGATGGTCGAGGCCATGCTGTTGCGACCGCCGAGCGTGCCCGGCGTCCCCTCGGCGACGATCCGGCCGTCGGCGATGACCGCGATGCGGTCGGCGAGCTCCTCCGCCTCGTCCATGTAGTGCGTGGTGAGGAACACGGTCTTGCCGAGCTGCCGCAGCCCCTCGATCACGTGCCAGGCCGTGCGGCGCGCCGACGGGTCGAAGCCGGTCGTCGGCTCGTCGAGGAAGATGAGCTCCGGATCGCCGATCAGCGCGAGCGCCACGTCGAGCCGCCGGCGCTGGCCGCCCGAGAGTTGCGGCGCGAGCGTGTCGGCCTTCTCCCGTAGCCCCACGAGCTCGATCGTCTCGTCGATGTCGCGCGGCTCGCGGTAGTAGCCGGAGTAGAGCTGCAAGCTCTCACGCACGGTGAGGCCCGGCTCGGCGTTCGACTCCTGCAAGACCGCGCCGACGCGGTCGCGCCACGCACCGTTCGCGCTCGCGGGATCGACGCCGAGCACGCTCACCTCTCCGGCCGTGCGGCTGCGGAAGCCTTCGAGGATCTCCACGGTCGTCGTCTTGCCGGCGCCGTTCGGCCCGAGGAAGGCGAAGATCTCTCCGCGCTCGATTTCGAGGTCGATCCCGGCCACCGCGTCGACCTGGCCGTAGCGCTTGCGCAGCCCGCGGACGGAGACGACCGGCTCCATGTGCCGAGTTTCTCACGGATTCCTGCGTACTCATTAAGAGCCCCGTGCGCTATACCTGACGGCAGCAGATGAGCAGCAAGCCCGTCGAGCAGCTCTCTCAGGTCATCGTCCGTTTCGCGGGGGACTCCGGCGACGGCATGCAGCTGACCGGGTCGCAGTTCACCTCCGAGGCGGCGCTGCTCGGCAACGACATCTCGACGCTGCCCGACTTCCCCGCCGAGATCCGCGCGCCCGCGGGCTCGCTCCCGGGCGTCTCCGGCTTCCAGCTCCACTTCGCCGACCACGACATCCTCACGCCGGGCGACGCGCCGAACGTCCTCGTCGCCATGAATCCGGCCGCGCTGAAGACGAACATCGCCGACCTGCCGAAGGGCGGGACACTGATCGTCGACGCCGACGCCTTCACCGAGCGGAACCTCCAGAAGGCCGGCTACGCGCAGAGCCCGCTCGAGGACGGCTCGCTCGACGAGTACCAGGTGCACGCCGTGCCGCTCACGTCGCTGACGGTCGGGGCGCTGAAGGAGGTCGAGGGCGTGACGCCGCGCGAGGCCGAGCGCTCGAAGAACATGTTC
>JBKPLL010000042.1:0-7166 GCA_046731605.1 Actinomycetota bacterium | reverse complement strand
GGGCCTCCGGCTCGAGGCGCGGCGCACCGGCCGTCCCGCAGAGACCCGAGCGGTTGACCTCCGCGGCGGAAGTGCTCCTGGCGCTCGCGTGCGGCAGCGCGCGGGTGGCGACGCGCAGCAGATTCGTGTGGGGCGACGGCCCCGTGACGAGCACGTCCGGGTCCACCGCGAGGACGGCCGGGTCGCGCCAAAGGTTCGCCGCCTCCGCCGCGGAGACCGTGGTCGCGATCGCATTGACCGTGCGGTAGATGACGAGGCGCGGGACGTGGAGCTGCCGCAGCTGCGAGACGATCGGCGCCCGGTCGGAAGCGAACGCGTGAGCCCGCCGCGCCTGCCGGCCGGACAGCCCGGCGTGCTGATCCCGGAGCATGACGATGACGCGCTGACTCGCGTTCGGCGACAGCACGCGCACCTGGTCCGCCGTGAGGTGGCTCGACCACGCGGACGTACCGAGCGACCTGCCGGCATTTCCGACGCCGGCCTCGCCGGCCGCCACCGCGAAGGCGATCAGCCCGACCGTTGCCGCCGCCAGAACCGCCCTGGCAAGCCTGCGCCTCACTCCGTACGACCCCCTTCTATGCCCGGCACGCGATGAGGGTAGCCACAAAACTTCGTAATGGGATGCGATGTACCGAGCACCCTTCCGCCTCGGAGAACCGAGCCGGAGAACGGCTACATTAGGCGCGATCCGGGCGCGTAGCTCAGCGGGAGAGCACTCGCTTCACACGCGAGGGGTCGCTGGTTCGATCCCAGCCGCGCCCACCTCTTTCGCTCGCGACTACGCCCGCGCCGGCAGCACGCGGCCGCGCACCTCGCCGAGCTCGACGCCGTTCGCGGCCCAGCCGCGGAGAACGAGCTCGTCGCCGTCCTCGAGGAAGCGCTCGCCGCGGAAGAGCTCGATCATCGAGCCCTCCGAGCCGGGCTCGGCGCCGGAGATCGTCCCCGAGGCCATGAGGTCGCCGGTGCGCAGCGAGGCGCCGTTCGAGGTCGCGTGCGCGAGCTGCTGCGGCAGCGTCCAGTAGAGCGTCCTCGCGTTGCCCTGCGACAGCGTCTCCCCGTTGAGCTCCACCGCGAGCGCCACGTCCAGGCCCCAGTCGCGGCCGCCGGCGAGATGCTGGAGCGGCGGCGGATCCTGCGGTGGTGCCTCGACCCGCGCGTCCTCGAGCAGCGCGAGCGGCGTGACCCACGCCGAGACCGAGGTCTGGAACGACTTGCCGAGATTCGGGCCGAGCGGCACGTACTCCCAAGCCTGGATGTCGCGCGCGCTCCAGTCGTTGACGAGCACGACCCCGAAGACGTGATCGGCGAACGCATCGACCGGCACGCGCTCGCCGAGCTCGCTCGGGACGCCGACGACGAAGCCGAGCTCGAGCTCGAAGTCGAGTCGCCGGCTAGGGCCGAAGGTCGGCGCATCCTCGTCGGGCGCCTTCCGCTGGCCGCACGGGCGGACGACGTCCGCGCCGCTGACGACGACGCTCCCGGCGCGGCCGTGATACGCGACGGGCAGCCACCGCCAGTTCGGCAGCAGCGGCTCCTGGTCGGGCCGGAACATGCGGCCGAGGTTCGTGGCGTGCTCGAGCGAGGAGTAGAAGTCGACGTAGTCCGCCACCTTGAAGGGCAGGTGAAGCCGGACGCTTCCCTCGGGCATGCGCCGGCCGTCGTGGGCACGGGCGGCGGCGATTGCGTCCTGCCAGGCCGCCGGCCCGGACCGAAGCAGCTCGTTCAGTGTCGGCTGCGCGAAGACGTCACGAAGGCCGGAGAGGTCGATTGCCTCGTCCCCGTCCCGCCAGAGGAGCCCGTTCGGCCCGGCTCCGAAGCTCACAGCATCCCCAGCTTCTCGAGCTCCTCGACCGGCTCGAAGAACGAGCAGCTGCCGACCGAGTGGAAGAGCGAGCCGCGCACGTCGGCGAGTCGCGAGGGCAACGCCTCCCGGTCACGCCAACGGAACGAGGCTGCATCGAGCGCAAATGCGGGCGCTTGCTCCCGCAACGCATCCTCCTCGTCCCCGAAGACCGTCGCCGCGAGGACGTTCAGGAAGCCGTGCTCGCCGGCCTCGGTGGGGTACGCGTGGTGGAGCCCCGCGGTCGCCTTGAACACGAGTCCGCGCGAGCGGCAGCCGCGGATGAAGTCGGCGAGCTCGTCCACGGTGGGGACGCGCTCGCCGCCGCACCGGATCTTCGCCCGCAGGCCACGCGCCGCGACCTCGTCCAGCGGCACGCCCTCGAGATAGACCGCCTCATCCTGCCGCTCGCTGCCCGACTCGACGACGGCGAGCGCTCGTCCCTCGTCCTGCGGGAGCTCGGAGAGCGTCGCCGCGGGCCAGACGAGCCGGCCGAGCATCCACGCGTGCTCGCTCTCGCGCGCACGGCGGTCCTCGGCGAGCGCCTCCGCAGGCGGCAGGCTCGCCGGCGGGAAGGTCGGAGCATGGTCGAAGAACCTTGTCAGGAGCGCACGGCGCGCGTCGTCCGGCATGAGGGCCGAGGCTACACTGGCGCCGGGCCAGGCCCCGTGCAGTGGGAGCCTGCGAACCGCGTCAGATCCGGGAGGAAGCAGCGCTAAGTAGTCCCTCTCAGGTGTGCGGTGTGCCTGGTCCCTATGATCGAGTCGTGGCTGCTCTCTACCGGAAGTACCGCCCGCAGAGCTTCGAGGAGGTCGTCGGCCAGGAGGCCGTCGTCCGCACATTGAGCAACGCGATCGGGACGGACGCGGTGCGGCAGGCCTACCTCTTCGCCGGGCCGCGCGGCACGGGCAAGACCTCGATGGCGCGCATCCTGGCCAAGTGCCTCAACTGCGCGCAGGGGCCGACGACGACGCCCGACGGCACGTGCCACGCGTGCCGCGCGATCGCCGCCGGCACGTCGCTCGACGTGATCGAGATGGACGCGGCCTCGCAGCGCGGCATCGACGACATCCGCGAGATCCGCGATCGGGTCGTCCTCCAGCCGGTCGAAGGGGGCTACAAGGTCTACATCCTCGACGAGGCACACCAGCTCACGGACGCAGCCTGGAACGCCCTCCTGAAGCTGATCGAGGAGCCCCCGCCCCACCTCGTCTTCGTCTTCTGCACGACCGACCTCTCGAAGGTGCTGCCGACCGTGCGCTCCCGCTGTCAGACGTTCGTCTTCCAGCGGCCGCGCCTGCAGGAGCTCGTCGCGAAGCTGCGCCGGATCGCCGACGCCGAGGGCATCGACGTTTCCGACCAGGCCCTCGCGCTCGTCGCGCGCGGTGGGCGTGGCGCGTACCGCGACGCCGAGTCGACGCTCGACCAGCTGGCGTCCGCGACGGGGAACAAGGTCACGGTGCAGGCGGTGCTCGAGCTGCTCGGGACGGTGGAGGAGGAAGCGCTCTTCCGAATCTGCGACCTCGTGATCGACCGCGACACGGCCGGCGCGCTCACGTATCTCGAGGAACTCGCCGAGCGCGGGCACGACCTCGGCCGGCTCGTTCTCGACCTGATCGAGCACCTACGGCAGATCATGCTCGCGCAGCATCTCGGCGACGCACCCGAGGCCGCGGCGACGAGCGAGGAGGCGCGCGAGCGGCTGAAAGCGCAAGCGAACCAGCTCGACGAGGCCACCGTCCTGCGTCTCGTCGACCTGCTCGCGGTCGCGGTCGACGACATGCGCCAGGGTGGCGACCCCCGCCTGCCCCTCGAGCTCGCGCTCGTCAAGGTCACCCGTCCCGCGAGCGACCTCTCGCGCGAGTCGGTCGCCTTCCGCCTCGAGCGCCTCGAGCAGGGCACCGGCGGCCCCGCACCCCCGAGCCCCGCAAGTAACACACTGCTACAAGGTGAGGAGCCGAGGGATGAGCCGCAATCCGAGCCGGAGCCGGTTCCCGTGCCCGTAGGTGCTCCGCCGTCCCTCGAGCTCTCGCAGCTCCAGGAGGCCTGGGCGCGCACCGTCCTCGCCGCTGTCGAGGAGCGCGGCGGCATCCCCACTGCGTCGCTGCTGCGCGAGGCGCATCCGGCGGATCTGAGCGGAGACACGCTCACGCTCGAGTTCCCGCCGAGCGCCTCGTTCCATCTCGACATGGCTCGCGAGTCGAAGAACGCGGGCTTGCTCTCCGACGCGCTGTACGACGTGACCGGCCGCCGGCTCGAGCTCGTGTTCGAGCTCGGCGAGGCTCGCGAGTCCCCCGCGGCCGACGACGAACCGGCCGGCGAGGAGCAGTTCGTGGACATGTTCACGCAGACCTTCGACGCGCGCGAGCGGGAAAGCTAGGAACTGTGTCCTCCTTCGACATGGACAAGTTGATGCAGCAGGCCGCGCAGATGCAGGAGCAGATGCAGCGGATGCAGGACGAGGCGGAGCAGGAAACCGCGCAGTCGTCGGTCGGCGGCGGTCTCGTCAAGGTGACCGCCAACGGCGCCGGTGAGGTGCTGGCCATCGAGATCGCGCCGGACGCGATCGACAAGGAGGACCCGGAGGCGCTCGCCGACCTCGTCCTCGCGGGCGTGAACGAGGCGCTCCGCTCGGCGCGGGCCGGCGTCGAGGCGAAAGCGCAGCAGATGCTCGGCGACATGGGCCTCGGCGGCCTCGGTCTCCCCGGGCTCGGCGAGTGACGACACCGCCGCCGCGGCGCACGGTGCGCGGCCGGTACCTCTTCTCCAACTGGCTGTGGACCCTCATCGTGCTCGGCCTGATCGGCGTCGTGATCTGGGGCTGGGCGTTCGATTTCAGCACGCACTAGATCCCAAGTGACACTGTGCTCCTAGGGAGGGCATGTCCGGAGCGGGCGAGTACCCTCAGGGCGCATGCTGAGCCCCTCCGTCGAGAACCTCGTCGCGCAGCTGACGCGCCTGCCGGGCATCGGCAGCCGCACCGCGCAGCGGCTCGCGTTCCACCTCCTCCAGACGCAGAAGGAGGAGGCGCTCGCGCTCGCCGGCGCGATCGAGGAGGTGAAGGAGCGCGTGCACTTCTGCCGCGAGTGCGGCAACCTCACCGAGGACGAGCTGTGCGCGATCTGCTCCGATGCGCGGCGCGACCGCACAACGATCTGCGTCGTCGAGCAGCCGGTCGACCTGGTCTCGCTCGAGCGAACGGCGGAGTACCGCGGCCTCTACCACGTGCTCGGCGGCGCGCTCTCACCGCTCGACGGCGTCGAGCCCGAGCACCTGCGGATCGACGAGCTCATGCACCGCGTCCAGAGTGACGGCGTGGTCGAAGTCGTCCTCGCCACGAATCCGAATGCGACCGGCGAGGCGACGGCCTCCTACCTCGCGGGACGACTGCGCGACCGCGTGCGCGTCACGCGCCTCGCGAGCGGCCTGCCCGTCGGCGGCGACCTCGAGTACGCGGACGAGGTGACGCTGGGCCGCGCGCTCGCCGGCCGCCGGGAGATGTAGGGATGGCGACGGCCGAATACGAATCCCTCCCGCAGGTCTCGACCGACGCGGTCCAGAGCGGGCGCGAGGTCGCCGTGATGAAGTTCGGCGGCACCTCGGTCGGCGACACGCAGAAGATCAAGGAGGTCGCCCGCCGGCTCGTGCGGGCCCGGGAGGAGGGACGCCGCGTGGTCGGAGTCCTGTCCGCGATGGGCGACACGACGGACGAGCTCATCCGGCTCGCGCACGAGATCTCGCCGCAGCCGCACCCACGCGAGTACGACATGCTGATTTCGGTGGGCGAGCGGATCTCGAACGCGCTCTGCGCCATGGCGGTTCACGACCTCGGCCACGAGGCGATCTCGCTCACCGGCTCGCAGGCCGGCATCGTGACGGACACGGTTCACGGCAAGGCGAAGATCGCGGAGGTGCGAGCGACGCGTATCAACGACGCGCTCGACGCGGGAAAGATCGTGCTCGTCGCCGGCTTCCAGGGTGTCTCGGCCGACTCCCACGACGTGACGACGCTCGGCCGCGGCGGCTCCGACACGACGGCCGTTGCGCTCGCAGCCGCGCTCGGCGCCGACGTCTGCGAGATCTACACCGACGTCGAGGGCGTCTTCACCGCCGACCCGCGAATCGTCAGCGGCGCGCTCAAGCTCAGGACCGTCAGCTACGAGGAGATGCTCGAGATGGCGGCGACCGGCGCGCGCGTGATGATGGCGCGGTCGGTCGAAATTGCCCGCAGGTACGGTGTTCGGCTCCACGTGCGCGCTGCGGCCAACGACAGCGAAGGTACGTGGGTCGCCGAGGAGGAAGATCTGGTGCTCGAGAAGGCGATCGTGTCCGGCATCACCCACGACGTTTCCGAAGCGAAGGCGACGATCGTGGCCGTACCGGACACACCGGGAGTCGCGGCGCGCGTCTTCCGTGTGCTCGCCGACGCCGGCGTGAACATCGACATGATCGTGCAGAACGTCTCCGCCGACGGAGCAACCGACATCTCGTTCACGCTCCCGAAGAGCGACCTCCCGATCGCCAAGCCCATCCTCGACCAGCTCGCCGCCGAGGTCGGCGCGAAGGCCAGCGAGCTCGACGACGACATCGCGAAGGTTTCGCTCGTCGGCGCCGGCATGAAGAGCCATCCCGGTGTCGCCGCCGACATGTTCGAGGCCCTCGCAGGTGCCGGGATCAACATCGAGATCATCTCGACCTCGTCGATCCGCGTCTCCTGCGTCGTACGCGCGGCCGACGTCGAGCGGGCGGTGCAGGCCGTCCACGACAAGTTCCTGCTCTACGCCGAGGCGCGCGCGAGTGCGTGACGCACGCATCGCCGTGGTCGGCGCAACCGGCGCCGTCGGCAGCGTCACGATGCGGATCCTGCGCGAGCGGGGCTTCGAGCAGGTGCGCGCCTTCGCTTCCGCCCGCTCGGCGGGATCGACGCTCGCCGACGGCACGGTCGTGGAGGAAGCGACGCCCGAGGCGCTCGCCGGCGACGTCGACGTCGCGTTGTTCTCGGTCGGAACCGAAGCCTCGCGCGCGCTCGTCCCCCACGCCGTCCGCGGCGGCGCGGTCGCGATCGACAAGTCGTCGGCCTACCGGCTCGAGCCGGGCATTCCGCTCGTCGTGCCGGAGGTCAACGGGGACCGGATCGCCGAGCACGAGGGGATCCTCGCCAACCCGAATTGCTGCACGATCCCGCTCGCCTGCGTACTGAAGCCGCTGCACGAGGCCGCGGGACTGCGCAGCGTGCGCGTCTCCACGTATCAGTCCGTCTCGGGCGCCGGCGCCCAGCGCATGGAACAGCTCCGCAACGAGCCGCAGGAACAGCACGACCTGCGGA
>JBKPLL010000041.1:0-10005 GCA_046731605.1 Actinomycetota bacterium | reverse complement strand
GGGTTCGACGCGTTGATGCGGCCCGTGTTCGGGAGCGTGTGCCACGAGTTGATCGTCGTGTCGTACTGGACGCCCGGGTCCGCGCACTCCCACGCGGCCGCCGCGATCTGGCGAAGCAGGTCGCGCGCGTCCTTCGTCTCGAGGACGGTCCCGTCGGTGCGGGCGGTGAGGTTGAACTCCTCGTCCTTCGTCGCGGCTTCCATGAAGGCGTCGCTGACGCGGACGGAGTTGTTCGCGTTCTGGTACTGGATCGAGGCCCAGTCGGGCGAGTCGAGCGACATGTCGTAGCCGTTTGCCTCGAGGACGCGAGCCTTGCGCTCCTCCTTGGCCTTGCACCAGATGAACTCCTCGACGTCGGGATGGTCGACGTCGAGCACGACCATCTTCGCCGCGCGCCGTGTCTTGCCGCCGGACTTGATCGTCCCGGCCGAGGCGTCGGCGCCCCGCATGAAGGAGACGGGCCCGGAGGCGTAGCCGCCCTTGGAGAGCTGCTCCTTCGACGAGCGCAGGCGCGAGAGGTTGACGCCCGAGCCCGAGCCCCCGCGGAAGATGACGCCCTCGCGGCGGATCCAGTCGAGGATCGCCTCCATCGAATCCTCGATCGAGAGGATGAAGCAGGCGGAGCACTGCGGCGTCGTCTCGAAGCCGACGTTGAACCAGACCGGGCTGTTGAACGAGGCGTACTGGTTGACGAGGATCGCCTTCAGTTCGGCCTCGAAGGTGTTGGCCTCGTCGGTGTCGGCGAAGTAGCCGCCCTCCTTGCCCCAGGCGACGACCGTGTCGACGACGCGGCCGATCATCTGCTTCACGCTCGCCTCGCGCTCCGGGGAGGAGAGGCGGCCGCGGAAGTACTTCTGCGCGACGATGTTCGTCGCTGTCTGCGACCAGAACTTGGGGAACTCGACGCCGCGCTGCTCGAAGGCGGGTCCGTCGCGGCCGGGGATGATCGCGTCGCGCGTCTCCCACTCGATCTCGTCGAACGGATCGCGGCCGGGGATCGTGAAGAACCGCTTCACGCCGAGCCGGGCGCCCTCCTCGACGACCGTGTTCACGACCTCTTCGGCCGCAGCTTCGCTGCCCTGAATCTGCTCGACGCTTGCCATCTTCCCCTCTCCAATCCTAGTCGCCGACTGCCTTCCGACCGCACTCGCCGGCACGCGAATCCGCCGACGGGGAACGGGACCGTAGACCCCGCATCGGACGGAACCGAAAGCGGCTTCCGGAGCTAGTTCGCGCCGAGGATCAGAACGAGCTGAGCGCGCGCGGATCCGGCCGGCAGACGCCCGTCGAGCGCCGCAACGACCTTGATGCGTGCGTCCCTCGCGAGCCGGCGAGCCTCGCCTGCCCACCCCGGGCGGTAGAGGACGAGCGAGGTCGCGTAGCCGTCGTTTACGGCGTTGGTCGCCGTCGCCGAGGCGTAGCCACGCCCGAGCAGCCGGCTCGCCGTCGAGCCTGCCACGCCCGAGGTCCCATTGCCGTTGAGCACGAGCACCGAGACCCGCGACCGCGGCCGCAGCGGCACGACCTGTCCCTTCGAGCCACGGCCGGTAGTTGCTCCCGGACGTGCGCCTGCGGCTGCGTGATGGTTACGAACGAGGCGCATCCCGACGAGCGTCAGCAGGGTGAGGAACACCACGGCGCAGGCAGCGAGAACGACGATGCGCCAGGGGAAGGGGCGATGGAAGGGCTGGACGTGCTCCACGGACGTCACGGTTCGCCTCGAGAACGGCTGCTCCTCCTGCCGCGTATCGTCCGGACCTGTGTTCGTGTCGTTCGAAGGAGCCGACGGCTCGGGGAAGTCGACGCAGGCAAAGCTCCTGCACGCGGCGCTGGCCGCTGAGGGCCGCGACGTCGTCCTCACCCGCGAACCGGGAGGTACCGAGCTCGGCGAGGCGGTACGCACCCTCGTGCTCAATGGGCCGACGATGGGCGCCTGGGCCGAGGCGACGCTGTTCGCTGCGTCGCGCGCCGAGCACGTCGAGGAGGTGATCCGGCCTGCACTCGACCGCGGAGCGGACGTCGTCTGCGACCGCTACGTCGACTCGTCGCTCGCGTATCAGGGGATCGCCCGCGGGCTCGGGATCGACGCAGTCCTACAGCTCAACCTTGCGGTGACGGGCGGGCTGCTTCCCGATGTGACGCTCCTGCTGCTCATCGATCCCGGTGTCGCCACCGGCCGTCATGTCGATCCCGACCGGCTGGAGCGCGAGGGTACCGCGCTCCAGGCCAAGGTCGACGCCGCCTACCGCGAGCTCGCACAGCGATTTGGAGAGAGAATCGTGGCCGTCGACGCGACGCGGCCGCCGGACGAAATTGCGAGGGAGGTACGTGACCGGCTTCGAGACCGTTCCTGAGCAGCACGAGGCGAAGCGGCTGCTGGCGGCGGCGCTCCAGGAGGGACCTGCGCACGCCTACCTCTTCCACGGCCCGGCGGGCGTGGGCAAGCGCGAGCTCGCGCGGCGCTTCGCGGCCGAGCTGCTCGGCGACCATGCGCGCGTCGAGCGCGGCAGCCATCCCGACCTCTACCTCCTGGAGCCGCTCGGCGAGCAGATCCGGATCGATGACGTCCGTGAGCTCCGGCGAGACCTCCACATGCGGCCCTTCGAGGGTGAGCGCCGCGTGTACCTGATTTTCGGCGCCGACTCGTTGAACGAGGACGCCGCGGACGCGCTGCTCAAGGATCTCGAGGAGCCCCCGCCGTACGCGGTCGTAGTTCTCGTGGCCGAGCGGCTCGGCCCGCTGCCCGAGACGATCCGCTCGCGCTGTC
The DNA here is from genome assembly GCA_046731605.1 of Actinomycetota bacterium. Taxonomy (GTDB): domain Bacteria; phylum Actinomycetota; class Thermoleophilia; order Gaiellales; family Gaiellaceae; genus Palsa-739. Next base: position 7,238 of record JBKPLL010000041.1, on the reverse strand, counting down.
AGCTCGTCGCGTTCCGCCGCCTGTCGGAGCCCGCGGTGCGGCAGGCGATCCGCGAGCACGCGCCAGAGCTCGGTGACGAGGAGCTGACGACGCTCGCGCGCGTTGCCGGCGGCCGCCTCGGCCGGGCACTGCAGCTGCTCGATCCGGCCGCCGCCGCCCGCCGTGAGGCGCTGATCGCTGTCGCGCGGTCGGTCTACGACGATCCGGCGTTCGATCCGGCCGACGCCACCGAAGCGCTCCTGGCAGGCATCGCCGAGCGCGGCGCGGAGGCGAGGGCGGCAGCCGAGGTCCAGGTCGAGTCCCTCGAGCTGACGGGACGAGAGGCCGAGCAGCGCGTGCGGCGCGCCCAGCGCGGGGCCGAGCGGGAGGAGCTGCTCGCATTGCTCGAAGAGCTCGAGTCGTGGTACCGCGATCTCGTCGTGGTTGCCGCAGGCGCCGAGGCGGCCGCGGTCCACGTCGACCGGCTCGGAGAGCTGCAGCAGGACGCGACGCTCGAGCGCATGCACGCGGCCGAGGAGGCATGCGAGGTCGTGCGCGCGGCTTGGCGCGAGGCCGAGGAGCTCCAGGTCTCCACGCCGCTAGCGCTCGAGGCGCTGCTCATTCGCCTCCGGTCAGAGCTTGGAGCAACCGCCGCGGTCGCATAAAGCAGAAGGGCCGGGATCGCTCCCGGCCCTTCGCGGTATCTCTTAGACCTCTCTGCCTAGGCGGCGAAGACGAGCTCGTCGCCCAGCGCCAGCTGGAGCCGCGCGAGGGCGTCGCTCTCGAGCTGCCTGACGCGCTCCCGCGTCAGGCCCAGCTCCTTGCCGATCGTCTCCAGCGAGGCAGGCTCGGACTCGAAGCCGAAGCGGAGCTCGATGATGCGCCGCTGACGCTCGGGCAGATCGGCGACCGCGCGCTGGACGCGCTGCCGGCGAACCGACTCGACGGCCTCCTCGGCGGGATCGACCGTCGACTCGTCGGCGAAGAGGTCGCCGAGCTCCGAGTCGCCGTCCGAACCGAGGCCCTGGTTCAGGGAGACCGAGTCGACCGCGTCGAGTGCCTCGACGACATGCTCGAGCTTGAGCCGCGTCGCCTGGGCAAGCTCCTCGGCCGTGGCCTCGCGACCGAGCTTTGCCTGCAGCTCGGCGGAGGCGCGGTTGAGCTTGATGCGGCGCTCCTGGACATGAACCGGGATGCGGATCGTCTTCGACTGGTTCGCGACCGCGCGCTGACAGGCCTGACGGATCCACCAGGTCGCGTAGGTCGAGAACTTGTAGCCCTTGCGCCAGTCGAACTTCTCCGCCGCGCGGTTGAGGCCGATCACGCCCTCCTGGATCAAATCCAGGAGAGGCACGTCGTGGCCCTGATAGCGCTTCGCGATCGAGACGACCAGGCGCAGGTTGGAGTTGATCATCTTCTCCTTCGCTGCGAGGTCGCCGCGCTCGATGCGCTTCGCGAGTGCAACCTCGTCCGCGGCGGTGAGCAGCTTGTGCCGGCCCGCCGCATCCATGAAGAGCTGCAGCGGGTCGAGCGTTCCCGTGACCGGCGCGGTTGCGACCGGCCGCGTCTCCTCGGGCGTCTGCTCGCGCACGACGACGTCGCGCTCTTCGAGCGCGACGCGCAGGCCGGAGACGTCGTCCTCGGTCAGCTCGTGCTCGTCGGCGAGAGCCTGAATGTCCTTTTCCTCGACGAAACCGCGCTCGGCGGCCTCCTCGAGTAGGCGCTCGACAGGCGAGAGGTCGTGCAGATGAATCGTGTCGCTCAGTGTGTTGTTCCTTTCGGTCGTGAGGGGCTGCCGGATTTCGGCGCCCGGGCGGCGTGATACGGGGCTAGCTAGTGCGGCGTCGCCACCCGTACGAGTTATAGAACGGCGTTGCACCGAAGTCCATTCCCAAACCCGGTGTTTTTCTATTTCCGTACAAAGTCTCATTCCCTGCTTATGCAGGAAAAATCACCGCTCGACGGTCCGGCCTGAGACCACGTCGAGATTGATGCGAAGGACGACGACGCCGGGCCCGAGCTCGCGCGGCCGGGGCGCGCGACCCGCAGTGCGCGCGAAGCGCTCGCGCATGAGGGCGAGCGCGGGCTCGATCGCGTCGCCGGCGAGCTCTTCGCACGTGCCGTGGGCGATCACGCTCCGCCAGCTTCCCTTCCCGTCGGAGTCGTACTCGTCGACCTCGACGCAGACCCGCGGATTGGCGCGCAGCATCGCGGTCTTGCGGCCCTCGGTCGTGACCGCCACGACCCCGCCGTCCTCGTATGCGTAGATGAGCGGCACCACGTACGTGACCCCGTCGGCGTGACAGCCGAGGCGGGCGATCCGCTGGGCGCGCAGAAACTCGTCGATCTCGCGGCTCGAGAGATCGCGCGGGATCCCTCTGCCGCCGCCGGGACCAGCCATCCGCCTGAGCGTAGGCCATACTGAATAGTCGTGTTGCGCAGGTGGTTTCTGACCGCGGCCTGTTTGGGGCTCGTCGTCGCGGCCGCCCTAGGTGCGGCGCTGCTGGCCTGGCCGGGCGTCGGCGTCGCGGCGTCGCCGAGCGGCGTTGCAGGCATCTCGCTGCACTCGTTCTCCGGGCACGTCGAGCGGCTGTCGGTGACGGACTCCGACGGCAAGCCGGTGCCGATCGTGCTGCGCCGCGGCACGGTCTGGCCGCGGGTCCGGCTCGCGCCCGGCGAGCGCCTGACCATCAAGGTCCGGATTCGGCGGCCGAGCTGGATCGGGTGGCTCGTCGGCCACCGCGAGGAGCAGACGATCACGGTCGTGACCCCGAAGCCGCACATCCGCTCGGCTCTGCTTCGGCCGAGACGAGGTAGCCCCGTGATGATCAGCTTTGCCGAGCCGGTGAGCCGGGTCGCGATCGGAGGCCGACGACTGCAGAGACTGGGAGCCGGCCGCAGCGTCGTGCCACTCGGCATGCGCGCCGCCGGCAAGGCGGTCGCAGGCACGACGACGGTGGCGGCCGCGGTGCGGCCCTGGGAGAAGCTCTCGAATCCGGCTCGCGTGGCCTGGTTCGTGCCCGGGTCGCGGACCAGCGTGGTGGCCGAGCCCGCCGCCGGAAGCCGCCTCGCTCCGCTCGGTCCGCTGACCCTGACCTTCGCCCGGCCGGTCGCCTCCGTGCTCGGCTCCCGGCTGCCCCGGCTCGAGCCGGCCATGCCGGGCCACTGGGCGCAGGTGGACCCGCACACGCTCGTGTTCCGACCTGAGGGACTCGGGCTCGGTCTCGGCGGTACCGAGCAGGTTCGGCTACCCGGAGAGACCCTCACTTGGACCGTGGCCGCGGGCTCGACCCTGCGACTGCAGGAGCTCCTCGCGCGTCTCGGCTATCTCCCCGTCCGCTGGCGCCCACCCGGCGGTACGCCGCCGACGATTGCCTCCGAGATCGCCGCTGCGACGTCCGCGCCGCACGGGACATTCTCCTGGCGCTACCCGCAGACGCCCGGCTCGCTCAAGGCTCTCTGGAAGCCGGGCAGCTGGAACGTCATCACCCAGGGCGCCGTGATGCGCTTCGAGAACGTCCACGACATGGGAACCGACGGCGTGGCCGGACCGCGGGTCTGGCGGGCGTTGATGCGCGACGATCTCGCCGGCCGCCGGTCGGACGCCGGTTACAACTACGTCTTCGTGCACGAGACCGTGCCGCAGTCGCTCAGCCTCTGGCACAACGGTCGCGTGATCGTCACGTCGCCGGGCAACACGGGGATCCCGGAGTCGCCGACCGCGCCGGGGACGTGGCCGGTGTTCGAGCACATCCCGGTCGGGACGATGAGCGGCACCAATCCCGACGGCACGCACTACAACGATCCCGGGATCCGCTGGATCAGCTACTTCCACGGCGGTGACGCGCTCCATGAGTTCCCCCGCGCCTCGTTCGGGACGCCGCAGAGCCTCGGCTGCGTCGAGCTTCCCGAGGCAGCGGCCGCCGCGGTCTGGCCCTACACCCCGATCGGAACGCTCGTCACCATCGAGCCGTGACTGTCACGCCCGCGTAAAGCCCGCCCTGCCTGGCCACACCCGCGGCGCTTCTACGGCAGAATCCGTTCGCGTGGTGAGTGTGAGGGGTCTCACCGGGCTGCTGTTCGCCGTCGTTGCGCTCCTGGTCGCGAGCGGCGCTGCCGCGGCGCCGAAGCCTGTTCCCGGCGAGCGCTCGGCGCTGTCGGCACTGGAGCATGCGGTGAAGTCGGGCCGGCTGAGCCGGGCCGAGGCCTCGGCCGGCCGACGCGAGATCGCGCGTGCGGTTCATCTCGTGCGCGTGCTGCCGGCTGGGCGGCGGATCCCCGTGGAGGTCGCGCTCGAGCAGATCGGGGCGCTCGGAAAGAGGCTGACGGCGCCGCGCGCGAAGGCCCTGTTCGGACAGCTCGCTGCGAACGACGCCTACTTCGCGCGGCACGGTGCGCCGCGGACCGGGACGGACATCACCGACGCGGACGGGATCGTCTATCGCTACTTCTCCGGCAAGTGCTTCGAGTTCCATCCCCTCGCCGACGTCTCCGCCCTCAATGCGCGGGTCGCCGGCGGGGACGTGGAGGGTACGAAGCGCTTGGCCGCTGCGCTCGCTGCCCGCGCGGTGCCCCGCCGTGGAGGCGGAGTCGCCTGGGAGTACTACTTCCGGTACGGCGGTCGGCCGCCCTGGGTGTCCGGGATGGCGCAGGCTGTCGCAGCGCAGGCGTTCGCCCGCGCAGCGGCTCTCGTGGCCGACGAGTCGGCCGCCCTGTCGGACGAAGCCACGCGCGCGTTCCAGGCCGTGCCGCGCCTGACGACCAGCGTCGCCGCAGGCCCCTGGATCCGGCTCTACTCCTTCAGCCGGAACCCAGTCCTGAACGCGCAGCTGCAAGCCGTCCTCTCGCTCCAGAGCTACGCGGCGGCGATGAACGACCCCGCCGCCGCGACGCTCTCCTCGCGGATGGAGCAGGCGGCCGCCGCCACGCTGTGGCGGTTCGACACCGGCTACTGGACCGACTACTCGCTCGCCGGAAATCCGTCGCCGCTCTCGTACCAGAAGTTCGTGATCCGGCTCCTGCACAGGCTGGCGCCGGACGATCCACGATTCGCGCAGGCGGCCAACCGCTTCGCGACGTATCTGCGGCAGCCGCCGGCTTTCAACGTTGCGAACGCGTCGCCGGGTGCGCTGCGTTTCTGGCTCTCCAAGCCGGCGCGGGTGACCGCCGCCACCACGGCCGGGCGCTCCGTCCGGCTGAACCTCGACGCGGGCTGGCATACGTTCCGCTGGCACGAGCCGAAGCGCACCGGCTTCTACCGGGTCGGCGTGACGGCGGTCGACTACGCGGGCAACCGCGCCGCATTCTCGGCGCTGCCGCTCGTCCACGTGCCCGGGGCCGGCCGTAGCGGGAAGGCCGCACACCGGACGGCCGGGGTGGCTCCGGCAAGCTCGTCGCTGTTTGCAGCCGGCAGCGGCATCGACGGCTCGCAACAGGCTGCTGTTGCGGCGTCGCTGGGAATGCGGCTCGTCCGCCTGTCCGTGGCCTGGCAGGCGGGCCAAACGTCGCCGGATCCCACCCTCGTCTCCTCATTGCGTGCGCTTCCTGCGGGAGTAGGGCTCGTGCTCGACCTGAGCGCGGCTCGGTTGCCCGCTGACGACGCCGAGCGGGCCGAGCTCGCACGGTATGCGGCGTCGCTCGCCGGGCAGGCACCGGCGCTCCACGCCCTCGTGCTCACGCCCGGCCCCTCGCGGACGACCGCTCGCGGCTACGCGAACGCTCTCGCTGCTGTCCGGGCTGCGGTCAGGGCGGTGAGGGCGGACGTGGCCGTGGGGCTCTTCCTCGACGGTTCGTCGGCCAAGCCGCAACTCACGGCCGTTGCCGTCGGTCGCGACCTCGCTGAAGCGGGCGCCGGCGCCGACCTCGTCTCCTTCCGGCCTGCACCGCTGCCGGGTCCCGGAGCGTTGGCGACCGGTGACGTGGACGTGCTCGAGTCCGCCCTCGCCAAGGGGCTCGGAGCGGCTCCGCCGGTTCTGCTCGACGCTCTCGGCATCCCGACGACGGTGCCGTCGGCGGAGTCGAGCGCATACACCGGAGGTTCACCGCCGGCCGTGGACGCGGTCTCGGCGGACGTGCAGGCCGCGACGTACGCGGACGCAATCGAGGATGCGTCCTGCTCGTCGGCTGTGACCGGGGTGCTGCTCGACAGGCTCGTCGATGTCGGCTCCGCAGCGGAGCCCGCAACCGGCGTTTACTACGCGAGCGGTCATGCAAAGCCGGCGGCGGCCGCGGTGAAGGGTGCGATCCGGACGGTTGCGCGCGGTGCGGTGGTCTGCCCGGGCCGGGTGACTCCCGTCACTCCGACCACCCTCACCTTCCCTGACCGGCTCTCGAGCTCGTCCGCTGCGTCGGTCGCTCTGGGCTGCAACCGCGACTGCCTGTACCTCGTCACGCTCGACCGGGCGAACGGCAAGCCCGTCGTCGCGCGACGCGGCACCCTCGTGGGCGGCGCGCCGGCGGCGACGATCAACCTCCCCAGGCGAGCGTTGCGTCGTGGCGGCTACCGCGTCGACGTCCGACTCGTCAGTCGCGTGGGCCCGGGCGTCGTCGTGCGCCGCCGAAGCCCCTTGCTGAGCCCCGGCTAGACTGAGCCCTCCCCGCCGACGTAGCTCAGCTGGTAGAGCACATCACTCGTAATGATGGGGTCCGGGGTTCGAGTCCCCGCGTCGGCTCTGGGAAAGGCGCTGGAAACGGCGCCTTTCTGTTGTCAGAACGAGAGACGCATGCGGCGGGGTGACAACGAAGGTGACAACGCGCGACTTTATAACTCCGGGCGTTTCGGATGACCGAATCGACCCGTACGCTCTAGCCACACGGACAAACAGCCGCTGAGGACGGCCCCCCGGATGCACGACCAAGATCAAGATTCAGAAGAACGCGCCACGACCGTCAATCCGGGGCGGAAGTGCGCGCGGCCCGTGCCGGTGTCCTCAGCACCAGCGGGCGGACAGACGGGGGCGTCTCCTGCTGGCGCCCCCGTCGAATACCAACCCTGCGGCCGGCACGTGCGCGATCACGAGGTCTACTGCAACGAGCACGGCAACGGCCCGATCCAACGAGTTCCCCGCGGATGGCCTCCATATCTTCAGACCAGACGAACTCACCAGCCGCAAGGGTCGTCGCTTCAATTGGTACGCACGTGCTGAGGACGAACCTCGGCTCGGCCCGAAGATCAAGGGCATCACGGACCGGGAGGAGATCATCGACGTCGAGCTAGCGGAGGTGCCTTACATCCCACTCTCTCCGGAGGAGTACTGGGA
>JBKPLL010000040.1:0-38065 GCA_046731605.1 Actinomycetota bacterium | reverse complement strand
ATCGATGCCTACGACCTTCACGACGAGACGTTAGGCGCCGGGGCGGACGACTCCTCCCCCGGCTAGGCCGCTCGGCGCGGGCGCCGGAGCCGCACGACGAGGTACGAGCCGAAGAACGCGACCAAGAGAGCGAGGACGACGAGCGCGAAGTCGCCGTCGATGTGCTCCTGGTGGTCGAAGAAGTTCCGGTCGACCAGCTCGTTGACGACGATCACGAGCACCGCGATGAGCAGCCACACCCGCCAGTGTGAGACGAAATGCTGTCGCACTGCTAGCCCGCGACCGACTCCAACACCCGCTCGGGGATGTCGAAGTTCGCGTAGACCTCCTGCACGTCGTCGTTCTCCTCGAGCTGGTCGATCAGGCGCAGGATCTTCTTCGCCTCATTCTCGTCCTCGACGGAGATGGTCGTCTTCGGGAGCATCGTCAGCTCTGCCGACTCGATCTCGAAGCCGGCGCTCTCGAGCGCCTCGCGCACCGACGCGAGCTCCGTTGCCGCGGAGAGAACCTGGAAGCTCGAGCCGTCGAGGGAGACGTCGTCGGCGCCGCCTTCGGCTGCCGCGAGCGTGAGCTCATCCTCGTCGGTGCCGTCCGCCGCCACGAGCACGATGCCGCGCCGCTCGAACAGCCAGGCGACAGCGCCCGAGGTGCCGAGGTTGCCGTCGTTCTTATCGAACGTGTGCCGGACCTCCCCCGCCGTCCGGTTGCGGTTGTCGGTCAGCGCCTCGACGATCACGGCAACGCCTGCCGGGCCGTACCCCTCGTAGACGATCGACTCGTAGGCGGCGGAGTCGGAGTCCGTGCCGGCGCCCTTGGCGATCGCGCGGTCGATGTTGTCCTTCGGCATCGAGGCGGCCTTCGCCTTCTCGATCGCGTTCTGCAGCGCGAGGTTGCCGGCAGGATCGGGGCCGCCGTCCTTCGCGGCCACGATGATCGCGCGCGTCAACTTCGAGAAGAGCTTGCCGCGCTTCGCGTCCGCCGCGCCCTTCTTGTGCTTGATCGACGACCACTTGCTATGCCCGGACACGCGACTCCTCCCTGACGATGTTCAAGAACCGCTCGTGCACGCGCGTGTCGTCGGTCAGCTCCGGGTGGAAGGCGGCGACGAGGAGCCGTCCCTCGCGCGCCAGCACCGGATGGCCGTCGAGCTCCGCAAGCACCTCGACGTCGGCCCCCGCGTCCTCGACCCACGGGGCGCGAATGAACACCGCGCGCAGCGGCTCGTCGCCGTCGCCGATGTCCAGATCGGCTTCGAAGCTCCGCACCTGGCGGCCGAACGCGTTGCGCCGCGTCCGGTAGTCCCCGATCCCGAGATGATCGCGGTCGAGGACGATCATCCCGGCGCACGTGCCGAGGATCGGGCCGCCGAACCCGCGGAGCGCCTCGTCGAGCCCGTACAGCCGCATGAGCCGGCCGATCGCGGTCGACTCGCCGCCCGGGATGATGAGGCCGTCGAGCCCTTCGAGCTGCCCGGGGAGCCGCACCTCGACCGGCTCCGCGCCGAGCCGGCGCAGCACGCCGGCGTGTTCGCGGAAGTTCCCCTGCACGGCGAGGACGCCGATCCTGAGCGGCTTCTCCATGGCTCGATGGTAACGAGCGTTATTCGGGCGCCGACTGGGCTGGCGGGGCGAGCGTCGCGACCACGCTGCGCCGGCCGAGCAGGCCCAGAGAGACGAGGAAGAAGCCGAGGAGCCCGAAGGCGAGCCCCGGCGCCCAGGGGCTGACGTGCGGCGGAGGCTGCCCTCCGAAGGCAGCTTCGGCGATCTGCGTCGGTGAGCCGACGAGGTAGTGGAGCGTCGCCGCGAAGAACCCGATTGTCCCGAGCACCGCCCAGCTCGAGCGCCTCGTCGCGTACGCGATCCCGACGAACACGAACGCGACGATCGAGACGAAGGCGAAGTCGGCATCACTCGTGTGCGCCCAGTAGAGGATCGACCCGCCGATCAGCAGGCCGCCCACGAGATGGAGCCAGAACGCCGACGGACTGTTGTTGGCCGTCCCCCACACGAGATAGGCGATCCCCACCAGCAGCGTCACCACCGCGGTGAAGGTTCCGCCGCTCGTGATCAGATCGATGACGAGGAGCCAGGCGACGACCGCCGAGACGACCCGGACGAGGGGGAACCCGAACCGCCGCCGGTCGTCGAACGCGGCTGCGAGGATCAGCAGCCACAGCACGAGGCGCGACAGCGAGAAGTGCTGGAACGAGCCGTGCACGCCGTGCCAGCCGAACCAGTCGAAGAGGAAGGCGACGAACACGCCCCAGGCGAGTAGCGAGGCGAACGCGAAGATGCCTGCGGCGATCTGCCGGCCACGCACGCGGAGCCCGTGCGCGATGGCGTAGAGAATGACGAGGACGAGCAGGGCCCAGGCCGCCGTGGCGCCGCTGCCGTACTGCGCGGAGAGGTACCCGAGCGCGGCGAGCCCGCCGAGGAGGACGGACAGCCCGCCGGTGTAGACGAGAAAAGTCGCCGAGGTCCAGAGCGGCTTGATCTCGCGGTCGTGCACGCGGGAGATCGTCTCCCCCGTGTCGGACGGACTACCCGGCCCAGGGCAGGCGGTTCCAAATGGACGGCCGCTCGCGGCGCGACGGCTCCCACTCGGCGTACGCCTCGTCCGGGTCGGACGTCTCGCGCTCGACGCTCGCCCCGTGGCGCGCCGCGAGCTCCGACACGGGATACCGCACGGTCCACTCGCCCGCCCGCGAGCCGACCATCAGGATGGCGCAGGGCTCCTCACCTGCGCCGACGAAGATGTGCTCGGTGCCGGGCGGGGAGTGGAAGAAGTCCCACGCGCGCAGCGTGCGCTCTTCGCCCTCGACGAGCAGCGTGCACTCGCCGGCCAGGACGAGGAAGTCCTCCTGCTGATTCTCGGCGTGGTAGCAGCCGTTCGGCTCGCCGGACGGAAGCACGTGGATGCGGACTCCGAGCTGCTCGAACTCGGCCATGGGAGTCTCGAACGAGCACTCGGACCCCGACCGCTTCTTCTCGCCGCCCTCCGTCGTGAGCCACATCGCATCGCCCACGTTCACGACGAACCAGCCGGGTGCGGTCGGCGCCCGGCCGGAGCCTGACTCCTGGAGCGGCGCTTCGGGTACTACCAGCCGCGCGTCTCGAGCAGCTCGCTCGGGTCGAGCGACTGCGTCGAGATGCCGACCATCGGATCACCGAGGCCGGCGGAGACGCGGGCGAGGATCTCCGGATCGCGGTAGTGAGTCGTCGCCTCGACGATCGCCTTCGCGCGGCGTTCCGGGTCGCCCGACTTGAAGATGCCGGAGCCGACGAATACGCCGTCCGCGCCGAGCTGCATGCAGAGCGAGGCGTCGGCCGGAGTCGCGATCCCGCCGGCGGTGAAGGTCACGACCGGCAGCTTCCCGTTCTCGGCGACCCACTTGACGAGCTCGTACGGCGCGCGGAGCTCCTTCGCCTCCGCGTACAGCTCCTCGTCGCGCAGCGCGCCGAGCCGACGGATGTGGCCGAAGACCGCGCGCATGTGCGTGACTGCGTTGACGATGTCGCCGGTGCCCGCCTCGCCCTTGGTGCGGATCATCGCCGCGCCCTCCGCGATCCGGCGCAGCGCCTCGCCGAGGTTCGTGCAGCCGCAGACGAAGGGGACGGTGAACTGCCACTTGTCGACGTGATGCTCGAGGTCCGCAGGCGTCAGCACCTCGGACTCGTCGATGTAGTCGATCTCGAGCGCCTGCAGGATCTGGGCCTCGGCGAAGTGGCCGATGCGGCACTTCGCCATGACGGGGATGGTCACGGCCTCCTGGATCTCCTGGATCTTGTCCGGGTCGGACATGCGCGCGACACCGCCGTCGCGGCGGATGTCGGCCGGCACGCGCTCGAGCGCCATGACGGCGCACGCGCCGGCGTCCTCGGCGATCTTCGCCTGCTCGGCGTCGACGACGTCCATGATCACGCCGCCCTTGAGCATCTCGGCGAGACCGCTCTTGACCCGCATCGTCCCGTACTCGGCCATCGCAGTGAGTGTAGCCAGGCCGACCTGATAGAAGAACGCCTCGTGGAGCCGTGGTCGCGGGAGATGCTGGGACGCTTCGACGAGCTCGAGATCGAGAGCGAGGTTCTCCGCGACAACCCGCTCGGCGACCCGCACGTCCGCCCGCTCTGGGTTTACGTCCCGCCCGCCTACGACGCCGAGCCCGAGCGGCGTTTTCCCTCGATCTACCTGATCCAGGGCATGACCGGCCAGGTCGACATGTGGTGGAACCGCAGCGCCTTCCGCCCGAACGTGCCGGAGCTGGTCGACCGGCTCTTCGCGGAGGAGGGGTGTCCGCCTGCGCTCGTGGTCGCCGTCGACTGCTGGACGTCGTACGGCGGCTCGCAGTTCATCGACTCGCCGGGAACCGGGCGTTACGGTGAGTACCTGTGTAACGAGGTCGTCTCGTTCGTCGACTCCCGCTACCGGACGCTCGCCGAGCCTGCCCATCGCGGCCTCACGGGTAAGTCGAGCGGCGGCTACGGCGCAATGGTCGTGCCGATGCTCCGGCCCGACGTGTTCGGCGGCCTCGCGACCCACGCCGGGGACGCGCTCTTCGAGCTCTGCTACCTACCCGAGTTTCCCCAGACCGTCCGCGCGCTCCGCGACGAGTACGACGGCTCGTACGAGCGCTTCTGGGAGGACTTCCGCTCACGTCCGGCGCTGACGAAGAAGTCCGACATCCACCTCGTCAACACCTACGCGATGGCCGCGTGCTACTCGGCGAACGAGGACGGGACCGTCGACCTCCCGTTCGACGTCTCGACCGGGATGCTGCGCGACGACGTCTGGCAGCGCTGGCTCGCCTGGGACCCGGTGCGCATGGCCCGCCGCCACGCCGACGCGCTGCACAGTCAGCGCGCGATCTACATCGACGCCGGCAAGCGGGACGAGTACTACCTCGACCTCGGTGCCGAGGCGTTCCGCGGCGAGCTCGAGGAGCTCGGAATCACCGACGTCTTCTTCGAGCTCTTCGACGCGGGCCACGGCGGAATCGACTACCGCTACCCGCGCGCGATCCGCTACCTCGCCGAGCGCCTTCAGTAGCTGGACAGAGGCGCAGGCCCGGCGTAACGTCCGGGCCGAGATGACGCACCCTCGCACGGTCGGAGTGGTCACGGCCATCTCGGCGATTGCCGTGACCGCCGCGGTGAGCGCGCAGGCCGCGCCGACGAGCGTGGTCGATCGAACCTATTCCTGCAAGGTGCGCCCGCAGCACTACATCGATCTCAACACGAGCGTCACTGTGCCGCCGACCCAGGACGCGCCACAGCGGCCGGCGAACCTGAACCTCTTGACCGTGAAGAAGACCTTCAAGGAGAACGGGTTCAACTTCAACCTGCCGCAGCTCTTCTTCCGGGCCGCGAAAGGGAGCAACCTGAAGATCGACACGCCGACCTGCAGGCGCTCGTCGCGAAAGGCGGTTCTCAGGCCCACAGGTCTTCCCTCTCACGCCGAAACGGTCACGCCCCAGTACCTCGGCTTCTTCGCCGAGCGCTGCGTGACGGCGAAGCGGGTGCTCGTCCACCTGCGGATCACGCTGAGCGGCGGGGTGCCGGTGTCGGCACTCGCCGCCGTCCGCAACGACAACGAGACCCGGCTGCCGGTCGAGTTCATCAACTGGAAGCCGCGCAACATCAAGGGGTACTTCAGCAAGAGATGCGTCAGTACCGCCAACGGCTGATCGGACTGTGACGGTTTCAAGGCCCGGTGCCGTATTAGGACCAGGATGAAGCGCTTTCTCCTCCCGGCGAGCGCGCTCGTCCTCGTCGTCACCGCCTGCGGCGCCGGTGCGAAGCCGGCGCCGCGGGTGACGTAGCGCCGCAGGACGTCACCCCAACGGGTGATCTCGCCTGCCCAGCCTGCGGCAGTTTTCGGTAGGAACTTCTTCCGCCTCGTTGCCAACCCGCCTCGCGCGGAGTCCTTTGCCCCGGCATCCCTCCTGCCGAAAGGGATTGGAGATGTTGCCGTCAGCAGAGGGGGTTCCAACAATGGGCCGCAGACCGTGCGTATTGGTGATCGACGACGACCGGCTGCTCTGCGAGCTGATCCGGACGACGTTCGAGCTCGAGGGGTTCGAGGTGAACACCGCGTACGACGTGATCGAGGCCGAGCGCGTGCTCGTCGACTCCCGTCCCGACGCGATCCTGCTCGACATCGGTCTCCCGGGAATCGACGGCATCTTCTACCTCGAGCGGCTGCGCGAGACGCCGCACACGCGCAAGATCCCGATCGTCGCCATCAGCGGGTCGGAGGAGGCGGGCCGCTCCGCACGGGCCGTCGGGGCGGAGGCGTTCCTGCGCAAGCCGTTCAGCCCCCTCGAGCTGATCGCGCTCGTCACGCCGCTGATCCGGCAGACCGGTGTCGGGCAGCTGGACGACGGCAGGGACGTCGTCGACGCCGCGGACCTGAACCGGCTGATCGAGATCGGCCGCCGCCAGCACCAGCTCCTGACCGAGGCCTATGCCCAGACCGTGGCGGTGCTCGCGTCCGCGCTCGAGTCCCGCGACTTCGGGACGAGCCGGCATTCGCGCCGGGTCACCTCCTACGCGACGAGGCTCACCCTCGAGGTCGCACCGGGGCTGCTCGACGACCCGAGCCTCGAGTGGGGCTTCATGCTGCACGACGTCGGCAAGATCGGCATCCCCGACGGCATCCTGCTCAAGCCGGGCCGCCTCACCGGGTCCGAGCGCAGGAAGATGCAGGAGCACGCCGAGCTCGGGGAGCGGCTGCTCGCCCACGTCCCGCTGCTCAACCAGGAAGGCGCACGCGTCATCCGCTCCCACCACGAGCGGTGGGACGGAAACGGGTACCCAGACCGCCTCTCCGAGGAGAGCATCCCGCTCGGCGCGCGGATCTTCGCCGTCGTCGATTCGCTCGACGCGATGACCGACCAGCGTCCGTACCGGGCGCCGGTCAGCTGGGAGGCCGCCTCCGAGGAGATCCGTCGTTGCCGTGGCACGCAGTTCGACCCAGACGTCGTCGACGGCTTCGAGGCCTGCGAGCCCGACCTCTACCGCCTGCACATGGTGGAGCTCGCCGCAGCCTGAGGGGAGCGCGGAAGAGGGCGGTCTTCACGACCGCCCTCCCACAATCGATCTCAGCGAAGGCGCTCGCCGTGTAGCGGCAGCCGACCGCTTCCCGCGCGCGGCGTCCGATGTCGCAGCGCCTGGACGCAGGACGCATCCACCGTCTGCATGTACACCTGTGGAGTCGTCGACCCGTCGGCGTCGAGCGCGGACGTGAAGACGGGTGTGGTCGCTCCCTTGTCGAGGAACTGGTAGCCGAACGTCCCGTTCGGGTCGCCGAACTGGCTGACGCCCACGACACTGGTGAAGCAGGTCGTGATCGCCCCTGCGAGGGCATCCGCCTCGGCCTTGGTCGCGTTCAGCTTCTTGCTCAGGGTCGCTACCTGCGCCTTGAGCGCCTTGAACTGCTTGGCAGTCGGACCCCGCGACTGCTGACTCGCCGTACCGGCGGCCACGTACATGGCGGCGGCGACCACCGCGACTCCCACGAGCATCAGAAAACGCTTCATCGTCCCTCCTTTGGGCCCCCCGCCATGTGCGTGGGAATGCTCGGACTCAACAACCCTGTCGCACTCCTGTCAACTGCGGGCACCGACCGGGACGTCGCCTAGCCTCCGCGCGATGATTCGGGAAGAGCTGCGCCGCCTGATCACCTGGAGCGAGCGCCATCGCCGGCTCCTCGCGCGCGTGAGCATCGCCATCCTCCTCTCCGCGGTCGTGGACGCGGTCTGCGCGGTGCTGATGTGGTCGTACGAGAGCGGACTGAAGGGCAGCAGCATCCACGGTTTCGGCGACGCGCTCTTCTTTTCGACCGCGCAGATCGTGACGGTCTCGTCGTCCTACGCGAATCCGCTCACGAACGCCGGCCAGATCGTCGACGTCGTGCTCGAGCTCTGGGCGATCTTCGTCCTCACCGCCGTCGCCGGCTCCTTCGCCTCTTTCTTCGCGAGCGGCGACCGGAGCTAGGACGGCCGGCGCCGGCTAGCGCGTCTTCTTCTTCACGGCGCTGCGAGCCTTGCCGGTCGCCTGTTGCGCCTTGCCCTTGAGTGCCTTGCCGACGCCCTCGGCCTCGGTCTTGCCGCTACCCGTCGAGCGACCGGCCTCGGCCTTCGCCTTGCCGGCGATCTCGTTCGTCTTGCCCTTCAACCGCTGAGTGCGATCTCCCATCGTCGAACCTCCTGTGAGTTTTCACAGGAGAACGACCGCGGTCCCGTAACGGTTGCGGAGCCGCTACGAGGTCGGTAGTCCGACCGGGCAGGAAACGCCGGTTCCGCCGAGCCCGCAGTAGCCGTTCGGGTTCTTGGCGAGGTACTGCTGGTGGTACGGCTCGGCGTAGTAGAACGGCCCGGCCTCCGCTATCTCCGTCGTGATCTCGCCGTAGCCCGCGCGCTCGAGCTCCCCCTGGAACATGTCGCGTGTCGACTCCGCCGCCGCCCGCTGCGCCTCGTCCGCCCAGTAGACCGCCGAGCGGTACTGCGTGCCCATGTCGTTGCCCTGCCGCATCCCCTGCGTGGGGTCGTGGTTCTCCCAGAACAGGCGCAGGACGCCTTCGAGCGGGAGGACGGACGGGTCGAAGACGACCAGCACCGCCTCGGTGTGGCCGGTGCGGCCGCTGCAGACCTCCTCGTACGTCGCGTTCGGCGTGAAGCCACCGGCATAGCCGACCGCGGTCGTATAGACGCCGTCGGCCTCCCAGAACACACGCTCGGCGCCCCAGAAACAGCCCATCCCCACCACGAGCTGCTCCATTCCTTCCGGAAAGGGCGGGGTGAGCGGCGTCCCCAGCACCTCGTGGCGGTCGGGAACCTGCATCGGCGTGTCGTGCCCGGGCAGTGCGTCCCCGGGCGTCACCATCTCGGCCTTCTTGAAGAGGAACATGACTCCAGCTTACGCCGCCGACTCCTCCTCACCGAGCTCCTCGGCGACGGAGCCGCAAACCGACGGTCACGGGTACATCCTCACTCCTGCCACCATGAGGACGTGAGCACCGAGGAATCGCGTACCGCACGCGTCCTCACCGATGCAGCGGCCCTGGGGTCGGCAGCGGCGAGCGCCGCGGCGCGGCGGCTCACGGTCGCGCTCGGAGGCGCGGAGCGCACCCGCGTCATCATCGTCCTCGCCGCGATTCTCGGACTGAGCGGCGCCGACGCCGCGACGGTCGGCGCGTCGGCGGCCGAGCTCCGCTCCGGCCTGCACATCACCAACACCGACATCGGCCTGCTCGTGGCGGTCAGCTCCCTCGTCGGTGCCTTCGCCACCCTGCCCTTCGGCGTCCTGGCCGACCGCGTGACGCGGACCCGGGTGCTCGGTGCGACGATCGTGACCTGGGGCGCCGCGATGCTCTGGAGCGCCACCGCCTCGGACTTCACCGAACTCTTGTGGACGCGTCTCTTCCTCGGCGCCGTCACCGCCTCGGCCGGACCGATGGTCGCCTCGCTCGTCGGTGACTGGTTCGGAAGCTGGGAACGCGGCCGGATCTACGGCGTGATCCTCGCCGGCGAATACGTCGGCGCCGGCATCGGCTTCGCGGTCACCGGCAACGTCGCTGCGCTGTCGTGGCGCGCCGCCTTCGTCATCCTCGCGCTGCCCGCGTTCGTGCTCGCGGTCGTCGTCTGGCGGCTGCGCGAGCCGGAGCGCGGAGGCAAGGGCACCCTGGCCTCCGAGAAAGGACCTCCGCCACCCGAGGTGGTGGCCCAGGCGCAGGACGGAGACGCGCAGACGACCGATGCGCAACGGCTCGCGCGGGAGCGGGGACTCACGCCGGACCCCGAGCTCGTCGTCGACCCGGGCGAAGCGCGGCGCATGAACCTGCTGCGCGCCACCGGCTACGTGCTTCGGGTTCGCACGAACCTCGTGCTCATCGCAGCGAGCGCATGCGGCTACTACTTCCTCGCCGGCCTGCAAACCTTCGGGCTCGAGTTCTCCCGGGACCAGTACGGGATCGACCAGGCGCTCGCCAGCTCCCTCCTGCTCGTGATCGGGATCGGCTCGCTGGCGGGCGTGCTCGCCGGCGGCACGCTCGGCGACTACCTGCTCAAGCGGGGGCTGCTGAACGCCCGCATCTGGACGCCGGCCGTCGCTGCGGCGCTCACGACGGTGCTGTTCGTCCCCGCGATCTTCACGCGCGGCGCGGTGACCGCTGTCCCCTACCTCGTCGCGGCCGCGTTCTTCCTCGGCGCCCAGAACCCGCCCCTCGACGCGGCGCGGCTCGACATCATGCCGCCGCTGCTCTGGGGCCGCGCCGAGGCGGTGCGGACGCTGCTGCGCTCGCTTGCCATGGCCCTCGCGCCGCTCCTCTTCGGCGCCGTCTCGGACCACGTCTTCGGCGGCGGCCGGTCGGGCCTGCAGTGGACGTTCGTCGTCATGATCCTCCCGCTCGGCGCCAGCTCGTGGCTCCTCTTCAAGGGCCTGCGCACCTACCCGGCCGACGTGGCCACCGCCGCCGCGAGCGCGGAAGACGCGCCCGGCTACCCTCAGCCCCGGGATCACTGGGGTCTCTGATGAGCACCGGCAACGCATTCCTCGTCCTGTCCGCGTTCCTCGCGAGCGGCGTCGAGTTCGTGGAGGCGTTGACGATCGTCCTCGCCGCCGGCCTCGCGCGCGGCTGGCGTTCCTCGCTCACGGGGCTCGGAGCCGCGACGCTCGTGCTCGCCGTCGTCGTGGTCGCGCTCGGGCCGGCCCTCACAGTGATCCCGCTGCAGGGGCTCCGGCTCGTCGTCGGCGCGCTCCTGCTCGTCTTCGGCCTGCAGTGGCTGCGCAAGGCGATCCTGCGCGCGAGCGGCTACAAGGCTCTCCACGACGAGGACGCGATCTTCGCCCGCGAGCTCGCAGACGCGCAGGGCGCGGCGCATCTCGAGCGCGCGGGAGTCGACTGGTACGGGTTCACGCTCTCCTTCAAGGGAGTGCTGCTCGAGGGGCTCGAGGTCGTGTTCATCGTCCTCACATTCGGCAGCGCACAGGGCTCGATCCCTCTTGCAGCCGCCGGCGCAGTCGCCGCGCTCGTGCTCGTCGCCGGAATCGGCGTCGCCGTGCGCGCCCCACTCGCCCGGGTTCCCGAGAATGCGATGAAGTTTGCGGTCGGCGTGATGCTGACCACGTTCGGGATCTTCTGGTCGGTCGAGGGGGCCGGCGCGGACTGGCCCGGCTCCGACGCCGCGCTGATCGGCGTGCTCGCGTTCGTGGCGCTCTCGTCGTTCGCCCTCGTGCGGCTGCTGCGCCGCGAGCGGTTGGAAGCAGTGCCCGCATGAATCGGCTCCGCAACTTCGGCCGCTTCTGGTGGGACTTCGTGATCGGCGACGACTGGCTCGTCGCGCTGCTCGTGGCAGCGGCGATCGGGGCGACCGCCGTGCTCGCGGCCGCCGGCATCGCGGCGTGGTGGCTGCTGCCGCTCTCCGTCCTCCTCATCCTGTGGCTCTCGCTGCGGCGGGCGATACGCTCGGCCCAGACAACGCGGGGCCCGTAGCTCAGCTGGTTAGAGCAGCGGACTCATAATCCGTTGGTCCCTGGTTCGAATCCAGGCGGGCCCATACGCGAAAGCCCTGCTAATCGGGGTTTCTGCGCTTTGCGGTTTGTGCTGTTTGCTCAGCCGGCCGAAGGATTGCGTCGATCTCTTCCAGCCGATGCCCTAATCGCCGGATCCCCCGTCACACGGGGGAATTTGGTCAAGCTTGCGGCGTCGCGCACCGATCCGGGCGGTTGATGACGATCACGCTCGGCCGTCTACTTGCGTACGTCTCGGGACTGCTGGCGGCGATCTTTCTCTTTCTGGGCTCGAGCTGGTTCGGCCCGGGTCGCCACCAATCGTTCGCCAAGGAAACTCAGGCGATCTGTCGGCAGGAGGTTCCCGCCATTGCCGATGCCTCCGACCCCCGGGCCGCGCTGACCCACTCGCGTGAGATGCAAATGCGCCTTTCGACTCTGACCCCGCCAGCGGCTCAACAGAAGCTCTTTTCCCAATGGCTGGCCGACCTTCATGCCGCCGTGAAAGCCGCTGCGCATGGCAAATGGTTGCGGGCGAAGCAATACGACGGCGGCGCGGAGCTTGACGTGCGCAGCCTTCGCGTCTCACAAGGTTGCATCGTCTATTTCCGTCACCAGGGTTGAAGGCGACCCGGACCTAGACTTCTCCCAGACCTGGTGGCCCTCCGCGCTACCCGAACGGGTGATTGCCCCCGGTTGAGGCTCCGACTATCGAGTGAGCACGGCCCGCACGGGCTCTTGCTAGTGAGGAGCGCCGGGCGGCAACACCCCGTCACGGAGTGGCTAACGCCGAGCGGAAGCCGCCGCCCGTATGTCGTCGAGTGGGATCTGCGCCTGCTCACAGAGCGTCGCAAGATCGAAGTAGATCTTTTCCCCTTCCATCAGGCCATCCTTGAACGGGACGAGGTTGGTGAAGGGGACAGCGAACGATCTTCCACCCGGCGGAACACCGAGCCACTCTCCCTTGCTCGTTCCGTTCAGTGTTCCCCAGACGACGATCACGTCATCTCCCAGGGCCATCCCCTCATCGTCGGGCGCCAGATCGGGAAACGCCGTGAAGAACTGTGCCTCGTAGGCGGCGCGCACAGCCTCTTTGCCTTCACTGCGGATCCCAAGCGGGATGGTCTCAAGGAAGCAATCCGCTGCGAAGGTCTCGAGAATCGCGTCGATGTCACGCGCGGCTTCCGCTTCGCGGTGCGCCTCAAAGAGGCGAAGCATCTCCTCTTGATCCATCGTCCCCTTCTCCTCAGTCGAGCGCCATCCGGCGCGGGCGGTAGATCCGGACAAGCTAGTCCTACCCGGCCTCGATCTGGAGCAGCCCGGCGAACGGCGACTCCTCCTGGTTGTCAGATACCACGACGTCCAGCACTCGGCAGCGCCAACGGCCACTCGGGGACAGCTCCTCGCCGACTTTGAGCCGGTCCGGTAAATGGCCTCGCTACATCTGAGCCGTCCAGGGGCCTTTACACGCGGATTACACAACGCTCGCGGCGCGCTGACAAAGCGAGTCCATGGTTGGTTCGGGAGACAAACGTCGTTACAAGGAGCCACACCTGATGAAGAAGTTGCTTCCGTTTCTGATCGCCGCTCTGGTGATTCCGAGCGTCGCGCTTGCCAAGGCGCCTAATCCGCACAAGGGCACGAATCATGGCAAAGCCAAAGTTCAGTACATCCTTAAGGGAACGCTGTCGGCTTTCAGCGCGTTCGATTCGTCCACGAGCGCGAACGGGTCGGTCACGATCGCCGTTACGCATGCCAACCGGCACGCCCAGGCTCTCAAGGGCATGTCGCTCACCTTCACGGGCATGGTCGCTTCGAGCACCAAGATCGTTCTGGAGGATGGCGTCACGGTGATCACGGACGGCGACCGCGGCATCGTCAAGCTTCGTGCGCCGAAGGCGCCGAAGGTTACGAGCGGCTCCGATTTGGCCGCGATGCTGACGGTGCTTCCCCTCCGCCAAGTCATCGACCAGGGCTCCGCTAGCTAAGCGCTTCACCAAAGGGCGGGCGAGGGCTGCGGCTCACCAGCCCGCCACGGCGCAGCAGCCGTTCCTCTTTCGGGGCGGCTGGTGCGCCTCCCAGCTGCACCGTGGGTGTGTGGGGGCGAGCCGCCGGAGTGGCATGAGGGGGTGAAGACAACTCCCGCCTCGTTTCCTGTTTGACCTCGCATGGAGGATTGAGGGCGGGCCTTCCGGGAAGGGGACCAACACCGGAGGCCCACCCGCACTTTTCAGGGTACGTCCGGCCAGTAGGACAAGCGATCATCGACATAGCGAAAGCCCCGTTTTGTAGCTTTTTGCGGCATGGCTCAACCAGAAGGGGGAGGAACCTATGCACAAGCTCTTCGCTGGTGTGGTCTTGGCGAGCGCGGTCGCGCTGGTTGCTAGCGCGTCGGCGTCTTCAAGCCCACCCGCCTTCTCGAATCAGATTCTTCGCGCTCCGGCGGTGTTGCCGGGCATCACCACTTCGCCACCCAATCAGAGCGGCGATAGCGAGCCGGCTATCGACTTCGGCGGGCCCGACAACACCATGGCCGTCGATGGCCTGGGTTGGCTGCCGTTCGCGGTCAACCTGTGGAAGGGCCATTTCGGCGATACGCCGCCGCCGTTCTTCGGGGCGATGGATACATCGCTGCCGATTAAGGGGCACGGGCGAATCAATCTCGGCGACGGAGACGCTGATGTAGAGGTCACCTCGGTGGGCACGATCCTGCTCGCCGACCTGGACATCATCTTCAACCGCACCGGCAGGTTCACATCGCTCGGCGTATCGGTGACTCGCTGTCCTGCCTCGGCCACAGGACCGGCGGACTGCACGTCGACAATCCTCGACACCGCGGGTGCCGACCGGCCCTGGCTCACGACCAGCGGAACGACGGCGTACATCTCCTGGCACGACAGGGGCAACAGCTCCCAGATCACGGTCTACCGCTCCACCAACGACGGCCGGTCGTGGACGCGGGTAGCAAGTCCCATTGTCGGCCAGGGCAGCACGACCGGGAACGCGACCTTCAACAACTCGATCGGGCCGATCGTCGCCGACCCGAACGATGCCAGTGTCGTCTATCAGCCGTACGCATCCGGCGAGGCCAGCGTCCAGAAAGGCACGAGCAGTGCCTTCAACAACATCTACGTTGCCCGCTCGACCAATGGTGGCAACAGCTGGACGTCGACCCTCGTCTTCCATAAGCCGCTGTTCACTGACCTGGCGAACTTCTGGCCCGCAGCGACGGTCGACGCAGCAAATGGCGACGTCTACGTCGCCTTCACCGACCGAAGCACAGTCTGGCTTTCCTCCTCGAGCAACCTAGGACGAGACTGGACCACTACGGCCCTCCCCGGCACCCCAGCGACAACAGTGATGCCCTGGGTGGCCGCCCTGAACGGCAAGGTGGATGTCGTCTACTACGGCACCTCGCCTGCAGCGGCAAACGTGGGCGGAGTCCTCGGCGACGAGAACACGATCTGGAACACGTACGACACACAACGGAGCGGCGGGGTCTGGCACACCGGGCTCGTCAGCAACACACCGAACCGGATCGGGCCGGTATGCCTTAACGGCTCGGCCTGCGCCGGCAACACCAACCGCGAGCTCCTCGACCTATTCGAAGTAGCCGAAGACCCAGCCACAGGCAAAGCAGCGGTCATCTACACGGAGACGACCACCGACACCTGGACAGGGTCAGACGGCGTGACGCACGAACTCCCGGAGATCGTGCTCGCCTACGAGCAATAACTAGGCAATCCGAGAAGCGGGCGGGGCTCCCACCCCGCCCGCTTCACGCTTGCCTGCCAACAGCCAGGCGACTAAGGACGTTGCTTGCGAGCTCGAGCGCGACCATCGGGCTGAACCGGGTACCGGCGGTCAGGTGAGAGGACGCTCGCCCATGCGAGCATCGCTCTAGGGGAACGCGGTTGCCGAGTCGCCCTGGCGCAGGAGACGTCCCGACCCTCGAGAGAGACCGAGACAGTCGCGGGCATCTCATAATCCGTTGGTTCCTGGTTCGAACCCAGGCGGGCCCATACTCCACCGCATTCCTATGCGTTAGCCGCATGGTCATGCGCCGGCGTCTACTGCCTTACTGCGCTTTTACCTCGCTCGTTCACGCCGCTTGCAGCGGATGGGAAGACCTCCGGCAGCACGCAGAAATCCCAGCGAGGGAGATGATGATCATGAGACGGTTGATCCTTGCGTTCGTCGTGGTGGCGGTGGTGGTGCCGGTGGCCGCGCTGGCCGGCACCGGCTCTGCGAGTGCTCGATCGGATTGCGCCCAGCTACGGGCTGCGATGGGCACCACCACCTTCTCCAAGGCCTATTCGACGTTCGGGGCTTGCGTCTCGGCGTATACGCCGATCGAGCGGCAGCTGACCAGCGGGGCGCAGGCGACCTGTACCGCCCAGCAGGCAGATCCCAATTTCGCCGCGACGCACGACGGCAAGACGTTCGATCAGTACTACGGCACGGGCAAGAAGGCACGGAACCCCTTCGCCAATTGCGCCAAGATCGTGACCAGGGCGATTCGCAAGACCGAACAACAGGAGCGGATGAATCCGGCGCGCACCTGCCGCGAGCTCCGCGCCCAGCTCGGTGTCTCGCTGTTCCGCATGAGCTACGGCAAGAACAAGAACGATCGCAACGCGTTCGGCAAGTGCGTCTCGGCAACGGCGCATCTGCAAGCGCACAACGAGCTCTCGGCCTCCGCCACGTGCTCGATCGAGCAGTCCGACGCCGACTTCGCCACCGCGCATGGCGGCCGGACGTTCTACGAGTTCTACGGTTCGAACACGGACCAATCGAACGCGTTCGGCAAGTGTGTCTCCAGTAACGCCAAGGCCGCATCGACAGCCCATACGCACGCAGTCGTCCATGCAGCCCGGTCCTGCAAGGCGGAGCGAAAGTCGGATCCCGCAGCCTTCAAGTCCAAGTACAAGCGGTTCAGCGCCTGCGTGAACGCGCTGTCGAAGTAGCACGCAGATCAGGCATTGCCGCTAAGGGGGCCGACCGGCCCGGCTTCGCCGAAGCGGAGCCGGGCCGGTCCGTGCTGTTGAGCGTTCCTGGTGATCGAGACGATGGTCGACCCGATCGCATTCCCGACCGGGTAGTCGTCGGCGAAGGTCGCCCGCCACCCTTTCCGAAGCCAAGATCAAGTCTCCGCCGCGCCGCAGGATCCACTGAGGGTGTGGTGGTTCACCGTGCGCGTCGGGTAACGATTCCCGCAGAATGGCCGCGACGATGAAGGTGTTCCAGCACGAGACGCGCCTCCGCACCGCCGGCGGCCTCACCGTCAACGACATCACGGAGGACGTGCGGAACGCCGTGCGCGAGAGCGGGGTCGTCGACGGGATCGCCTGTATCTACTCCCCGCACACCACCTGCTGCGTGCGCGTGAACGAGATGGAGACCGGCTTCCTCGAGGACTTCTGCGACCTGCTCCGCCGCCTCGTGCCGCACGACTCCTACTACGCGCACGACGACTGGGATCGCCGTACCGAGAACATCTGCCCCGAGGACATGGATCAGGGCAACGGCCACTCCCACTGCATGGCGATGCTGCTCGGCACCGCCGGCGAGTCGGTGCCCGTGCGCGACGGCGAGCTGCAGCTGGGGACGTGGCAGCGCGTCCTCTTCATCGAGCTCGACCGCGAGCGCGACCGGCGCTGGCTCGTCCAGGTCGTCGGGGCGTAGCTAGCTACCCAGGCCGGTTGCGTCGATCCGGGACGCGGCGACGTGCGCGATGTTCACGAGGTCGTTGCTGTCGATCGCGTCCTAGCTGCCCACGAAGATGAACTCGGCCAGGCGGCCGCTCGAGAGGAAGACCTGGCCCGTGTCGAACGCGGAGCCCTCGGTGATGCTGCCCTGCGCGCCGTCGCCGACACCGCCCAGGTCAAGCGCCGTGGTCCGGGACGAGCAGAAGCGCGGCGAGAGCCGCGAGAGGCAGCGCCTTCACGCGTCAGCCGGCGAGGCCGGTGTCGAGACGGTTCGCCGTGACCTGGGCGAGGCTCAGGACGTCAGAGCTCTGGATCGGCGACTCGCTGGCCACGAGCACGAGGTCAGCGGCCTGTCCGGCCGAGAGCGCCACGACGCCGATGTAGATCGTCTGCTCTCCCTGCTGCGCGATGGTCACGATCGCGCCGTAGGCGTTGTCCCCGGCGGCGCTCACGTCCGCCTGCGTGAACTGGCCGGGCACGCCGGTCAGAGCGCCCTCCGAGAAGACCCAGGCAAACTCGACGCCTTCGACTCTGGCGAGGAGCGTCGCGTCGTTCGCGACCGGGAACCAGTCGAGGAACTGGGTCAGGTCGGCGAAGCCGCCGGCAGGCTCCATGTCCAACAGGTACGTCGAGAGCGCCGGGGTGCCCGGAACCCCGTACGCGTTATCCAGGATCGTCGCCTGGCCGCCGAAGTCGGCACTCGTCAACGCGAGCGTGGCGAGATCCGGGCCGCCCAGGGGAGGACCGGAGTCGAGGCGGGGCGGCACCTTGACCGGCTTGCCGTGCAGACGCCCCGCCTGGGCGAGCCGCAACCGGTGGTCGAGGACCCGTGCCAGCTTCCCCGCGAGGTGGGCCGCGGCCGATAGCGACTCTGCCGCAACGTCCACGTGCAGCACGTACCGGCCGTCGGTGAACTGCTCGTCGACCACGGAGAGCGGTACCGCGTTCGGGACGGTGATCGTCGAGCCCTCGGCGAAGCGACGGGAGCCCACCTTCGCCACCTTCATGGCCTTGACCGAGACGGCGAGGCCGTAGGTCTTGAGCACGGTGATCTTCGGGTCGTCCTTCCGCCAGAACGCCAGGCCGCGCTTTGCGCCCGCAGGCGTCTTGTACTTGTCGATGCCCGTCCAGATCGCGGTGACGCCCGAGCGGCCGCTGAACCGGTCGCCGTAGCTGAGCTCGTAGCCGCTGAGACGGCCGAGCCTGTCGAACGTATCCGGCTGGGCCGAAACCGAGTTGCCCGCCGCCACGAGGTTCGAGACGACGCCCGACTCGGGCGAGACCGCAAACGACCGGCCGGCTGCGCCGAGCGCCGACTTCGGCAGCACGACGAGCGCGAGCTTCACGCGATGCGAACGGCTCGCGGAGGCTGCCGGCGCGAGTACCGCCGCAGCCAGTACCACGCCGAGCAGGATCTTCTTCACCGGGCTCCTAGTGGCCGTTGACGGAAAAGTGCATGTAGTCCTTCGTCGACCCGACCCACGAACCTCCCCAGCCCCAGCCGATCGAGGCGAAGGCGCGGCGCACGGCCGGCGTCACCATCCCGGGCCGGTGCCGGGACCGCTTCATGTAGGAGATCGCCGTCTTGTCGCGCGTCATCCCGCAGCCGACGTACGGATTCTCGCGCGGGTCGAGGTCGATGGCCTCGCCGAAGGCGTGATTCGACCAGTGATGCGTCGTCGTGCTGCTGCTGCACGGTGACGCCCCCGCGTTGCGGCACTCGAAGGAGGCGGTGACGTCGCCGCTCTTCCACGGGTGAGGGCCGTAGACGGACGAGAAGGCGCCGTCCCGGATGGGGAAACGCATCCGGTAAAGCTTCGCGAAGACCTTCGCGACCGGCCGCGCAACGTCCATGTTGACGACGATCTGGCCGATGTGCGACTGCTTGTCGAACCCATAGTGGCGGTAGGTGACGACGCGGAGCTGCGACAGCCAGACGGGGCAGCCGCGGTGCCACTCGCCGGCCGCCTTGATGGCCTGCTTCTGCGGGACCGTGAGTCGCGCGATGCCGGGGCGGTTCGGGGCCGCATGGGTCGTCGCCCCGGTGACGGAGACGACTGCGGCGAGGGCAAGGGTCGCGATGCTCTTCATCCGCGGCCATGGTGCCAGCGATCGGCCCCGGCCGCAGCCTTGGGGCCGATCGCTTCCTCCGAGCGAGAGGGCCACACCGCCGGTGCGGCCCTCTCGCTCCCCCTCGGAGGCTAGAAGCCGCCGACGCCGTTCGGCGTACCGAGGCCCGTCGGGCCGTCGTAGCCGGGCTCGGCGGTACAGAGGTAGCCGCACACCGTGTCCGGCGTGAAGTTCGACCCCTCTGTCACGTCGTTGAGGCTCGTCCTGTGGCTGTAGGCATAAGAGCCGTAGACGACCGACCTGGCGTTGCCCGCAAGCGCGTAGACGCTCGCGATCAACGGTGAGGCGATGCTCGTCCCGGCCACGACACCCCAACCGCCGACCTCGGGCGAGGAGTCGTAGATCGCGACGTTGTCCGCGACCGCCGAGACGTCGGCGACCGTCCGGTTGGCGCAGCCGGCGTCGTGCTGCCAGGCCGGCTTGGGCTCCCAGGTCGAGCAGCCGCTACCCGTGCCCTCCGCCTCGTCGGGAAGGACGCCCGGGAACAAGCTGCCCCAGACCGACTCGCTCCAGCCGCGCTTCGTCGTCGGATCCTGGACGAGCTCGGTTCCCCCGACGGAGGTCACGTACGGTGACGACGCAGGCCAGACAACTCCGTAGTCCTGGTCGCCCGCCGAGGCGGTGATGGCGACGCCGGGGTGGTCGTAGTAGTGGTCGAAGAAGGTCTGGTCGGGCTCCGGCCCGGCCGTCCCGTAGCTGTTCGACACCTCGGTGGCACCGAGGTTGACAGCCGTGTCGACCGAGGCGCCGAGATCGCTGTGCTGGGCCGGGTTCGACGTCGCGATCGCCTCGTCGGCCGAGTTCGCCTCCACGAGCAGGATGTGGCAGTTCGGGCAGATCGCCGACACCATCTCGACGTCGAGCGCGATCTCCGGCTCCCAGCTCGGATTCGCGAGCGGCGGATAGTTGCCCTGCTCACCGTCCTGGTTGACCTTCCTGAAGCAGCCGTTCGCGGTCGTGCACGGCGGGAGGCCGTAATACGCGCGGTACGTGGCCAGGTCCGACTCGATCGTCGGATCGTCGTACGCGTCGACCAGGGCGACGGTCTGGTCCTTGCCGTTGTTCACCGAGGCAGACGCGAGGTTGTACGCCTTGCGCAGGTCGGAGGGGCCGTATCCGTCATGCTCGGCCGTCGCGTTCGGCACGACCGGGAGGTCGACCCGCAGCGCCGACATGCAGCGGAACGCGCCCGTGGTGCAGAAGGGCTTGAGCAGCGGGCCGGTGGAGCCCGTCGCCGCCCCGGAGCCCGGGACGGCGACGGCGCTCAAAACCGCGAGTGCGGCGAGAGCGAGCAGCTTCCTCATGCCGTGCACGCTCCCAGGACGTCGTCATAGCTCGGACCGGCCGAGTCCGCCGGCTCGAGCGGACCCTGGTCCACACCCTCACGGACGTAGGTCTGTCCGCTCGGCCGCAGGAGGGTGGTACCTGCGGTCAGACCCGGGAAGTCCGAGATCGGCGCATCGACCTCGACGGTGCCGTTCGGGCCAGGCGTGATCGTTCCGGGCACCGAGTGCTCCTGCAGGTACTTCGTCTCGAGGGAGACGTGGACGAGCTCACCGTCCCAGGCGAGCACGACCCCTCCGGGCTCGACGGCGAGTTGCGTGAAGTACTGGTTCCCGCCGAACGTGAAGACCATCTGGTAGTCGTTCTCGCCACCACCGGCCGGAATGTCCGTCGACAGGTTGTTCACGCTGATGATCGTCCTCAGCGCCTGTCCGTCCGCCGAGAGGAAGGCGCGGCCGCTGACGATGTCGAGCTGCGGGTTCGCACCCAGGCTGTCTTGCACGAGCGAGTAGTTGTCGTCGCCCGCCGCGTCCGTGAAGAGCGACCCGCACGTCGTGGACGGGCTGGTGACGATCGCCGCCGGCTTCGTGGTGTGGGACGGCGTGAGGCGGCCTGTGAGGTCCTGCATGATCTGCGAAATCTCCGGCGTTCCCCAGCCGGTCGTGTTGTCGTAGCCGGGCTTCGCCGGATACGGCAGGTTGTCGCCGACCGTAACGTCGTAGAAGTCGCGGCCGCCCGAGGACTTCGCGAGGTCGTAGATCTTGTAGTTGGCGAAGCCGAGCCCCTTACCCGAGGCGGCGGCCTGGATGCGAGCCCAGACGCCGACCCAGAGCGGCGAGGAGAGGCTCGTCCCCGCGCCCTGCGAGTCGGCCCCGTTGTCGTCGTTGATCAGGAGGCCGTTCCCGGTCACGACGTCGCCCGAGATGCTCGCGACGTCCGGGGTGGAGCGGCAGAGCGGACCGGTGACGGTCGGGTTGCCACTCGCGTCGAACGTGCAGCTCGTCGAGGCGACACCCTGCTGGTAGCTGCCGGCCGGCTCGCTCGTCGAGTTGCCGCCGCCGGTGAACTCCCACGCGCTCTCGCTGAAGCGGTGCTCCGGCGTATTGCCGTCACCGGTCAGGTCGGTGCCGCCGACCGCGACCGCCCACGGGCTGGCGGACGGCCAGTTGAGGCCCGGGTAGAGCTGGGTCGCGACACCGTTGCCCGAACCGATCACGGGCAAGCCGATGATCGGGCACGAGGAGCCCGTGTCGCCGGTGGACGAGAAGAGCGTGCGACCCTCGGCCGCGGCCTGCTCGAGGACCTTGTCGCCCGGCACCTCCATGCCGTCGGTGAGGATCGCGTTCGCGTTGCCGACGTTCTCGCACTCGCCGAACGACGCACTGCCCTGCAGCGGGCCGTGCTTGTCGTTGACCCAGCCGACGAAGGAAGCGAGCGCGTCGGTGTCGCTGTTGTGGTGCGCGAAATAGAGCGTCTCGGAGGAGACGTTCGGTGCCATGCCGGTCGAGGCCTGGGTGTCGAGCTCCCACTCCACGGTGGCTCCGTCACCGCTCGTGTCGGGCGTCGAGGTGTCGCCGTACTTCTTGACCGAGATCGGCACGCCCGGGAGACCCCACTCCGCCTCGAACGAGCGCAGGTCCGGAACCACGCCGTCGGTGACGCCCCAGCCGAAGATGGCCATCGTCTGGCCGTTGCCCATGTTCGTGTCGGGCGCGTCGTAGATCGACCAGAGATCCCTGATGCTGAGGAGTCCCGTCTTCGGGACGCTCCCGCTCGTCGGTGCCGCCGTCGTCGTGGACGTGCCGGTCGCCTCCGCGCGCGGGATGTGGAGCCGGTTGAAGTTGTTCAGCCCGAAGACGTTGGCGATCCCGAGCGAGGCCGGCACCTTCGGCGCCAGCGTGTTCGCGTAGAAGCTCCGTCCGGCCGCCGTGTAGCGGTTGAGCGGCGTGCCGAATGCCGCCTCGACCTGCCCGGCGGAGCCGCTCGCGAGCAGGTATTGCGTCGATCCCTCGATCGGCGTCACGGTCAGGCCGGCCCCCTGCAGCCAGGCCTGGGTCGCCTGGAAGCTCGCCGCCGGCACGCCGAACTGCGAGTTGAACGTGTCAGGGTCGAGGTAGTTGCCGTAGTTCGGGCTGGCGCGGTCGTAGAGCGACTTGACGTACGCGTCCTCCGCAGCCTGGTTCGGGTTCGAGAGAAACACGCCGACCGTGATCGGCTGCGAGGTGGGTACCGCCCCCTGCAGCGTCGCGAGGCCGAGGTTGTGGACGACGGCGTTGGTGAGTGTCGTGCTGGCACCGCCGGCCTGTGCCGCCGGGCTGCCTGCGCCGAGAAGCGCTGCGCAGCCGACGGCCGCGAGCGCAATCAACGCCCGCGCCGACCGCGGTCCCCGATGGCCTACTGGCATCGGATCCTCCTCCGAGGGTTGAGAGGGAACTAGGAAATGCAGCGCGCTCTTTTACCACTGCTTTGCAAATTCCTAACCTCAATTCTCGATTGACTAATCAGTCAATTATTCGATCCAATTTGACTGACGATTCAATCGAAAGAACGACTGAACGAAACAGGCCCGGCGCGGTGGCCGGGCCCGTCCGTAGGTCGGATCTCAATGGGCCTCAGTTCGTGCAGCCGGCGATGCTGTTCGTCGGCTCGCAGTTGTCGACCTCGTTGTGGGTGACCTGCGACTTCTGCAGGGTCACCGTCCCGCCGTTGTTGAAGATGCCCCCGCCGTGTACGGCCGTGTTGTGCTTCACCCGGCTGTGGGTCAGCGTCACCGACCCGCCCACCAGAGGCGGAGGCCCGGGTGGAAGCGGAACGCCGTTGGCGATGCCGCCGCCGTACCCCCCGGCGCGATTGCCGTTCACCTTGCTGCGCTGGAGGACCAGAACGGCGGGCGTGGTGCCGGGCGGGCCCTCCGTGTTGAGGATCCCGCCGCCGGATCCGGCGAACCCGCTCGCCGCTGCCGTGTTGCGGTTCACCTCGGAGTGCTCGAGGGTCATCATCCCGTGGTTCACGATTCCGGCACCGAGCCCGTTCGGGGTCTTGTTCCTGTCGACGCGGCTGTGGTTGAGCACCGCCACGCTGCCGTTGGCGATGCCGCCCGCGGCGACCGGAGGACCCTCCCCACCCGGTCCCGCCATGGCGGTGTTGCCGTTGACCCTGCTGTGGTTCAGGCGCAGCTCGGCGGCGGCGGACGGGTTCCCCTGGTTCCCGCTGGCGATGCCGCCGCCGTTGAGCGACGTGTTGCCGTTCACCTGGCTGTGGTTCAGGGTCGCCGTCCCCAGCAGGTTCTGGATGCCACCGCCGCCGGCGTGCGGCGCGACGTTGCCGTTCACCTGGCCGTGGTTGACCGTCAGCACCGTCGACAAGCCCGAGCCGAGGTAGTCGCCGCTCGCGATCCCGCCGCCGACGCCTCCCTGCGCGGCGTTGCCGTTCACCCGCACGTGGTCGAGCTTCGCGGTCCCGTCGACGTTCGCGATCCCGCCGCCGCCCAGGCCGCCCGACTGGTCCTGCGACGGGGGTTGGGTCTGCTGGTTGTGGCTCACCGAGCTGTGACGCACGATCAGGGTCGCCACGCTGGAAGGATCGAAGGTGGCGCTGGCGATGCCGCCGCCGGCCACGGCAGCGGAGTTGCTCGTCACCCGGGTCTGCTCCAGGGTCACCGTGCCACCGAGGTTGGCGATTCCGCCGCCGAAGTCCTGGGCCGACCCGCCGGTGATCGTCAGTTGGCGTACGGTCAGATTGCCGCCGGGTCCGTCGACCTCGAAGACGCGGAACGAACCGGTCCCGTCGATGGTCGCGTGATCACCGCGGATGGTGATCGCGGTGCTGACCGCCGGCAGTCCGTTTTCGCTGCTGTCCGGGCTCATCGTGAGCTTGTAATCGCACCCGTGCGCGAGATCGAGCGTGCCGCCTCCGTTCGAGTTGGCTGCATCGATCGCCGCGACGAGCGCGGCCTGGCTGCACGCGACGTGCGTCTTGTGGCCGTGAGGCCCGGGGTTCTTCGCGGACGCCGCCGTCACCGGCAGGAGCCCCATGATCAGCACGCCCGCCGTTGCCAGGGCAAAGCGAGGCATCGGGAATCGGGTCTGTTTCATGTCTCCCCTTCCTTCGTCAAGCCGCAGGCCGAAACGCTAGCGCGATTCAGGCGCGTGCTGCCCGGGAGAGCTGGGAGCTACTCGCGGCTTGCGGCGTCGCATCGACGACGGCCGTGTTGCGGGTCTGCTTCGCCTTCTTGACCAGCCGACCGGCCGCCTCCAGGGCATCCTGGCCGGGGCACGCCTCGTCGAGGAGGACGGCGCCGACCGACCCGGTGATCGTGCGGGGCCGCCCGTCGATCGCGAACGGCCGGGTCGCAAGCAGCAGCCGGAGGCGCTCGGCGAAGTCGGCGAGCTCGGTCCTGTCAACGTGCGGGGCGAGCACGACGAACTCCTCCCCGCCCCAGCGGAAGACGAGGTCGCTCGCCCGCAGCTCGCTCCGTAGCCGGTGATGGACGTCGACGAGCAACCGGTCGCCGGCGGCGTAGCCGTACGTGTCGTTCACGGTCTTGAAGCGATCGAGGTCGAGGAAGCACAGCGCGGCGGTCCGTCCTCCGCGCCTGATCCGGGCTTGCTCCGAGGTGAGCGCCTCGGCGAGCGCGTAGCGGTTCGGCGCGCTCGTCAGCGCGTCGACGCGCGCACGCGAGCGTTCCCCGGCGAGGGTTCGCTCGAGGCGGCGGCGGAACCGGTTCGCCCAGGCGGCACACAGCAGCAGGCCGGCCGCGAAGGCGAGCGCGAGTCCCTGTGTGGTCTCGAAGAGATAGAGGAAGACGACGAGCAGCGGTGCCGGCAGGAACCAGCTGACGACGATCGGGCGCCACGCCGCCCGGAGCTCCGAGCGGAGCCTGACGCCGGGCCCGAGCGAGCGGAGCACGAGCCTCGCATTCAGCACGCACCCCGTCAGGAGCCCGACGGTGGCGAGCGCCACGGCGCCGGCCACTCCATCCTGCGCGATCCGCTCGCCGGCGAGGCCGACCGCGAGTCCCTGGAGCGCACCGGCGACGGCACATAGGGCGCGCTTCCGCCGGACGTCGCGCGTGAACGCCTCGATCGCGGCGCCCGCGCACGCGCCGGCCAGCGGCCCTCCGACCAGGGCGGCGGCGACGAGAAACGGGCCTGATAGGGAGACGCGCATCCGTCGGCCCACGACGAGATTGAGCTGCTCCGCGAGTGCCGTTAGCGCGACGAGGACGATCGCGGCGGGAATGCCCGTGTCGAGCCCGATGGCTGCAACCATGAACGCATTGAACAGCCGCGACCGGACTGCGCAGGAGCGCTAGGAACCGAGCAGGAACCGGGCGACCGCGTGGCGGCCGACGTCGCTCGCGGCGCGCGACTGGACCGAGTGGCCCGCCCCCGGGACGACCACGAGCTTCCCGTGCGGTGTCCGGGCGAGCTGCTGCCGGGCCCAGGCGAGCGGGGTCGACAGATCGTGGTCACCGTTGACCAGCAGCGTCGGCACGCGCAGCTTCCCGTGCGGCAGCGGCGTCGGCCTGGTGGGCGCCCACGGTAGGCACTGCCGAACGAACCCGTTGCCCGAGGCCGTCCGCCGGTCGAACGGGTAGAGCTTGGAGGCCGAGACTCGCGCGACGGCCGCTCGGAGCTTCGCGGCGCGGCCGGCGAGCGGCGCGGCCGAGGTGCCCCAGGGGTAGCGCCAGTCGGCGCAGAGCGCGCTCGCGTGCAGCCCCTGGTCGAGCAGCGAGGCGGGATAGCGCTGGTAGTGCCGCGCGGCGGCGAGGAACCGGTCGAGCTGCTTCCGGTGACCCCGGGCCGCCGTGTGCAGCGCAGCGGGCACGTTCCAGAACTTGCGGTACGTCGGGTCGGCGATGCTGTCGAACGTGAGCGCGTCGAACAGCTGCGGGCCGACCTGGTAGCGGCGCACGACGGCCGCAAGGTCGGCCACGCAGCTGTTGCCGCAGACGGAGCGCAGCACACGGCGCACCGCCGCGAACTCCGCGACGCCGAGATCGATCTCCCCCACCTGCGGCACGACCGAGTCGAGCACGAGCTTCGAGACGTGGGACGGATGGGCGAGGCCGTAGCGCTCGCCGACATACGTCCCGTACGAGATGCCGTCGAGCGACCACGTGTCGACGCCGAGGGCCCGGCGGAGGCTCTCCATGTCGGCGACGACGTCGTCCGTGCCGTAGAACTGGCGTCGCGTGCCGAGCTTGCGGGCGCAGGCGCGGACGGCTGAGGCCTTCGGCGGCGTCAGGTCCGAGCTTCCCATCTCCCGCTGCAGCGCCTTGCAATTCAGCGCCCCGGCGCCCGTCCCGCGCTGGTCGAACACGACGATCCGGTACTGGTGCTGCTCCGCCGCGAGCGCCCTGGAGACGTAGCCGTGGAGGATCGGCAGCCCCGGCTGCCCCGGCCCGCCCGAGAGCACGAGGAGCACGCCGTGCGGCGCGTTCACGTTGTCGCCCATCCCGACGCGGAGGTGCAGGGTCCCGCGTCCCGGGTGCGCGTGGTCGAGCGGCACGTCGAGTGTCGCG
Source organism: Actinomycetota bacterium (assembly GCA_046731605.1). GTDB lineage: Bacteria > Actinomycetota > Thermoleophilia > Gaiellales > Gaiellaceae > Palsa-739. Next base: position 10,910 of record JBKPLL010000040.1, on the reverse strand, counting down.
CACGTGTACCCGCTCGCGCCCTGGCACGGATGAGCGCCGTGGAGGCCCGAGCTGCGAGCGGACGCGGATCCGGCGACCGCGAGGGCGGTCACGACGAGCGCTGCGAGTGCTCGAGCCCGCATGTCAGTACCGACGCACGAGCGGCCTCCCGGTTAGGTGGGGGCTCAGATCCGCTGACGCCAGCGACTGAAGACGTCTTCCAGCTCGGGTCCCTTGCCGTCCGGACTGAGAATGAAGAGCACGTCGCCGGGCTGGATCCTCGTCGAGCCCCGCGGCGGGATCGCCTCGTCGCCCCGGACCAGGACGGCGATGAGAGCCTCGCGGGGCAGGCCGAGCTCGCGCACCGCGGATCCGGCGATTGCGTGGTCGGCGCCGACGGCGAACTCGACCAGGTTCAGGGAGTGCCAGTCGCTTGTGACCTCGAGCGGCGCCTGGGCCCTGGCGAAGGAGACGAGCAGGCCGAGCTTCTGCGCGACCCACCCGAGGGTCGTGCCCTGGAGCGCGGCCGAGACGAGAACGACGAAGAAGACTGCGTTGAAGATCGTGTTCGCGTCATCGACCTGCGACGAGAGGACGAACGTCCCGAGCACGATCGGCACCGCACCGCGCAGGCCCGCCCAACCGAGCAGCAGCCGCTCACGCCGGTTGAACTGCCGCAACGGCCACGTCGAGACCCAGACCGCGACCGGCCGGGCGACGAAGATCAGGACCGCAGTCAGGGCCAGTCCGGACAGGGCCACGGGAGGAAGCTGCGATGGGAAGACGAGCAGGCCGAGGACGATGAAGAGCCCGACCTGCGCGACGTAGGCCAGCCCGACATGGAACGCGACGAGGTGGCTGCGGTGGCGCGACGGCGTCGAACCGACCGCCAGCCCGACGAGATACACGGAGAGAAAGCCGCTGCCGTGCGCAGCGTCGGCAGCCCCGTACGCAACCGCCGCGGCCGCGACCGACGCCACCGGCACGAAGGCTTCGATCGACGCCGGGATCCGCGCGAAGATCCACATCGCCACCAGGCCCAGCGCCACCCCGAACACCAGCCCGACCCCGAGCTGCCGAAGGACCAGCATGGAAAGATCGCCCACGCCGTAGCCGGGTTGCTCGATCCAGGCGATCAAGCCCAGTGTCAGAGCGATCCCCACGGGATCGTTCGCGCCGGACTCGGCTTCCAGCGTGCGCGCGAGCCGCCGCCGCAGACGCGTGCCGCGGAGGGTGGCGAACACCGCGGCGGCATCGGTCGACGCGACGACCGCGCCGAGGAGGAACGACTTCGTCCACGACAGGTCAAACAGTCCGTAGGCGGCCAGCCCGGTGACCGCAGCGGTCACGACGACGCCGATCGTCGAGAGGGAAAACGCCGGCGCCGCCACCTCGCGCAACCGCCGCCAGGACGTGGAGAGGCCGCCCTCGAACAGGATCGCAGCCAGCGCCACGACGCCCACCTCCCGCGCCAGCTGCGCGTCGTCGAACGCAATGCCGCCCGGGCCGTCCGAGCCGAGCAGCATCCCGAGCCCGAGGAAGGCGACCAGCGCCGGGAGACCCGACTGCGCCGCGCCGAGAGCCACTCCGACGCTGGCCGCGAGCACACCGCCTACCACCAGCATGACGAGGCCGACGTTCAGAGCGGCCGGCCTAAGGGAGGAATGCTGGTGGAGGCGTTTGGGTCAGCTAGTCAACACCGGGATCGAGAGCCGCGATACAGCGAGGACCCAGGCGTTCTCGGCCTGGCACATCGGGCACTGGTCGGGCGGGGTCGCCCGCATGATGCCGTAGCCGCAGGCGCCGCACACGAGGTCGTGCTTGCGCGGCACGCTCGGACCCGGCTCCGCCCGGACCACCCGCTCCACCTGGGCGTGGAGCCAGGCGAGCGTGTCGTCCAGCTTCAGCTTGCCGAAGAGAGGTAGGCGCTCCTCCCGCGCACGCTCACGGTGCGTATGCGGGTCTCCGGTTTGAAGCGCGATGCGCATTCGGGGCTGCAGCTCGCGCAGCGTCAGTGCGGTCTCGATGCCGCCGAGCCGGGGCATGTTGACGTCGAGGAGCGCGATCTCCGGTCGCTCCTGCAGGCCCAGCTGAACCGCCTCCGCACCATCCTCGGCCTCGAGGACCGCAATCTCGCGGGCGAGCTCGCGGGCGCAGGCGGCGAGCAGCGCACGCGCCGGTGGGTCGTCGTCCGCGACCAAGACGCGGATGGGCTCAAGATCTTGCATTCGGGACACTCCTTCTCGTCGGCTCGCTCAGGAGGGTGCCGACCGCCGGAGCCCGCGCCAATGGGCTCGTGACCCCATCTGCGCCGCATCCAGATGGATGCCGGGGGAAGCCGAAATGGCGCCACGCCTCCATCGCGGTGCGCTGGGCGCGACGCGACCATGGCCGCAATGTCGATCTCACCTTTCGCGAAAGGAGTTACGAGCATGCGACTGCGCGTTCCACTGCTGCTCGCAGCCGCTGGCGTGGTCGCGGTGGCACTGGTCGCCGCGGGCTGCGGCGGCGGCGGCGAGAGCAAACCGGCCGCCGGCGGCGGCAAGCAGGCTGCGAGCCAGGTTCTGAAAATGGCGTGGGGCGCCGAGCCGCCCTCGCTCGATCCCGGGCTCGCGACTGACACGACGTCCTCGAACGTCCTCCTGAACATCATGGATCCGCTCGTGCGGCTCGGCGAGGATCTCGAGCCCGTGCCCGCTCTCGCGAAGAGCTGGGACGTCGACGGCAAAGTGGTGACCTTTCATCTCCGGGACGACGGCCGCTGGACGAACGGCGATCCCGTGACCGCGCACGACTTCGAGTACGCGTGGAAGCGGACGCTCGACCCGAAGCTGGCGGCGGACTACGCGTACCAGCTCTATGGGATCGTCGGCGCGGAGGAGTACAACAACGCCAAGCCTGCGCAGGCCGCGGCCCTGCGGGACAAGGTGGGCGTGAAGGCGCTCGACGACCGGACCCTGCAGGTGACGCTGACCTCGGCTCAGCCGTGGTTCGTGCAGCAGGCCGCGCACCACTCGTTCCTGCCGGTGCACAGGGCGACCGTCGAGGCACACGGAGCGAAGTGGACGGAGCCGCAGAACATCGTCACGAACGGCCCGTTCGAGCTCGCCGACTGGAAGCACGACGCCTCGATCACGCTGGTCAAGAACACCGACTGGCGGAACGCCGCTGACGTGGCCCTCGACCGGGTCGAAGGCAGGATCATCGTCGACGGCACCACGAGGGTGCAGGCCTTCGAAGCCGGCGAGGTCGATGCACTCGACGGCGGCGGCCTACCACCCGCGGACATGCCGCGGCTGAAGGATCTGCCCGAGTACGAGAAGTACCCCGCGCTCGGCACCTACTACTACGGCTTCAACCTGGAGAACATCCCGGATGTCGACCAGCGGCGGGCGATGGCCTTCGCAATCGACCGGCAGTCGATCATCGACAACGTCGCCCAGGCCGACCAGATCCCCGCCACCGGGATGGTGCCGAAGGGAATGCCCGGCTTCGGGACGATCGAGCAGGACTTCTTGCCGCCTCGGGCCGACCTCGAGAAGGCGAAGGAGTTCATGGCGAAGGTCGAGGATCCGGAGCGGAAGATCACCCTCTTCTACAACGACTCGCCGGGCCACAAGGAGATCGCGGTCGCGGTGCAGGCGATGTGGAAGGAGCTCGGGATCGACACGACCATCAAGGCGCAGGAGTTCGCCCAGTTCCTCGAGTTCCTCGGACCGCCGCCGAACACAGCGGTTGACGTCTACCGGCTCGGCTGGATCGCCGACTACGCCGACCCGATGAACTTCCTGGAGCTCTGGACGAGCAAGTCCGGCAACAACAACACCAACTTCGCCGACCCGGCGTACGACCGGCTGATCGAGAAGGCCCGCAACACGCCGAACGACCAGCAGCGGTACGAGCTCTACCGGCAGGCGGAGGCAATGCTGACCGGCCCGCAGGGCGCACTGCCGATCGCGCCGATCTACTGGTACACGTACACGAACCTCGAGCGGGAGTCCGTCAAGGACACCTTCCACATCAACCCGCTCGATCAGTTCGACCTCTCGAAGGTCGTCATCGAGGAGGCCTAGCGAGGTCGAGACACGGCTGCCGGGCGGGCGTCCCCCTTATCCAGCCCGCCCCGGCGGCCACCAGCCTCACCCGACGAAGCCATGGCCGCCTACATCATCCGCCGCCTCATCTGGACCGTCCCGGTCATCTTGCTCGTCATCCTCATGACCTTCGGTCTGATGAAGCAGATCGAGGGCAATCCGTTCCGCCAGACCGAGCGGGCCGTGCCGGCGGCGGTGCAGGCGAACCTCGAGCGAAAGTTCAGCCTCGACCGGCCCTGGTACGTCCAGTACGGGACGTACGTCAAGGGCGTCGCGACCGGCGACCTCGGGCCGTCCCTCGTGCTCCGTGACCGCACCGTCAACGACATCGTCAAGGAGCAGTTCCCGAACTCGATCGAGCTCGGGCTGCTCGCCTTCGGCTGGGCGGTGCTGCTCGGAGTCCCGGCCGGAGTCCTCGCCGCGCTGAAGCCGAACTCGCGCTTCGACTACGGGGCGATGCTCTTCTCGAACATCGGCTTCGCGCTGCCGAACTTCCTCGTCGCCACGCTGCTCATCTACTTCGTCTCGGTCAAGTGGGGCCTCCTGCCGACGAGCGGCTGGACGACCTGGCAGCACAAGATCCTCCCCTCGTTCACGCTCGGCCTGGTCCCGATGGCGTACTTCGCCCGTCTCGTGCGCGGCACGATGCTCGAGACGCTGCAACAGGACTACGTGCGCACGGCCAGGGCGAAAGGGCTGCGCCGGCAGCGCATCGTGACGGTGCACGTGCTGCGTAACTCGCTGATCCCGGTCGTCACGGCCGCGGCGCCGCTGCTCGGCTACATCATCACCGGCTCGTTCATCGTCGAGAACATCTTCGCCGTCCCCGGCATCGGCCGCTACTACGTCACCGCCGTCTCGGCGCGCGACTACTCCGTGGTGATGGGACTGACGGTCCTGCTCTCGATCATCGTCATCCTCGCCAATCTCGTCGTCGACATCCTCTACACGATCCTCGACCCGCGCACCCGGGAGGCTCGAACATGAGCGCCACCCAGATCGCGGGCCGCATCGCCGGCGTCGACGCGGGCGCACCGATCCGCCAGTCGAGCCTCTGGCAGGACGCCTGGCGGCGCTATCTGCGCAACCGCGGCGCCGTCGCCGCCGGGGCCGTGTTCCTCCTCATGGTCGTGTGGTGTGTGGTCACGCCCATCCTCTCCCCGTACGACCCCAACGAGGTCGACTTCGCCAACGCTTACGAGGGACCGAGCTGGAGCCACCCCTTCGGCACCGACCAGTTCGGCCGCGACCTCTTCACCCGCGCGGCGCTCGGCGGCCGGATCTCGATCGGGATCGGCTTCGCCGCCACCCTCGCCATCCTCGGGATCGGAGTCGTCTACGGCGCGATCTCGGGCTTCGTCGGCGGCAAGCTCGACAATGCCCTCATGCGCTTCCTCGACGCCCTCTACGGCCTCCCGTACCTGCCCTTCGCGATCCTCGCGCTCGCCATCATCGGCACCGTCAACTTCTGGACGATGGTGGTCGCCCTCTCGATCGCCAGCTGGTTCATCACCGCCCGCGTCGTCCGCGGGCAGATCATCACCCTGAAGGAGAACGACTACGTGCGCGCCGCGAAGGCCGTGGGCGTCCGCTGGTACGGGGTCCTCGGCAGCCACCTGCTCCCGAACACGCTCGGCGTGCTCGTGATCACCATCTTCCTCGAGCTGCCCGGCGTGATCCTCGGCGAGGCGTTCCTCTCCTTCCTCGGTCTCGGGATCAGCCCGCCGGACGCGTCGTGGGGCTCGATGGCGCAGGACGGGCGCGACTCCTATCGCGCCCATCCGCACATCATCGTCATCCCGAGCCTCTGCATCGCCACCCTCGTCCTCTGCGCGAACTTCATCGCCGACGGGCTCCGCGACGCCCTAGACCCGCGCACGAAGGAGACCTGACGATGGCCCTGCTCGAAGTCTCGGACCTGAAGACCCACTTCTTCACGCGTGAGGGGGTCGTGCGCGCCGTCGACGGCGTCAGCCTCGCCATCGAGGCGGGAAGCACCCTGGGCCTGGTCGGCGAGTCCGGCTGCGGCAAGTCCGTCACGGCGCTCTCGATCATGCGCCTCCTCCCCACGCCGCCCGCGCGAGTCGTGTCCGGCTCCGTCCGCTTCGACGGCCGCGACCTGACGCAGCTGTCCGAGCGGGAGCTCGAGGACGTCCGTGGACGCGAGATCGGGATGGTCTTCCAGGACCCGATGACCGCGCTCAATCCGACCCTGACCATCGGCACGCAGATCGTCGAGGTCCTCCAGCGCCACCTCGGGCTCGACCGCCGCGCGGCGCGCCGGCGAGCCGGTGAGCTGCTCGTCGAGGTCGGCATCCCGCGCGCCCACGAGCGGCTCGACGACTATCCCCACCGCTTCTCGGGCGGCATGCGCCAGCGGGTCGGCATTGCCATGGCGATCGCCTGCGGTCCGCGACTGCTCATCGCCGACGAGCCGACGACCGCGCTCGACGTCACCGTCCAGGCGCAGGTGCTCGACCTGCTCGACGACCTGCGCCGCGAGCGCCAGATGGCGTTGCTGCTGATCACCCACAACATGGGCGTCGTCGCCGAGTCCGCGCACGACGTCGCAGTCATGTATGCGGGCCAGATCGTCGAGCAGGCTCCCGCAGAGGAGCTGTTCAGACGTCCCGAGCACCCCTACACCGAGGCACTCCTCGCGGCGCTGCCGGACCTGGACGACTCGGAAGCCCGCCAGGGCCGCCTGGCCGCGATACCCGGACGGCCCCCGGATTTGATCGACCCACCCGCCGCCTGCCGCTTCGCGTCCCGGTGTCCGTACGCCGAGCTCGGTGACTGCTGCACGCTCGAGGGGCCCGGGTTGCGGGAGCTCCGGCCCGGCCACTGGGTCCGCAGCGCGCATCCGGCGAGCGAAAGGCACCTGGCCCGCCTATGACGCCGCCACTCCTCGCAGTCAGCGACCTCAAGGTCCACTTCCCCATTCGCCGCGGCTTCCTGTTCGACCGCACCGTAGGGCACGTCAAGGCCGTGGACGGGGTCAGCTTCGAGATCGAGGAAGGGCAGACGCTCGGGCTCGTGGGCGAGTCGGGATCCGGCAAGTCGACAACCGCGTACGCCGCGCTCCAGCTGCTTCGTCCGACCGCCGGCTCCGTGCGCTTCCTGGGGCGCGAGCTGACTCGGCTGCGAGCCGAGGAGCTCCGCCAGATGCGCCGCGAGATGCAGATCGTCTTCCAGGACCCCTACGCATCGCTCAACCCGCGCATGACGGTTGGCCGCATCCTCGCCGAGCCGCTCCGGACGCACGGCATCGGAACGCGGCGGACGCGCCGCGCTTCCGTCGCCCGGCTGCTCGAGCTCGTCGGGCTCGAGGCGTCCTACACCAACCGCTACCCGCACGAGTTCTCCGGCGGGCAGCGGCAGCGGATCGGTATCGCGCGGGCGCTCGCACTCAACCCGAAGCTCGTCGTCTGCGACGAGCCCGTCTCCGCGCTCGACGTCTCGATCCAGGCGCAGATCCTCAACCTGCTCAAGGACCTGCAGCAAGACCTCGGCGTGGCGTACCTGTTCATCGCCCACGACCTGGCGGTCGTCCGCGCGATGAGCGACACGATCGCCGTCATGCACGAAGGCCGCATCGTGGAGCAGGGGCCGGCCGAGCTCGTGTACACGCGCCCGCAGACCGATTACACCCGGGCGCTGCTCGCCGCCGTCCCGATGGCCGATCCCGAGCGGATGCAGCGGCGCAAGGCCGAGCGGCGCCTGCTTCAGCCTGCGCTGGAGGGCCGGTAGCGGCGGATCCCGCGACGGGCGCCCTCGAGGAGAAACGTGAGCACCAGTGCGAGCCCGAGGGCCGCCCAGTACCGCGCCGGCCGCGCCAGCGATCACCACGAACGGCGGGACGAGGTCACCGGTCCCTGCCAGCGCCGCGCCCCCGCCGCGATCACCGTCGCCTCGCTGGGAACGAGGGGGAACACCGCGACGAGCGCCGCCACGCCGAGGATGAGTGGTACACCCATCCCGACGCGGTCACCACCTCGACGAGCGACTCGAACACAGGCTCGCTACGCGCCGACGCGCGCGACTGCGGCCTTCAGGTCGGCGACCGCGTGCTCCCCGATCGCCGCGATCACCTCCGGCCGCTCGAGCAGCCTCGCGCGCTCCCGCGGAGTGGACCAGGCGCGAACATACGGATCCTCGAGGATCTCGGCGAACGGCCGCCCCTTCGCGTGCTCGCGTAGCACGTAGCGCTCGACGTACTGCTCGCGCCTCGTCGAGCCGAACAGAGCTTTGAAGGGATTACGCCGGGCAGGGCGTTTCACTTGGGCCTCCTCGTCCCCCATCGGGCTCTCGAGCGGCCGGGGCGCACGGGGGGTAGTGCGCCCCGGCCTTCTTTCTGCCGGCGGACCGGATGCTCGCTGCCCGGTTTCCCTGAGGTGTGAGACAGCCGTGAGTCCGTTCCGCCGAGTCCCATGGTTCCGGTTCCGCCGCCCCACGGCCATGGGCTCGGCACCCGATTCGGAAGGGGTCGACGCACCATGCCCACGCACCGCCCGCGATTGGCGAATCCGCCGCCTGCAAATGGGGGCAGCGCCCCATCGCGCCGGGAGCTCGCAGCGGCAAGGCTGTGAGCCGTGAGCTCTTACGAATCAGGAGGAACGATGACCAGAGGAACTGTTGTCTGCGGGGTGACAGAGACCCCCGACGGCCGGAGTGCCGCCGAGCTCGCGGGCGCGCTCGGGACGCGCCTGGGGCTACGGCTCGTGCTCGTGCACGTGGTCGACGGGGTGCCGCCGGGCACCCATGAGAGCCTGACCGCCCGGCAGCGACAGGCAGGGGCGGAGCAAGCTCTCGACGAGATTGCCCGGGAGCTGGGCGACGGAGCCGAGAAGCGCATCATGCTCGGCAACCGGGCCGAGGCTCTGGCCCAGGTTGCAGCCGAGGAGGGAGCCGACCTCGTCGTGATCGGCTCGCGGCCGGCGGGATTCGGCAACCGCAAGCTGCGCTCCACGCTTGCGCGCGAGCTGGAGGCGGCAACGCCGATCCCGGTGGTCGTGGCCCCGCCGACCACACGCAAGCGCACGGAACACAGGCTCGCACTGGCAGCCGACGCGGCTGCGCACTAGTTACGCTCGGCTTCGATCCGGATACCGATGCGCCTCTCACGCCTACCGCTGCTCTGGCGGGTCTTCGCGATCAACGCCACGCTGCTCGTCATCGCGACGCTCCTGCTCGCGTTGACGCCGGTCACGATCCACGAGCCGATCGCGATCGTCGAGGCCGTCGTCCTCGCGGTGGCGCTCGCCGTGATGCTCGCGGCCAACCTCCTTCTGCTTCGTCACACGCTGCAGCCGGTCCATCATCTGGTCGAGCGGATGCGGAGGATCGATCTTCTCCAGCCGGGTCAGCGGATTCCCGAACAGGGCGGCGTCGAGGTGGCCGAGCTAACCCGCGGCTTCAACGAGATGCTGGAGCGACTCGAAACCGAGCGCCGCGAGAGCGGCCAGCGTGCGTTGCGCGCCCAGGAGGCCGAGCGGCGGCGCATCGCCAGCGGTCTGCACGACGAGGTCGGGCAGGTCCTGACCGGAGTGCTGCTCCGGCTCGAGGACGACGAGACGAAGGAGGCGGTGCGGCAGGCGCTCGAGGAGGTGCGGCGGATCGCGCGCGAGCTCCGTCCGGAGATGCTCGAGCAGCTCGGACTGGTGAGCGCGCTGACCGAGCTCTCGCGCAAGTTCGCCGACTCGAGCGGGATTCGGGTGGAGCGGCGCTTCGCGACAGACCTGCCGCGGCTGTCGGACGACTCCGAGCTGGCCGTCTACCGAGTGGCGCAGGAGAGCCTGACGAACGTCGCGCGGCACGCCGATGCGTCTCGGGTCGAGATGGCGCTCCAGCCCGGCCCCGACAGCGTCGTCCTGCGCGTAATCGACGACGGGCGGGGAATCCCCACGCCCGATCCGTTCGCGCTCAACGGCCACGGCGGCCTGCGCGGGATGCGCGAGCGCGCGCTGCTGGTCGGCGGTGCGCTCGCGGTCAAGCGAGGCCGCGAGGGAGGAGTCGAGGTGAGGCTCGAAGTGCCGGCAGGAGAAGCGTGATGCCGATCCCGCTCGTGACCCGCATCCTCGTCGCCGACGACCACCCGATCGTCCGCTCGGGCCTGAAGAAGATCATCGACACCCAGCCCGACATGGAGGTCGTCGCAGAGGCCGACGACGGCGCCGAGGCAGTGAAGAAGGCGCTGAGCGAGGATGTCCATCTCGCGATCCTCGACGTCTCGATGCCCAAGACGACCGGCATCCAGGCGGCGGACGAGCTGCACAAGCGCAAGCCCGAGCTCAAGCTGCTGATGCTCTCGATGTACGACAGCGAGCAGTTCCTGTTCGAGTCGCTCAAGGCGGGCGCCTCCGGCTACGTGCTCAAGTCGGATGCCGACCAGGACATCGTCGAGGCAGTGCGGCGCACGATGCGCGGCCAGTCCTTCCTCTACCCGTCGGCGGTCTCGACGCTCGTCAAGGACTTCGTCGAGCGCGGCCGCGGCGACGACCAGTTCGACGTCCTGACTCCGCGCGAGCTGCAGGTGCTGAAGCTGATCGCCGAGGCGCACACATCGAAGGAGATCGCCCAGGAGCTCGTGATCAGCGTCAAGACCGTCGAGCGCCACCGCCAGAACATCCTCGACAAGCTCGGCATGAGCGACCGCGTCGAGCTCACACGCTACGCGATTCGACGCGGTCTGATTCAGCCTTGAAAACTCAGGCGGCAGGACCGGCGAGGAGCGTCGCCGGGGTGAGCGCGGCCGGCGGACACCGTTACGGCTGGATGAGCCCGCGGCGGATCGCGTAGCGCGTGAGCTCGACGCGGTCGCTCATGCCGAGCTTGTCG
>JBKPLL010000039.1:0-16977 GCA_046731605.1 Actinomycetota bacterium | reverse complement strand
GTCGAACCGCGGGAGGCACAGCCAGTCCACGGATCCGTTGCGGCCAACGAGCGCCGCCGCTTGGAGATCACCGATCAGGCCGTAGTCCTCGATCCGCACGCCGCCATCTCCCTCTCGCTCGCCGTCGCACATACTGCGGCGGGTCGCTTACCTAGGGGCGGCGTGAGCCCCACATACGCCGGGTGGACGCATGTGGAGTTAGTGGAGGCGGCGGGAATCGAACCCGCGTCCGCAGCCGCACCGGCTGAGCGTCTACAAGCGTAGGCTGCCCTTTCGATTCGCCCGCCGGCCGGGGTGCAGCCGCCCTACCGACGCGCTAGCCGATCCTTTGAGTGTCGCGCTTTGGGCGATCCGCTCTCCCTCCGCGCCGAGCCCGTTCGTTGGCGCCGCCTCCGAGCCACGGGCAGTCCCGGGGCGGCGTCGCCGACTAGGTCTCCCTAGGCAGCGAGTGCGAGATCGTTCTTCGCACTTGCGTTTTGCCGGTGGATTTACGAGGCCAACCGGCGACCTCGGCTTGCAGCTCATCCGGATGGATCGACCACGTCGAAACCAGGTCGCCCCCGTATGTTTGTCTACGAATGGTAGCCGTGCCCATGTTCCACGTCATCCTGTGCCAAGCCGGGCCGGAGTTTGATTCGGCGCAGCCGCTCGAGGAGCAGAGCGGCTGGGAGGAACACGCCGCCTACATGGACTCGCTCGTGGAGGACGGCTACCTCGTCCTCGGGGGACCGCTACCGGGCGGACGCGTCGCGCATGCGATGGAGGCGGAGTCCGAGGGCGAGCTCCGTGCAATCTGGTCGCGCGACCCGTGGTACGAGTCGCACCTCGTCCTCGAGAGTATCGAGCCGTGGGAGATCCGGCTCGACTCCCGCTAGCGCCGCAGGCTCTTCAGCTCGCGCTCGATCTGGCGTCGCGCGTCGCGGGCCGCGATGTCGCGGCGCTTGTCGCGCAGCTCCTTGCCGCGGGCGAGCGCGAGCTCGACCTTGACGCGGCCGTCCCGGAAATAGAGGCGCGTCGGCACGACCGTGAAGCCCTTCTCGGCGACGGACGAGGCCAGCCGCTCGATCTCCTTCCGGTGCAGGAGGAGCTTGCGCGGCCGGTCCGGGTCGTGGTTCGCGCGGTTTCCCTCGGTGTACTCGGGCACATGGAGGCCGACGAGCCACGCCTCGCCGTCGCGCACCTCCGCGTACGCCTGCCGCAGGGTCGCCTCGCCGCCGCGCAGCGACTTCACCTCTGTCCCCGTGAGCACGACGCCGGCCTCCACGCGGTCCGAGAGGTGGTAGTCGTGCCGCGCGCGGCGGTTGTCGACGATCAGCTTTTCGCCTGATTGCTTGGCCATCGCCGGGCAAGTGTAGGGACGGGCTCCGGCGGCAACCCCATTCCCGAGCCAAGAAACGGAGGTCACGATGAAGATGCGGTTCATTCCGACGAGCGTTCACGGCGCGCTCGACCATGTCGTCGGGCCGGCACTCGTCCTCGCCCCCACGCTCCTGCGACTCGGGCGCACGAGCCCCGAAGGGATCACGGCGCGCGCCGTCGGCGGCGTCGAGGCGCTCTACTCGAACATCACCGACTACGAGCTGAGCGTGAAGAACGTCGTGCCGATGAAGGCGCACCTCGCCCTCGACGCGGTCGGCGGAGCGACGCTGGCACTCGTCCCCCAGCTCACCGGCGCACGCCAGCGCGGCAAGAAGCACTGGCTGCCGCACCTCGCGATCGGCGTCATGGAGATCGGGATGGCGGCAATGACGAAGACCGAGCCGCCGCGGCCGGCCGAGCATCGCGCGAAGACGATCAAGAAGCTCGCGAACACGGCGCTGAAGGCGAAGGTCGTCCAGGACGTCGCGAAAGTCGCCAGAGCGATCGTCTGAGGCGGCCCGTGTAGGGTCGCGACCGTGGAGCTCACGCTCGCGCAGCTGCAGGAGATGGGCTCAGTAGGCTTCCCCGGCCTGCTCGGAATCGACTTCCGGGAGGCCGGGGACGGCTACGTCCGGGCTCGGCTCGACCTCGAGGAGAAGCACATGGCGCCGAACCGCTATCTCCACGCGGGCACGGTCGTCGGGTTCGCCGACTCGGCGTGCGGCTACGGCTGCATCCTCAACCTGCCCGAGGGCGCGACCGGATTCACGACTGTCGAGCTGAAGACGAACTTCCTGCGCACCGCGCAGCCGGGAGCCATGATCGAAGCCGAGGCGAGGCTCGTCCACGGCGGCCGGACGACACAGCTCTGGGACGCGACCGTGTCCGGCCCCGACGGCCGGGCGATGGCGCTCTTCCGCGCCACGCAGCTGATGTTGCGTCCGTCGTGACGCGGTTCGTCAAGCGGACGGCCCGGGCGGTGCGGATCGTGATCGGCCACGGCGGGATCCCCCGGCCGATCCGCTGGCTGGCGGCGCTCGGCCTGGCGCCGATTCCGGGGCCGTTCGACGAGGCCGTGCTGCTCCTCGTCGCGCTGATCCTCTTCGTCTTCTACCGGCAGCAGCTCCGACAGGCGTGGAAGGACGCCGCTAGCGACGACCGGCGCGATAGCCGCGCGCCATGAAGCACCGGTCGCAGAGCGTCGCCCACGGTGCCGTCCTTGCGCCGCAGACGCGGCAGCGGCCGATCGTCGGATCCTCGATCTCTGCGCGCAGCTCACGCACGACCCGCGCGGCCGCGGCTTCCTCGAGCGCGGCTGCTCGCTCGATCGTGACACCGGCGACGCCGGGGTACTGCAGCGCGAACCAGCGGAGGATCGACGCTTCGCGCGCGGCCTGCTCCGCCTCCTCCAGCCCGGCCGCGTCGAGGCGGCGCGGGTCGAGGATCCAGCCGAGGACGGTCTGCTGCGGCTTGTCGCCGGCGAGCGCGGCGGCGAGCGTGCCCAGCAGCGGCGCGTTGTCCTCGTCCACCGGTGCCTGCACGAGCTTCCAGACGTCGGCGAGCTGGAGCGTCCGGCGCGCGTGGTGAAGCGCGTCGCGTACCGCATCGAGCCGCGCGAGGAGCGGCTGGATCGACTCGACTTCGAGCCAGCCGTCGACGCTCCAGTAGCGCAGGGCCGCATGCCGCCACGCGTGCAGCGCCGGCTCGAGCTCGTCGACGCGCGTCACGTTGAGATCCGAGAGCTGCGGGCGCAGGCGGCCGCTGTCCACGACGCGGTAGCCAAGGTGCCCGTCTTCGATCGGCACGTGCGGCACGAGGGCGGCGCGGACGAGCTCCGGATCGGGATCTGCCCACGGCACGCCGGTGAGCACGCCGACGTGGCCGCGCTCGTGGAAGCCGAAGCGGCCCGCGCGGCCGGCGATCTGCGCGATCTCCCACGGCTCGAGGTCGCGCCGCTCGCGCCCGTCGAACTTCGTCGTCTCGGCGAAGAGCAGCGTCTCGCAGGGGAGGTTGACGCCGTGACCGAGCACGTCGGTGGCCGCGCATACCGCCGCGCGGCCGTCCACGAAGCGGTCGATCTCCTCCCGCCGCGACGCGAGCGGCATCGCGCCGTACAGGCAGGCCACGCGTCCCGGATGGAGCTGGTTCAGCTCGCCCGCGAGCCCGATCACCGCGCGGCGGCTGAACGCGACGACGACCGTCCCCGGACCGAGGCCGTTGATGCCGCGGCGGCCGGCCCAGTCGAGCGGCGCCTTCCGCTCGAAGAAGCGGAGCTCGACCTGCGGGAACGCGTGCCGCACGAGCGGCAGCGCTTCGACCGCGCCGAGCAGGAGGATGTGCCGGTACTCGCCGCCGAGCAGGAGCCGCGTCCAAGCCGAGCCGCGCTCCTCGTCCTCGGCCCACTGCACCTCGTCGAGCACGAGCGTCTCGCCGCTCGCCGGCGCCATCTCCGCGGTGCAGCAGACGATCGGCGCGCCGGGATTGACCCGCTCCTCGCCCGTCACGAGGCCGACGCCCTCCTCACCGAGCTCGGCGGAGAGCCGCCGGTGCGCCTCCTGCGCCAGCATCCGCAGCGGCGCCGCATAGACCCCGCGGCCGTGTTCGATCAGGAAGCGGAGCGCGTCGTGGGTCTTGCCGGAGTTGGTCGGCCCGAGGTGCGCGATCACCGTCTCCGGCTCGACGCGCCGCTCGGGCAGCCGGACGGTCAGCTCGGAGACGGGCCGCCGCGCGGGTGCATGCCGCCGCCGATGCCGCTCGCTCCGACTGGGGCGCTTCTGCCGCCCCCGCGCCATTTGGGAGACCTCCTACCTAGACCTGCAGGAAGCGGCGGAGGGTCAGGCCGGAGCCCATCGCGCCGAGGAGCAGGCCTGCCGCGAGCAGCGCGAGTGCGTTGAACGTGAAGGACAGCGAGTGCACGTCGGAGCCTTCACCGCCGCCGATGTGCGGCAGGATCGACGGCAGCGCAACCGTCTTCCCGAGCACGAGCAGGATCACCGCGAGCAGCGAGCCCACCAGGCCGCAGACGAGCCCCTCCAGCATGAACGGCCCACGGATGAACCAGTTCGTCGCGCCGACGAGCTTCATCACCTCGATCTCGCGTCGTCGCGCGAAGATCGAGAGCCGGATCGTGTTCGCGATCAGGAGCGTCGAGGCGACCACCAGCAGGATGACGGCGATCAGGAAGACGAGCGAGATGACCTTCGCGATCGTGAGGACGCGTTTCGCCGTCTCGCTCCCCCACCTCACATTGGCAACCGCGGGCCAGCCGGCCGACTTCACCTTCTTGCCGATCAGGGGCGTGTACTCGGCCTTCAGCGGCGTGACGGTGTACGAGTCCGGCAGCGGATTGCTCGGGAGGACGACCCCCGACGTGAGGGCCTTGAAGTTCCTCCTCATCTGCGCCAGGGCCTCGGCCTTCGACACGAAGTCCAGGTGCTTCACGTGGGGGTCGTTGCGGAGCCTGGCGGCCACGGCCGCCTCCTGCTGCGGCGTCGCATCGGTCTGGAAGTAGACGTGGACCTGGAGCTCCTTCTGGACGTGGTTGCTCCAGGAGAGGACCCAGGTGCCGAGGGCAAGGAACAGCCCTAGCAGGCACATCCCGATCAGGACGGTCATCGTCGCGGCGAACGTCGTCGAAAGGTTCATCCGGATCGAGGACCACGCCTCGGAGAAGAGCAAGCGAACCTGGCTCATTCGGAGGTGTAACCCCCGCGCCGCTCGTCACGGGCGAGCTTCCCGCCCTCGAGCGCGATCACGCGCTTGCGCATCTTGTCGACCATCTCGCGGTCGTGGGTGACCATCAGGATCGTCGTGCCGGCGCGGTTGATGCGGTAGAGGAGCTGCATGATCCCGACGCTCGTGTCGGGGTCGAGGTTCCCCGTCGGCTCGTCGCAGACGAGGAGCGGCGGGTGATTGACGACGGCGCGCGCGATCGAGACGCGCTGCTGCTCGCCGCCGGAGAGCTCGTCCGGGAGCGAGTTCATCTTGTTCGCGAGCCCGACCAGCGTCATCACCTCGGGCACCTTGCGCCGGATCGAGGCGCGGCTCTCGCCCTGCACCTTGAGCGCGTAGGCGACGTTCTCGGCGGCCGTCCGGCTCGGCAGGAGCTTGAAGTCCTGGAAGACGCAGCCGATGTTGCGGCGCAGCCGCGGGACCTTCGAGCGTCCGAGCCGGCCGAGGTCGCGACCGCCCATGACGATCCGTCCGTCGGTCGGCTCGAGCTCCTTGAGGAGGAGCCGCACGAGCGTCGTCTTGCCCGAGCCGGAGGCGCCGACGATGAAGACGAACTCGCCCTTGTCGATCGCGAAGTTGACGGAGTCGAGCGCCGTGACGTCCGGCTCGTAGACCTTCGTCACGTTCTCGAACAGGATCATCGACCCGGTAGCCGGCTTGACCTGCTGCTCGACCGGCCTGGCTTGCCCGTTGGCCGAAGGCTGTGCCACGGCGGAAGCTGGTTGCTCTATCTGTACGTCAGTCACGTCTACCGGTTACGAGTTGGGCGGGCGGAATGCCCGGCGCCGGTGGAGTGCGGGGGCGAAGCGGCCTTCACTCTAGCGCAGCTTTCGGCGACCTACGTGGCCTGTCCTGCAGTTTGCAGCAGATATGCGCGGATGAAACCGTCCAGATCGCCGTCGAGAACGCCCTGCGTGTTGCCGACCTCGTGCTCGGTGCGGTGGTCCTTGACGAGCTGGTACGGGTGGAGAACGTAGCTGCGGATCGCGTTGCCGCCGAAGCCCATCGACACGCCGCCGCGCTCGCGGGCGAGCTCCTCCTCGCGCTCCTCCTCGGCTTTCTCGGCCAGCCGCGAGCGGAGGATCTTGAGGGCGGTGTCCTTGTTCGCCGACTGGCTGCGCTCGTTCTGGACGGCGACGACGATGCCGCTCGGCATGTGCGTGATCCGGACGGCCGAGTCGGTCTTGTTCACGTGCTGGCCGCCGGCGCCCGAGGAGCGGTACGTGTCGATGCGGATGTCGTCGTCGGCGATCTCGATGTCCCCAGACTCCTCGAGCAGCGGCGCGACGATCACCTGCGCGAAGCTCGTATGGCGGCGGTGCGCCTGGTCGAACGGGCTGAGGCGCACGAGGCGGTGCTTGCCGCGCTCGGCCTTGAGGATCCCGTACGCGTTCTCGCCGCGGACGGTGAAGGTCGCCGACTTGAGGCCGTACTCCTCCCCCGGGCTCGACTCGATCACCTCGGTCTTGAGGTCGCGCTGCTCGGCCCAGCGGAGGTACATGCGCAGCAGGATCTCGGACCAGTCCTGTGCGTCGGTGCCACCCGCGTCGGCCTGGATCGTGACGACGGCGTCGCCCGCGTCGTACTCGCCGGAGAAGAGCGCGTCCTCCTGCAGGCGCGCGAGCTCGGCGCGCACGTCCCGCAGCACCGGCTCGAGCTCCTCGTCCGGGAACGTGCCGGCGCCCTCCCGCAGGAACTCGACGTTGGAGGCGAGCTCGGCGTAGCGCTGGAGCTTCTCCTGCGTCCGTTGGTGCTCGGCGGAGAGACGCGCTGCGCGCTGCTGGTCACTCCAGAAGTCGGGTTGCGCGAGCTCCTGCTCGAGCTCGTCGAGGCGGGCCTTCAGCGCGGCGGGGTCAAAGGTAACCACGGACCCAGTCGAGCTGGGCCCCGATCTCCCCGAGCTGTTCGTCGAGCGGGATCTGGGTCTCGTCGGCCGCCATGGCGCTGGTCATCCTACGGATTGTCACCCAGGTCGGGTGATGCGCCGGCGCCGGGAACCTGCCGAAGATCTAGGTGTGAGTCGTCACCTGATGGAACCCGACGCCGAGGCGCCGCCTTTTCCCTCGCTGAGGTACCTGCTCTGGGTCTGCGCCTTCGTGCTCGGCATCGTCGTGACCGCGCTGCAAGCCGCGAGCTGACCGATCCCGGAAGCCGGATCCATGCGTACCCTGGACGCGTGATCAAGGTCGCCTGCGAAGCGTGCGGTTGGGTCGCGATCACGAGCCAGCCGGTGAACGACGTCTGGCGTGAGCACGAGGCCGGTTGTCCTGCCCTCGGTGGTGCCGTCCGCCACCTTCCGGATCTGCCTCCGCTGCGGCGCCTCTCGCCGCAGGTGACCCTATGCAGCCACCGGCCCGCGCGGCGTCAGATCGCCGTGACTCCCTCGGGCGTCAAGAAGTACGCGATCATGTGCGAGCTCTGCGGCCGCCTCGTCGGCTGACCGCGCTAGGCGCCGTGGCACTTCTTGAACTTCTTGCCGCTGCCGCACCAGCACGGGTCGTTGCGGCCGAGCTTCTCGTGCTCGCTCGCCTTCACGGTCTGGGTCACGATGCCCGCGGCTGACGGGACGCCCGCGGCGACCGCCTCTCCCCCGCCGGCTGCAGCGATCGCGTCGGCGCCGGCCGACGTCTCGTGCTCGTAGTGGATGTTCCCGTTCGACGTCTGCGTCTGCTGCAGCTGTTGCTGCGCATCCTCCGGCGCGAGCTCCGCATGGAACAGGTGAAGCACGACCTCGCTGCGGATGATGCGGCCGAGCTCGGTGAACATCCGCTCGCCCTCGGCGGTGTACTCGACGAGCGGATCCTTCTGCGCCATCTGGCGCAGGTGGACGCCCTCGCGCAGCACCTCCATGTTCTCGAGGTGCTCGCGCCAGCGCACGTCGACGACCTGGAGGATGATGTAGCGCTCGAGCTCGCGCATCAGCTCCCCACCGAACTCCTCTTCCTTCGCCTCGTACTCGTCGCGTGCGTCGGCCTGGAACTCCTCGATCAGCGCGTCGCGGGAGATCTGGCCGAGGTCCTCGCGTAGCTCCCTCGCCGTGATCTCGGTCTGGTAGAGCTGGGCCAGCGCCTGAGTGAGCGCCTCGAGGTCCCACTCCTCGGCGTACTCGTCCTCCGTGAAGAGGTTGACCGTGTCCTCGACGACCTCCTCGATCCAGAGCTTGATCTGCTCGGACAGGTCCTCGCCGTCCAGCACCTGCCGCCGCTGCCTGTAGATCCGGTCGCGGTGCTTGTTCAGGACGTCGTCGTACTTGAGGACGTTCTTCCGCATGACGAAGTTCTGCTCCTCGACCTTCTTCTGCGCGCCCTCGATCTGCCGGGAGAGGATCTTCGCCTCCATGGGCTGGTCCTCCGGGATCTTGAAGCGATCCATGACGCCCTTGATCCGGTCGCCGGCGAAGAGACGGACGAGGTCGTCCTCGCCCGAGAGGTAGAAGCGCGTCTCGCCGGGGTCGCCCTGGCGGCCCGAGCGGCCGCGGAGCTGGTTGTCGATCCGGCGTGACTCGTGGCGCTCGGTGCCGAGAACGTAGAGGCCGCCGAGCTCGCGCACGCCCTCGCCGAGCTGGATGTCGACGCCGCGGCCCGCCATGTTGGTGGCGATCGTGACCGCGCTCCGCTGGCCCGCGTCCTTGATGATCTCGGCCTCGCGGGCGTGCTCCTTCGCGTTCAGGACGTTGTGCGTGATCCCCTTGCGCGTCAGGAGCTGGGAGAGGTACTCGGACGTCTCGACGGCGATCGTGCCCACCAGAACGGGCTGGCCGTCGTGGGCCCGCTCCTCGATGTCGCGCACGACGGCGGCGAACTTCCCCTCCTTCGTCTTGAAGACGAGGTCGTTCTCGTCGGCGCGGGCCACGGCGACGTTGGTCGGGATCTCCACGACGTCAAGGTCGTAGATCTCGACGAACTCCTTCTCCTCGGTCTTCGCCGTACCGGTCATGCCGGCGAGCTTCTCGTAGAGGCGGAAGTAGTTCTGGAGCGTGATCGTGGCGAGCGTCAGGTGCTCCTCCTGGATCTTGACGCCCTCCTTCGCCTCGACCGCCTGGTGGAGGCCCTCACTCCAGCGGCGCCCCTCCATGATCCGGCCGGTGAACTCGTCGACGATCTTCACCTCGCCGTCCTGGATCACGTAGTCGACGTCGAGGTGGTAGAGCGACTCGGCCTTGAGCGCCTGGTAGAGGTGATTGACGAGCTGCGTGTTCTCCGGCGCATAGAGATTGTCGATCCGGAGGGCGCGCTCGACCTTCTCCACGCCCTGCGGCGTCACGCCGACCGTCTTGAACTTCTCGTCGAACTCGAAGTCGGCGCCCGCGTCCTGAGCCGCTCCCTTCGGGTCGCCGGGCGAGGAGCGGAACGGGATCAGCTGCCGCGCGACGCGCGCGAAGTCGTTGTAGATCTCCGCAGCGGTCTCCGGTTCACCGGAGATGATGAGCGGTGTCCGGGCCTCGTCGATGAGGATCGAGTCGACCTCGTCCACGATCCCGAACGGATGGCCGCGCTGGACGACACCGTCGAGCGACACCGCCATGTTGTCGCGCAGGTAGTCGAAGCCGAACTCCGAGTTCGTCCCGTACGTGACGTCCGCGTCGTAGGCGGCCTTGCGCTGGTCGAACGGCATCATCGTCTCGATGAAGGAGACGGTCATTCCGAGCGAGTCGAAGACGGGCCGGTTCCACTCGGCATCGCGCTGGGCGAGGTAGTCGTTGACCGTGACGAGGTGCGCGCCGCGGCCGGCGAGGGCGTTGAGGTAGAGAGCGAGGCTCGCGACGAAGGTCTTGCCCTCGCCGGTCTTCATCTCGGCGATGTCGCCCTCGTGGAGGACGATCCCCCCCATCAGCTGCACGTCGAACATCCGCTGGTCCGAGGCGCGCTTGCGGGCCTCGCGCACGGCGGCGAACGCCTCGAAGACGAGCTCGTCGAGCGTCTCGCCGTTGTCGAGCCTCTGTCGGAACTCCGCCGTCTTGCCCTGGAGGTCGGCGGCGGACAGCTGCTCGAAGTCGGGCTCGAGCGACGTGATGTACGCGGCCTGCTCCTGGAGCCGCTTGAGGCGGCGGCCCTCGCCGACGCGGAGAACCTTCTCGAGGTTGCCGATCTCCACGGCTCAAGGGTAGCGACCTACAAGGCGGTCGCCTCGACCTCCCAGAGGTCGCCGTCGATACGAGTCGCCCCGGCGCAGTAGTTGGGGGCGCCTTCACATTGACGACCGCATCCCAGGCGAGCGGCCCGCTGCGGACGCGCCCGGCCAGCCCAGATGGACGTCGCCGGCCGGTAGAGCCCCACTCAGTGCTCCGTCACTAGCTCTCGGTGATCTCCGTCTCCACGGGATCCGCGGTCGCCGGCTCCTCGAAATGCCTGCGGCCATCGACGCGCTTGTCGTGGAGATCCCTCACCTGGCGCACGAGCTTGTCGGAGAGCTCGTCGATCGCCGCCTTCATGTCGCGGGCGGTCTCGCGCGCGCGCAATGTGCGGCCCTTGAGGTGGACGGTCGCCTCGGCGACCTGGGACTCGGCGATCGACGGGTTCTTCTCCACCGCCAGCTCGATCTCGACCTCCGTCAGGTCGTGGACGCGGCGGTCGAGCTTCTGGAGCTTCCGCTCGACGTAGCTCCGGATGGAGTCGTTCACCTCGAGGTTCCTGCCCTTGACGTGAAGCTGCATCGGCGCCTCCCCTGTCGCTGCCTGTGCGTTGGTCTAACCCTACTCGGGCAGGTCAGCCGGATCCGGGTCTAGCCACGACGAAGCGCGCGCGCGAACGCGACCGCCTCGACCCGGCGTGCACCCGCCGCGCGCAGGGCGCTCGCGGCCGCCGCCGCGGTGGCGCCGGTCGTGTACACGTCGTCGATCACCGCGACCAGGCCAGGTGCCTGGCTCCTCGCGCGGAACGCGCCCCGCACCGTGCGGCGCTCAGCCGCGGAGCTGCCGCGCTGGCGCCCACCACGCGTTCGCTCGAGCAACGGCAGGCACGGGAGCTCCCAGAGCGCGGCGAGCTCGAGCGCGAGCCGCTCAGCGGGGTTGTGGCCCCGCTCGAGACGCCGCCCCCGGTCGGCGGGGACGAACGTCAGCGCAGCGGCGTCGGGTGCAGGGAGCCGCTCGGCGACGAGCTGCGCTGCCTCGGCCGCGAGCCGGCGGAGACCGCGTTCCTTCCAGGCATGGACGAGCCGGCGCGCCGCAGCGTCGTAACCGACTGCCGCACGGGCGCTCGCGAACCCAAGCCGTCGTCCCGCGCACTCCCGGCAGCGTTCCACCGGCCATGCGGTCGGAGCGCCGCAGCGCGCGCAAAGAGGCGGCTCGATCCGCGGCAGCTCCGCGCGGCAGCGGGCGCAGAGCTGTCTCCCGCCGGTACCGCAGACCACGCAGCGCTGCGGTAGGAGCAGGTCGAGCATGGTCCGACGCTACGGCGCCGGATGTGCCTGAACGGTGCCGCCTCAGTCGAGGCTGTACGACTCGCGCTCCGGCAGCCCGGCGAGTCGCCGGAGCCGGTTGTCCGCCTCCAGGAGCTGCGTCTTGTCCCCGACGTCGTACCAGGTGCCTTCGAAGCGGTAGCCGTAGACGGGCTCGCGGCCCGCGAGCCAGCCGAGGAAGCTCCCTGCGTTATCGGGGCTCATGCCGTCGTCCAGGTAGGTCGAGACGAGCCGGCCGTGCTCGGGCGGGAGGAGGTAGATGAGCGTCGACGCGAGCGTCGACGACGGGTCACTCGGCTTCTCGACGAAGCGCACGATGCGGTCGCCGGCGCCCGTGTCGGCGATCCCGTACTGCGTCGCGAGCTCGAGGTCGCCGACGTCGTGGAGCGGCACGGCACTGGCCGGCTGCGGCTTGGCGCGCCACCACTCGACGAAGGCGCTCAGCGAGAAGTCGAAGAGGTTGTCCCCTGCGAGGACGACGAGCTCGTCGCTCTCGAGCCCGGCCCTCTCGATCGCGAGCCGGAGATCGCCCACCGCGCCGAGGCGGTCGTCGTTCGAGGTGGTGCCGTCGTCGTGGACGATCACGCCGTTTCTCTCCCCCCAGCGCTCGAAAGCCCGCGCGAAGCGACTGTTCGTGACGAGGTGCACCCCGGTCACGCCCTGGACTTCCCGCACACGGTCGAGCACCCAGTCGAGCATCGGCCGCTCGCCGACCGGCAGCAGGTGCTTGGGCACGTCGTCGGTCAGGGGCCGCAGCCGGGTCGCATAGCCCGCCGCGAGGATCACGCACTTCACGCGAGCGACTCCTCGTACGGCGCGCGGTGGACGCCGTTCTCGGTGACGATCGCGGCGATCAGCGCGGCCGGCGTCACGTCGAAGGCGGGGTTGCGGGCGGGGAAGCGGCTCGTCAGCTCGGCCGGATCGCGCTCCTCGATCGGGATGCGGGAGCCGTCGGGCGTCTGGCGGTCGAGCGTCGACGTGGGCGCGACGACGTAGAACGGGATCTCATGATGCGCGGCGAGCACGGCAAGCGAGTATGTCCCGATCTTGTTCGCGGTATCCCCGTTCGCGGCGATCCGGTCGGCGCCGGTGAGGACGAGGTCTATTTCGCCGCGCGCCATGAGCGAGCCTGCGGCCGAGTCGGCGATGACGGCGTGCGGGATCTCCGCCTGCTCGAGCTCCCAGGCCGTGAGTCGCGCGCCCTGGAGAAGGGGCCTCGTCTCGTCGACGAGGACCCGCTCGAGGAGACCACGCTCGGCAGCTACTCGCAGAGCGCCGACCGCGGAGCCATAGCCGCCGGTCGCGAGGCCGCCGGCGTTGCAGTGCGTGAGCGCCCTGATGCCCGGCCGGAAGAGCTCTGCGGCGTGCGCCGCCATCGTCCGACAGCGCACGACCTCTTCCTCGTGGAGCGCGCGAGCCCGCTGGGGAGTCGGCTCCTCCCGCACCCGCGCGAGCGCCCAGGGGAGATTGACCGCCGTCGGCCGGGAGCTCGCGAGGACTCGCTCGGCTTCCCCGAGGTCTTCTCCCCGGAGCGCCGCGAGGGCCAGGCCGTAGGCGGCCGCGATTCCGATTGCGGGCGCGCCGCGAACGACCATGTCCCGGATCGCGTCCGCCACCTCCACCGCGGTGGCGCACCGAACGTCGACGACCTCGTCCGGGAGCCGGCGCTGGTCGAGGAGGACGACCGCAGGGCCGTCCTCCTCCAACCGAACGATCTGCTCGGGCGCGAGCTCCCGGCTCAGGTGCCCTCGTCCCACGAGGCGAGGTAGTGCGCCTGCTCCTCCGTGAGCTCGTCGATCTCGACGCCCATCGTCTCGAGCTTGAGCCGGGCGATCTCGTTGTCGATCTCGGGCGGCACCGGATAGACCTTGCGATCGAGCTCGCTCGCGTGCTGCGTCGCGTACTCGAGCGCCAGCGCCTGGTTCGCGAAGGACATGTCCATCACGAGCGCCGGGTGGCCCTCGGCGGCGGAGAGGTTGACGAGCCGGCCGTCGGCCACCAGGTAGAGGCGCCGACCGTCGGCGAGCGTGAACTCCTCGACGAACTCACGGGCCCGCTTCGTCTCGGCCGCCATGTCGCGCAGCGCCGGGATCTCGATCTCGACGTTGAAGTGGCCGGTGTTGGCGAGGATCGCGCCGTCCTTCATCCGCTCCATGTGCGCTCGCGCGATCACGTGCTTGTCGCCGGTGGCGGTGCAGAAGACGTCGCCGACCTCCGCCGCCCGCTCGAGCGGAAGCACCTCGAACCCGTCCATCGACGCCTCGAGCGCCTTCATCGGATCAACCTCCGTGATGATCACGTGCGCGCCCAGGCCGCGCGCGCGTGAAGCGACGCCGCGCCCGACCCAGCCATAGCCGCAGACGACGAACCGCTTGCCCGCGATGAGGACGTTGGTCGCGCGGATGATCCCGTCCATCGTCGACTGGCCGGTGCCGTAGCGGTTGTCGAACATGTGCTTCGTCTGCGCCTCGTTCACGGCGATGATCGGGAAGCCGAGCTTTCCCTCCGCTTCGAGCGCCTTGAGCCGGATCACGCCGGTCGTCGTCTCCTCGGTGCCGGCGATGATCTCGCCGAGCTGCTCGCGCCGCGCCGAATGGAGAACGCCGATCACGTCGGCGCCGTCGTCCATCGTGAAGTGGGGCTTGTGGTCGACGGCCGCCTCGATGTGGGCGTAGTAGGTGTCGTTGTCCTCGCCCTTGATCGCGAAGACGGACACGTCGTACTCAGCCACGAGCGCCGCAGCGACGTCGTCCTGCGTCGAGAGCGGGTTCGAAGCGCACAGGACGACGTCGGCGCCGCCCGCCTGCAGCGTCCGCATCAGGTTGGCCGTCTCGGTCGTGACGTGGAGGCAAGCGGAGATGCGATGGCCGGCCAGCGGCTGCTCGCGCTCGAATCGCTCCCGGATCGCCGCGAGCACCGGCATCTGCCGGTCGGCCCACTCGATCCGCCGCTTGCCCTCTTCGGCGAGGGCGAGATCCTTCACGTCGTACCGCTGCGTCGCTGCCATGAAATCCTTTCGGTTATGCGGCCGTCAGCAGCCGCTCGTGCTTGCGTTGCTCCCACTCGACCCAGGACGCGTCCTCGACGTCGGCGAGCCAGCCGTCGAGGGCCGCTCGCAGCTCGGGCTCGCGGCGCAGTCGCGCCGCGAAGGCGATGTCGCCGATCCCGAGGCCGAAGCGGCGCCGCAGCTGGGCGAGCGAGCGGAGCTGGTTCAGCTCGCGCAGGCCGTAGAGCCGGTACCCGGCGGGCGTGCGGGACGGGACGACGAGCCCGGCCTGCTCGAGATACCGAAGCATCCGGGCGGACCAGCCGGTCCGGGCCGCCGCATGACCGACGTGGAGCGCATCCATCGGCTCGACCTTAACAAAGTTGTGTCAATCCTCGCCCCGAAGCCGCGAGACGAGCCGGTCTAGCGCGGCGCCGTCCGCGCCCGCGGCGAGGAGAAGCCGCCGGATCCCCTCTCGCTCCTCGATCTCCCCGAGGACGTCGACGAGCGTGCGGCCTGCGGGCCTGGACACACGCCGCCGCCGCTCGCGCTCGCCCTCGTCCGGCGCCTGTGCGAGCCACGCCGAGTTGAATGGCGCCCAGCTCTCGTCGCTCAGCGCATGGTCGGCGGCGATCGCATCGGGCTCGACGCCGGCGAGCCACTGCGCCATGCCGCAGGCGATCCCGGTTCGGTCGCGCCCGCCCGCGCAATGGACGGCGACGGGCGGCTCGGCCGAGCCGAGCGCCGTCAGCGCCCGCGCCAGCTCACCGCGGTAGCGGTCGGCCAGGGCGAGATACGCCTCGCGCATCGACGGCCAGTCCCACGCCGCCGGGATGGGACGCGGGTCCATCGGCTCGCGCTGAACCGGCAGCGGCAGCGGGTCCTCGTCGTGGTCGCGCTCCGCCCGGAGATCGACCACGAGCGAGACTCCGTAGTCGACCAGTGCCTGCCGGCCCGCCTCGCTCAGCCCGGGCAGCCAGTCGGCGCGCACGACGACGCGATACGCGGTCTCGCCGCCGCCGGTGAGGGGCAGGCCGCCGAGGTCGCGCACGTTGACGCAACCGTCCCAGCGCAGGACGCGCTCTATTTCCGCTCCCGGCGCCGGCAAAGCCGGCACCTCCGCTCTTTGGTGAGCTCCGTCGAGCCTACGCTCACGCGTCGCTGGTGCCTTCGCGTCCGTACCTGTCCTCGAGCCGCACGACGTCGTCGAGGTGTGGTGTCGAGACCTCGAGGATCGTCGTGTCCTCGAGGGCGGTGAGCCGGTGCACCGTCCCGGGCCGGAAGCGGAAGCACGCCCCGGAGGTGACGACCTCCTCGTCTAGCGCCTCCTGCCCGGCCTCGCCGAGCTCGAGCCGCGCGCGGCCGCTCTGCACGTACCAGCTCTCGTCCTTCTCGCGATGGAACTGGAGCGAGAGCGACTCGCCCTCCTTCACGAACAGGATCTTCCCGACGTAGTCGTCCGCATGCGCCCAGATCAGCTCCCAGCCCCACGGCTTCTCGATCCGGCGCGGCTCGAACGCGAACCGGTCGAGCGAGCCGTAGTTCGGAGAGTCGAGCATCACGCGAGCTGCCGTTGCGGACGCCAGTCGGGATGCTCCTCGAGGAACTCCGCCGCGCGCCGGAGATCCTTCGGCGTGTTCACGGTGAGCCAGACGCCCTCGTGACGGTGCGCGTGCAGCCGCCGCTCGCCGGCGAGCTTTGGGAACGTCGACTGCTCGTGATCGCCCTTCTCCGGCAGCAGCGCGAGCGCCTCCTCGCCGAGGACGTAGACGCCCGAGTTGACCCAGTGCTCGAGCAGCGGCGCCTCGCGAAAGCCTGTGATCGTGCCGCTGTCCTCGACCTCGACGACGCCGAACGGGGAGCGCACCTGCGCGACGACGATCGTCCCCGCAGCACCGCTCGCCTCGTGCTCGGACAGGAGGGCGCGAAAGTCGACGTCGAGCAGCTCGTCGCCGTTGAGGGCGAGCACCGGTCCCTCCTCCTGCCGCCGCGTGGCCGCGAGACGCAGGCCGCCGCCGCGGCCGAGCGGCTCCTCCTCCCCCACGGCCTCGACCTCGGCGCCCAGTCCCGAGAGCGCCTGCTGGAATGCCTCCTCGTCGCCTGCGCGGCACGCGACGATCACGCGCGTCACGCCGCACTCGACGAGGCGCGCAACCGCGTACGCCGCGAGCGGAAGCCCGCCGACCGGCACGAGCGGCTTCGGCAGTCCCTGCGCCGCCTCGCCCAGTCGCTCCGCCTTTCCTCCGGCGAGCAGGAGCGCTTCCACTACTCGCTCGTCTCCAGCTCGGGCTCGGCGGCCTCCGGCAGCACGTCCGTCGCCGACACCTTCCGGCCCGTTCCCTCGTAGGCGAAGCCGAGCGCGCGCACGGCCTCGGGATCGAGGAGGTTCCGCCCGTCGATGATCAGCGGATGCCGCATCCCACGGCGAGTCTCCTCACTCGGGAAGTCGAGGAGCTGCGGCCATTCGGTGACGATCACGGCCGCGTCCGCGCCTGTGACCGCTT
>JBKPLL010000038.1:0-41670 GCA_046731605.1 Actinomycetota bacterium | reverse complement strand
CCTCGGCCGCGCCCGCGCCGACGAGGTTGTGGAGCTCGTCGATGAACAGGACGATGTCGCCGCGCTGCTGGATCTCCTTCATGACCTTCTTCAGCCGCTCCTCGAACTCGCCGCGGTACTTCGAGCCGGCGACGAGGGCGGCGAGGTCGAGCGAGTAGATCTGCTTGCCCTTGAGGATCTCGGGCACCTGGTTCGAGGAGATGCGCTGGGCGAGGCCCTCGACGATGGCGGTCTTGCCCACGCCGGGCTCGCCGATCAGCACGGGGTTGTTCTTCTGGCGCCGCGCGAGGATCTGCATGATCCGCTCGATCTCCGTCTGGCGGCCGACGACGGGGTCGAGCTTGCCCTCCTGCGCCTGCTTCGTGAAGTTGCGGCCGAACTGGTCCAGCAGCTTCGAGGACTTCGACTTCTCGCCGCCTGGCCCCCCACCTGCGCCCGCCTGGCGGCGGCCGGGGCCGGAGAGCATGCGGATGATCTCGTTGCGGATCTTCTCCGCGTCGGCGTCGAAGTCGAGCAGGATCCGCGCCGCGACGCCTTCGTTCTCGCGCACGAGCCCGAGCAGGATGTGCTCGGTGCCGATGTAGTTGTGGCCGAGCGACAACGCCTCCCGCAGCGCGAGCTCCAAGACCTTCTTCGCGCGCGGCGTGAACGGGATCTGGCCGGTCGTGACCTCGTCGCCCTGGCCGACGATCCGCGCGACCTGCGCCCGCACTTCCTCCACCGTGATGTCGAGAGACTCGAGTACCCGCGCCGCGAGGCCCTCTTCCTCGCGGAGCAGCCCGAGCAGGATGTGCTCGGTGCCGATGTAGTTGTGCTTGAGCGCCCGCGCCTCGTCCTGAGCAAGGACGACGACCTGGCGAGCCCGTTCAGTGAAGCGTTCGAACAATCCTCGACTCTCCTTTCCGTCCGTAGAACCGCAGTCAGCCGGTCGAAGATGCGCCCATCGTAGCCGAGCCCTTGGTCGGTAGAGAGTGACGCTTACAGGTCTATCGGTGCGTCAGTCGCGCGAGGGAGAGCCGCCCCGGCGCCGCCGCCGGTAGTCGGCCTGCGCCACGCGGTCGGCGCAGAGCTCGCAGCAGAACCGACGGCTCCGGTTGCGGCTGCGATCGATGAAGACGCAGCGGCATGGGCTTCCCGCGCAACGGCCGAAACGCTCCCAGCCGTCGTCGCGGATCACCTCGAGCAGGCCGAGCGCCGCGTACGGGGCAACGAAGGCAAGCCCCTCGCCCTCGTCGGGCCAGGAGCGGAATCCCCAGGACTGAGCGGAGCGCTCGAGCCGCGGGGGTGTCCCGGAATCTGCCACCAGCGCATTCAGCGCCTCGACGGCCTCGGCCTGCGTGGCGGTGTCGAAGGCAGCCGTCAGCCGTGAGCGCAGCTCTCGCGCGCGCTCCACGTCGACGTCGGTGATCGCTTCCGCGGCGCGGGGGAAGCCGTTACCGCGCAACCAGCGCCGCAGGACGTCGGCATCACGGAGATGCTCGTGGTCGGGGTCGTACTCGTCCCACGAGTTGATCAGCGTCACCGCCAGTTCGGCGCCCGTCGCTCGTTCTAACTCCGTCAGCGGCATCACGTCTAAAGGTACTGACATGCGTCAGGTGCTTGCAGGCTAAATGACCCTGACGGAAGAGCACGCGAGAAGGAGGACGAATGACCTTCACACGACGCCTGATCCTGGCAGGAGCCGCGGCGCTGCTGCTTGGCGTGGTGCCGGTCGCGGCCGCTTCGGCGCCGAGCGTCACCATCACTCCCTGGAACAGCACGCGGACGATCGCGGCGAGCGCCGACACGTGCCCCTTCCCCATCGTGGTCCACTCGGAGGGCACCTTCAGGGAGTCGGTCTACTCGGACGGGCGGGACGTGACGACGGTGTCGGACTTTCACATCACCTGGACGAATCCCGAGAACGGAAAGTCCATCCACTCGGTCCTCGGCGGGCCGGTGATCTCCCAGCCCCACGGCGACGGGACGTCGACCGTCACGATCAACGGGAACGACGCGCTCTTCACCGCGCCGGGGATCGGGCTCTTCTTCGCTGACGTCGGCCGGCTGGTCTCCATCGTCGACGACAGCGACCCGAACGCGCCGCCCGTCGTGCTGCAGTCGACCGGGCACCAGGACACGACCTTGTTCCCGGCCGTCTGCGCGGCGCTGGCCTGACTCCCGAGGGGCGTGGCGCACTCGGCGCCGCGCCCCTCAGTCTCTCGCGCGAAGGGTCGGGAAAAGGATCACATCGCGGATCGTGTCCCTGCCGAGCAGCACCATCGCCAGCCGGTCGATGCCGACGCCGCAGCCACCGTTCGGGGGCATTCCGTACGACATCGCCTCGACGTAGTCGGGATCGCCCGGCTCGGCCTCCACGTCGCCTGCCTCCCGCTCCGACTCCTGCAGCGCGAAGCGCCTCGCCTGCTCCTCGGAGTCGTTGAGCTCGCTGAAGGCGTTGGCGAACTCCATCCCGCTCACGACCGCCTCGAAGCGCTCGACGAGCGCCTCGTCCTCGTCGGTCGTGCGGGCAAACGGGGACATCTCGATCGGCCAGTCGTAAACGATCGTCGGCTGCGTCAGCTCGGGCTCGACGAAATGGGAGTACGCGTGGTCGGCGAGCTGCGCCCAGCTGCGGTCGCTCGAGATGTCCACGCCCGCCTCGGTGAGCTTGGCCCGCAGCTCGGCCTCGTCGCGCGTCCAGACGCCGTGTGCGTCGAGCGCCTCGGTGAACCGCACCTCCTGCCAGCGCGAAAGGTCGACGCCGTGCCCACGGAAGGTTGTCTGCGTCCCGCCGATCGTCGCCTCGGCCGCGTGCCGGACGAGCTCCTTCAGGCGGGCCGCCGTGTCCTTGTAGTCCGCGTACGCCTCGTACCACTCGATCTGCGTGAACTCCGGGGAGTGCTTGTACGAGTAGCTCTCGTTGCGGAAGTCCTTCGAGAGCTCGTAGACCTTCTCGAGCCCACCGACGATGAGCCGCTTGAGATAGAGCTCGTCGGCGATGCGGAGATACAGCTCGGCGTCGAGCAGCTCCGAGCGCGTCACGAACGGCTCGGCAAAGCCGCCCCCGTAGCGCGGCTGGAGGATCGGCGTCTCCACCTCGATGAAGCCCGCGCCGTCGAGGTAGGCGCGGATCGCCGAGACCATCCGCGCACGCTTGATCGCACCGGCGCGCGACTCCTCGCTCATCAGCAGGTCGAGATAGCGCTTGCGGTAGCGGAGCTCGACGTCCTCGATCCCGTGGAAGGTGTCGGGCAGAGGCGCGCGGATCCGCGCCAGCAGCTCGAGCTGGTCCACCTGCAATGAGGGCTCCCCACGGCGCGACTGGGCCGGCGAGCCCGTCACGCCGACGATGTCGCCGAGGTGGAGGTCGAGCTCGCCCGTGCGGTCGCCCGGGCAGATCAGCTGGATGCGGCCGGAGCGGTCGACGAGGTCGAGGAAGACGAGCTTCCCCATGTCGCGGCGCGCCATGACCCGGCCGGCGAGGCGGCGCCTCGTCGACTCGTCGGTCGCACCGGGCTCGAGCCGCTCGGCCTCGGCGCGGACGGCCGCGACCTCGTCCCTGTCAGGGAACCGCTTCGGGAAGGTCATCGCCGCGCGAGTCTACGCGGCCTTCACTTCCATGATCTTGAACTTCTTGGTTCCCTTCGGCGTCGGCGCCTCGACCACGTCGCCCTTCTTGTGGCCCATGATCGCCTTGCCGACCGGGGACTCGTTCGACAGCTTCAGCTCGGCCGGATTCGCCTCCGCGGAGCCGACGACGTGGTACTCGACGCTCTTGTTCGAGCCCATGTCCTTGAGCCGGACCTTCGTCCCGACCGAGACCTCGCCCGAGCGGATCTCCTTCTTCGTGACGACCCGCGCGTTCTTGAGCCGCTCCTCGAGCGTCGCGATGCGCGCCTCGAGGTGGGCCTGGTCGTTCTTCGCCGAGTCGTACTCGGCGTTCTCGGCGATGTCGCCGAACTCCCGCGCGATGCGGATGCGCTCGGCGACCTCGCGCCGCCGCACGGTCGACAGTTCCTCGATTTCCACTTGGAGCTTCTTGTAGCCGTCCGGCGTGAGGATTACTTCCTTCACCGTGTCCTCCTGAACCCTGCAAAAGAAACGGCCGGCGGCGTCCCGGCCGTCGGCGGGGGCGGATGGTACCCCCGCGATCACCCCCCGTCAACACACCGCCGATACCATCGGCCGATGCCCGTAAACCTCCTGCAACCGTGGTCGATCGGCGGCGTGGAGGTGACGACGCGGATCGTCCTGGCGCCGATGGCGGGCGTCAGCATCCAGGCCTTTCGGCGGCAGGGACGGCGGTTCGGCGCCGGCCTCGTCTGCTCCGAGATGGTCTCGGCCGCCGGGATCGAGCATCGGAACGAGCGCACCTTCGGCTACCTGCGCGTAGCGGGCGACGAGCATCCGCTCGCGATCCAGATCTTCGGCGCCGAGCCGCGGGCGATGGCCGACGCCGCGCGCATGGTCGCGGCCGCCGGGGCCGACATCGTGGACATGAATTTCGGCTGCCCCGTGCGGAAGGTGACCAAGACCGGCGCAGGTGCGCACCTGATGGACGACGCGGAGCTCGCCTGCCGTGTCGTCGAGGCGGTCGCGGCGGCGGTGAACGTTCCCGTGACGGTGAAGATGCGGCGCGGTGTCGCGAATGGCTCTTACGCGTGTCTCGAGCTCGGGCCGCGGCTCGTGGAGGCAGGCGCGGCAGCCCTGACACTGCATCCGCGCTCGGCACAGCAGATGTATACGGGCGAGGCGGACCACTCGGTCACGGCGCAGCTCGTCGAGCGTGTTGACGTCCCCGTGATTGCCTCGGGCGACGTCACATCCCGCGCCAAGGCGATCGCCGTGCTCGAGCAGACGGGCGCTGCGGCCGTGATGGTCGCGCGCGGTGCTCAGGGAAACCCCTGGGCGTTGCGGGAGATGGTCGAGGGGGAGTCGTTCCGGCCGACGCGCGAGGAGGTGGCGGCGGAACTCGTCGTCTTCATCCGCGAGGCGGTGCGCGAGCTCGGCGAGCAGCGCGCCGTCGGCTTCCTGAAGAAGTTCTACGGCTGGTACCTCGGCCACGGCCGCTTCCCGAAGCCGTTCAAGCAGGAGCTCGTCCAGCTCAAGACCACCGAAGAGGTCGTGACTCGCCTCTTCGCAGCCGCTCCGCGCGCCGCGCCGGTCGTCGAGCAACTGGAAGCCGAGCTGCCGACCGCCGAGGACGAGGTGCTGCTCGACGCACTGCCGATCTCGGTCTACGGCGGCGGCTGAACATGCGCATGCACGCGGACGAGGTCGACACCGACCCGTCTCTCGTGCAACGCCTCGTCGCCGGGCAGTTCCCCCAATGGGCGGGTCTCCCGGTGGAGCCCGTCCTGCCGCTCGGCACGGACAATGCGAACTACCGGCTCGGCGCGGACAAGCTCGTGCGGCTGCCGCGGCTGGAACGGACGGTCGAGGCCCTCGAGCGGGAGCTCGAGTGGCTCCCACGGCTCGCGGGAGATTTGCCGCTCGCGGTGCCTGCACCGCTCGGCCGAGGCGAGCCTGCGGAGGGCTTCCCGTTTCCGTGGGCCGTGTTCACGTGGCTGGAGGGTGAGAACGTCACGGTCGACGAGATCGTCGACCCGGAGCAAACCGCGACGGAGCTGGCGGAGCTCGTGCGCGCGATCCGCAACCTCGACGCAACCGACGCCCCGCCCGGCCTCCGCCGCGAGCTGCACGAGCTCGACGGCTGGGTGCGGGAAGGCGCGGCGAAGCTCGTGGGCCGCTACGAGGTCGAAGGGCTGCTCGCCGGCTGGGACGAAGCGCTCACGGCTCCAGCCTGGGAAGGTCCGCCGACGTGGTGCCACTGCGATCTCGACCTCCGCAACCTTCTCTTCCGCGACGGGCGACCCTGCGGCGTGCTCGACTGGGGCTGGACGGGCGTCGGCGATCCCGCGAGCGATGCAGCGGTGGCCTGGAAGGTCCTGCCGACCGAGGCCCGGGACGCCTTCTGGACTGCTCTCGGCTCCGACGACGCGGAGATCGCCCGCGCCCGCGGCTGGACACTCATGCAATGCGCAGGAGCGCTCTGGTACTACACGCCCGAGAACAACCCGGCGCTCTACTTCGAGGTCGAGCGCTGGCTCACCGAGGTTCTGGGTTCCGCTCCCAGACGAGCCTGAGTCCCTCGAGCGTGAGGAAGGGCTCCACATGGCTGATCGTCCCGGAGTGCGGCGCGATCAGGTCGGCGAGACCGCCCGTCGCTACCGCCTTCGCCTCCGCCCCCAGCTGACGCCTGATCGCGTCCACGATGCCGTCCACCTGCCCGGCGAAGCCGTAGACGAGCCCCGAGCGCAGCGCCTGTTCGGTCGTCTTGCCGATCACGTTGGGAGGCTCGGCGTAGTCGACCTTCACGAGCCGTGCCGCGCGCGCGAAGAGCGCCTCCATCGAGGTCTCGATCCCCGGTGCGAGCACGCCGCCCACGAAGTCGCCCTCCGGCCCGACGATGTCGAAGTTCGTCGACGTCCCGAAGTCGACGACGATGACCGGCGCCCCGAATTGCTCGCGGGCGGCGACCGCGTTGGCGATGCGGTCGGCGCCGAGCTCGCGCGGGTCGTCGTAGTGGAGGGCAAGGCCGGTCGACACCCCCGGCCCGAGGACCAGCAGGGGTGCCTTCGCCCAGCGCTCGGCGACGTGCTCGTACTCGCGGATCAGCCGCGGCACCGAGGACGCGAGGCACATTCCGTCGATGGCGGCGAGGTCGAGGAAGTCGGAGAGCAGCGCGCCGAGCTCGTCCCCGGTTCGCTTGGCGTCGGTCGCGATCCGCCAGCGGTCGCCCAGCTTTGCGCCCTTGTAGAGGCCGAAGACCGTCTCGGTGTTGCCGGAGTCGACCGCGAGCAGCATCGCGGCCGGGACGCTACTCGTCTTCGAGGCGGAAGGGCTCGCCGATGCGCTCGGCGAGTGCCTCGGCGGTCAGCTGCGGCTCGTCGCCCTCGCCGCGCAGCTCCTCGACCGTCACGTCGCCCGAGGTGAAGACCTTCGCCCGCGGGATGATCCGCGTGGGCCGGTTCTTGTCCCAGACCCAGACGTCCTCGAGCTCCAGCTGGAAGAACGGGGGACCGCCGGCCGAGGTCGGCGCCGCCTGCTGCACGTCGAGCCGGTTGCAGAGATACGTCGCGTCCTGCGTCAGTACGCAGAAGCGGAAGAGCGCGAAGACGGCCTGGTACTCCTTCTTCAGCGCGAGCTCGAGCTCTGCCTCGTACTCGTCGAGATCGTCGAGGTGGGACACGCGGTCAGTGTACCCCTGTGAGCAGGGATTCCACGTCTCCGCGCCCCGGCACGGCGAGGCCGGGAGCCAGCTCCGCGAGCGGCTCGAGGACGAAGCGACGCTCGTGCAGGCGCGGGTGCGGGACGGTGAGACCCGGCGCCTCGATGGACTCGCCGCCGTAGAGGAGCAGGTCGAGATCGAGCGTTCGCGGGCCGTGCTCGCCCTGGACGCGGACGCGGCCGAAGCGCTGCTCGACGGCGAACAGGCGGTCGAGGAGCTCGCGCGCGGTCAAGGTCGTTTCCAGCTCGGCGGCACCATTGAGGAAGAGGGGCTGCTCGCCCACTCCGACCGGCTCCGTCTCGCGCAGAGTCGATACGGCGACCACCTCGATCCCGTCCTCGGCGGCGAGGGCTGCCACGGCTTCGCGCAGCGTGCGCCCCCGGTCGCCCAGGTTCGCGCCGAGCCCGACGTAGGCGCGCGTCACGGTCTCGTGACCGTAGCGCTTACCGTGCCTTCGAGCCCCGCCGGTCGGACCTCGGGCTTTCGCACCCGCACGTAAAGGCGCTCCGGGGCGAATCGCTGCTCGAGCTCGTCGGCGACGGCGGTGCCCAGCGCCTCGAGCAGGTTGAACCGCCGGCCGTCGGACACCTGCTGGACGACCCGCGCCACCTCCACGTAGTCGACCGCATCCTCGAGCCGGTCCGTCGTCCCGCGCTCCCCCACCGCCAGGTCGACGTCGAAGAGAAAGTCCTGGCCGCGCTCGCGCTCCTCGTCGTGGACGCCGTGGCGGCCGAAGACCCGCAGATCCCTGACCTGAACCGTGATCACGCGATCGCGCCGGCCACCGTGAGCGCGTCGACATGCGGCTTCACGTCATGGACGCGCAGGATCGTCGCCCCACGCTCGAACGAAGCGACGGCGGCCGCGACGCTCGCACCGAGCAGGTCGTCGGAACCGGTCAGCTTCCGCAACGAGCTCTTCCGCGAGAACGCCACGAGCACCGGCCTCCCGAGCGCGAGCAGCACGTCGAGCCGGCGCACGAGCTCCATGTTCTGCGCGACCGTCTTGCCGAAGCCGATGCCCGGATCGACGCAGATCCGCTCTTCGGGGATGCCCTGCGCAACCGCGAACGCCAGGCGCTCATCGAGAAACGACGCGACCTCCGCCACGACGTCGTCGTAGCGCGGCTCGTCCTGCATCGTGCGCGGCTCGCCCTGCATGTGCATGAGGCACAGATACGCACCGGCTTCCCCCACCACGCAGGCGAGCTCGGGATCGCCACGCAGCGCCGTGACGTCGTTGACGAGGATCGCGCCGTGCTCGAGCGCCGCGCGCGCGACGGCGGCCTTCGACGTGTCGATCGAGACCGGGAGGTCTCCACCGAGGCGCTCGAGAACCGGCAGCACCCGCCGCAGCTCCTCCTCCGTCGAGACCCCCTCTGACCCGGGCCGAGTCGATTCGCCGCCGACGTCGACGATCGCCGCCCCCTCCTCGACCATGCGACGCGCCGCCGACGCAGCGACGCCGGGATCGAGATGGACGCCGCCGTCCGAGAACGAGTCGGGCGTGACGTTGACGACGCCCATCACCGACGGCCGCGGAAACCGTTCCTCGATCGCGATCACGCCGGAAACTTAGAGCCTCTAACTGAATGACCACGGGCTGACGGGGCGCGTTGGGTGCGTGCGATGCAAGGACGCAGGGAGCGTCGATAGCAGCGCTATCGACGCGACTGAGGACGCCGCAGCGTGCGTGCACAGCGCGTTCCGGCAGCCCGTGGTCGTTCTGTTAGGGGCCTGCCTCTAAAGCACCGGGCGCTCGGTGCCGACATACCCGCTGCGATGATCGACGACCGCCTCCTCAAGTACTGGGAACGGGAAAGCGCCGCCCGCGCCCGCCTCCGGAAGCAGCTGCCGGCTTCGTGGCGGAACGACCCGCGGCCCGACATGGACGTCGTCCGCGAGCTCTACATCGAGGCCATGCTGCGGCTGCAGCAGGAGTCGTCGGCGCGCCCGGTTGCGATCGGCGACGACGACCGCTGAGCGACTTCCATTTTCCGGCAGGTTTCTTCTAAGCTCGCCCGTGCGCTTCTGCGGCTCGCTCCTCGACCGGGTTCGACTCGGGACCCGCGGCGACCGCCGAGCCGTAGGAGTCATGCGTGATCAAGCGGTCTGTGACACCCCGGCCGACGCGCGCCGTATCTTCTGCGCGGATGTCGATTGACCAGGCTTTGCGAAGTCTCAGACAACGCTTAGCAAGTAGCGCTACTTTGCAGCCGGTGCGGAGGGTCGCGTGGATCTGGTTGGGGGCAGCGCTCCTGCTCGTCTTCGGCGCCCTCTTCGGGGCCGTCCGCGCCTCGGCCGGCAAGCCGTCGGCCCGGTACAACCACCGCGTGGACCAGCGGCTCAACGTCGTCGTGATCCTGAGCGACGACGAGCGCTGGGACGGGACGACAGTGATGCAAAACGTCAAGCGCCTGCTCGTCGATCACGGGGTGAACTTCACCAACGCGCACGTCACGACCCCGATCTGCGGCCCCTCCCGGGCGAGCATCCTGACCGGCCAGTACGCGCATCACACCGGCGTCCTGGACAACTTCGGGACGCACGCGTACCCGGCCTTCAAGGAGGACGAGGCCGACGACCTCCCAGTCTGGATGCACGACGCCGGCTACAGGACGTCACTGGTCGGCAAGTACATCAACGCGTACACAGGTGCCGCCGGCCACCATGCGATCCCGCCCGGCTGGGACAACTGGCAGGTGTTGGACAGCATCCCGATGGAGGCCTACTACAACTACTCGATCAACAACAACGGCCGTCTCGAGCACTACGGGAGCAAGCCGGCGGACTACTCGACCACGGTTCTGACGCACAAGGCCGTCAACTTCATCCACCGAGCGCACCGCCCGTTCTTTCTCTACTTCGCGCCGGTGACGCCGCACCTCCCGGCCATCCCGGACAAGCGCGACCAGGGCAAGCTCCAGAACATCGCGCCGATCAACTCGCCCGCCTTCAACCAGCGCAACATCGGCAAGGAGCCGTGGCGCTTCTGGCACAAGGACATGCTCAACGCCGCCGGACAGCTCTACATCAACCATGTCCGCATCAAGCAGGAGGAGGCGCTCCTCTCGCTCGATCGCAGCGTCGGCAAGGTGGTGCAGGCGCTCAAGGACCGGCACGAGCTGAAGCGCACCGTCATCGTCTACACGAGCGACAACGGTTTCCTCTGGGGCGAGCACCGCCTCGGCGGCAAGGTCTGGCCCTACCAGGAGTCCACGCACGTCCCGCTCGTCGTGCGGACCCCGTGGACGACCAGCGCACAGAAGAACAACCAGCCGGTGCTCAACATCGACCTCGCGCCCACGATCACCGAGTTGGCCGGCATCACGCCCACGCTGCCCCAGGACGGTCGCAGCTTCGTTCCGTTCCTGCACGGACAGCAGGCTCCGTGGCGCCACGCCTTCCTCGAGGAGTACCTCGGCAAGGACATGCTGCGAAGCGGCGGCCCTCCACCGTACGTCGCCGTCCAGACCAGGCGAAACCTCTGGGTCGAGTATCGGAACGGCTGGCGTGAGCTCTACAGCCTGAAGAAGGACCCCTGGGAGCTCAACAACATCGCCGGCAGCCCGCGGACGAAACCGCTGCAGACGACCCTGAGCAGCGACTTGACCCGCCTGTTCGAGACGCCGGCGACGCCGGTCGTGAACCAGCACAAATAGGATCTGCCCATGCGTGAAGTGCGCTCCGGCGTCTGGCACTGGCAGGCGCCGCATCCCGACTGGGGCAAAGAGGAGTGGTGGCCCGAGCTCGTCTCCTCCTACGCGATCGAGCTCGGCGACGACCTCGTGCTGTTCGACCCGCTCGCGGTTCCCGGCGAGCTACGCGAACGCGCGACGGCCGTGGTGCTGACCGCGCCGTACCACGAGCGCGACGCGCGGGGGCTCGGCCTGCCGGTGCACACGCCGCCGGCGGACACGTGGCAGGACTGGGTCGCGAAATTCGGCATCGACCCCGAGCGCGTCCGCGGCATGGAGAGCGAGGATCTCGCGTGGCTGCGCGCGGGCGAGGGCGAGGGCCACTTCCATGGCCCCGGCGAGTGGCCGTTCGGCATGACCGCGTACGCAGGGCGGGAGGACAACGACCTCATCCTCTGGCTGCCGTCGACCAACGCGATCGTCACGGGGGACTCGCTCTCGGACTTCGGCAACGGGCTGGGCATCCAGCTCGGGGGCCGCAAGCACGTGACGGAGGAGGATGTCGCCCGCGGGCTCCAGCCGCTGCTCGACCTGCCCGTCGAGCTCGTGCTGCCCGCGCACGGCGAGCCGACGGACCGAGCGGCGCTCGAGCGCGCGCTCCTGAGCTAGCGAAGCAGTCCCGGCGCTGGCAGCCGGCCGAGCCCGCTCGGCTCGGGCGACCACGGCTGCATCCCCGAGCCACCTGTACGCATTCTGTGTGGACGGCTAACCGCCGGGTGTCGGCGGCCGTCCGATGTGTATCCACCGAGATTTGTGATGAGCCCCAGCGACGAAATCGTGAGAGTCGAGAAGCTCGAGATCGAGCGTTTCATGGCGCTCGGCCTAGGCCGCTATCAGGCGATCAGAGCCGTTGAAGACGCGGTCGACCGGCACGCAGTCGAGTCGCTTCTGGAGACGGGCTGGACGCTGGCCGCCGCGCTCGAAATCTCGCATTGACTTCCGCGCGCCGAAGGCTGTTGGCCTAGCGGCGCCGGCGGTACACGAGCACGGCAGCTACGAGAGCTGAGGTCCCTCAGGCCGACGAGTGGGGTCGTCCAGTCAGGTGAGGTGATGACCTCGCCTGGAGTAGGTCCCCGGTCTGTGTCCGTTGTACGGCTGCACCTGAGGCTCTCGATACGTGCTGACCCGGACGAAGAGGCGGGTCGCCCTCGCCTGGACCGGCGTCCTCCCGCCCGAGGAGTGGGTCTGAGGCGCTGACCTAGCTGTTCGCGGGATCCGGGCCCTGCATGGCCGAGCCAGGCAGCGGGAACGGGCGCGGGCGGGGGCGCTCGCGCTTCGGCTGCGTCTCAGGCTCCGGCTCCTCCGGCTGCGCGGGGGACTCGTCCGGGAAGACCGTCCCCTCGTCCTCGCCGGCGAGCAGGCGCTCGAACTGATCCTTGTCGATCGTCTCGCGCTCGATCAGGATCGACGAGATCTTGTGCAGCTCGTCCATGTGCTCGCGTAGCACCGCCAGCGCGAGCTCGTGCGACTCCTCGATCACGCGCCGGATTTCGTCGTCGATCTCGCGCGCGATCTCCTCGGAGTAGTCGGCCTCGGCGCCGTAGTCGCGGCCGAGGAACGGCTGGTCGTGGCCCCGGCCGAGCACGCGCGGGCCGAGCTTCTCGCTCATGCCGAAGCGCATGATCATCTGCTTCGCCATCGACGTGATCTTCTCGAGGTCGTTCGCGGCGCCGGTCGTGACCTCATGGAAGACGATCTCCTCCGCGGCGCGGCCGCCGAGCGTCATCGCCATCTGGTGCATGAGAGCGCTGCGCGTCGTGAGGTACTTGTCCTCGGTCGGCAGCGAGATCGTGAGGCCGAGCGCCTGGCCGCGGGACACGATCGTGATCTTGTGAACCGGGTCGGTGTGCTCGAGGTAGTGACCGACGAGCGCATGGCCCATCTCGTGGTAGGCGGTGATCTTGCGCTCGTGCTCCGAGAGGAGCCTCGCCTTCTTCTCGGGGCCGGCCACGACGCGCATGATCCCCTCTTCCAGCTCCTCCTGCTCGATGATCTTCTTGCCGCGGCGCGCCGCGAGCAGCGCCGCCTCGTTGACGAGGTTCGAGAGGTCGGCGCCGGTGAAGCCCGGGGTGCCGGAGGCGAGCGTGTCGAGGTCGATCTCGGGCGCCAGCGGCTTGCCCTTCGTGTGCACCTCGAGGATCTTGCGGCGGCCGACGCGGTCGGGGCGGTCGACGACGATCTGGCGGTCGAAGCGGCCGGGGCGCAGGAGCGCCGGGTCGAGGATGTCGGGCCGGTTTGTCGCGGCGATGAGGATGATGTTGTCCTTCATCTCGAAGCCGTCCATCTCGACGAGCAGCTGGTTCAGCGTCTGCTCGCGCTCGTCGTGACCGCCGCCGAGACCGGCGCCGCGATGGCGGCCGACGGCGTCGATCTCGTCCATGAAGACGATGCACGGCGACGCCTGCTTGGCCTGCTCGAACAGGTCGCGCACGCGCGAGGCGCCGACGCCGACGAACATCTCGACGAAGTCCGAGCCCGAGATCGAGAAGAAGGGGACGCCGGCCTCGCCTGCGACCGCCCGCGCGAGCAACGTCTTACCGGTGCCGGGAGGTCCGTAGAGCAGCACACCCTTGGGGATGCGCGCGCCGAGCGCCTGGAACTTCTTCGGGTTCTCGAGGAACTCCTTGATCTCCTGGAGCTCCTCCACTGCCTCGTCCACGCCGGCCACGTCCTTGAAGCCGATCTTCGGCGCGTCCGGGGTCATCCGCTTCGCGCGAGATTTGCCGAAGCTCATCACCTTCGAGCCGCCGCCCTGCACCTGGTTCATGAGGAAGATCCAGAAGCCGAACAGGAGGACGAACGGGAGCAGGCTGCTGAGGATCGACCACCACGGCGACGAGCCGATGCCCTTCGAGTTGAAGTACACCGTCGTTGGCGCCTCCCTCATCGCCTTCTCGATCGCGAACTCCGACTGATCCGTCGCGTAGTGGATGGACACCTGGCCCTGGCCGGCGACGTTCGCCGTGATCGACTGCTTGTTCGGGTCGATCGTGACGGGGCTGTCCTTGCTGCTCTGGACCTGTCCGGCGTTGACGGCCTGGATGAATCCGGACGTCGTCATCGGCGTCGTCTTCGTGCCGCCGTGGCCGAGCGTCTGCAACGCCAGCCAGACGAGGGCCGCGATGATGACCAGCGGGAAGAGCGCGCTACGGAAGAAGCGATTCACGAGATCTCCCGGCTGAGGGTACCAGCGGCATGCCCATGCAACGGGATGGCGGCACCCCTGGCTACGCGCTGTCCAGCACGAGAGATTCGTCGAGCACGCCGACGTACGGGAGATTCCGGTACCGCTCGGCGAAGTCGAGCCCGTACCCGATCACGAAGCGGTTCGGGATCTCGAAGCCCGTGTATCGCACCGGCACGTCGATCTCGCGCCGGTCGGGCTTCGTCAGGAGCGCGCAGACCTCGAGGCTGGCGGGCTCGCGCGCCTCGAGGTTCCGCACGAGATACGAGAGCGTGAGGCCCGAGTCGATGATGTCCTCGACGACGAGCACGTGGCGTCCCTCGATGTTGATGTCGAGGTCCTTGAGGATGCGCACCACGCCCGAGGAGTCGGTCGACGCGCCGTAGCTCGAGATCGCCATGAAGTCGATCTCGCAGGGCACCGTCAGGTGCCGCATGAGGTCGGCGAGGAAGAAGACGGCGCCCTTGAGGACGCCTACGAGGAGCAGGTCGCGGCCCTCGTAGTCGGCCGAGATCTCGGCGCCCAGCTCCGTGATCCGCCGCTGGAGATCCTCCTCCTCGATCAGGATCTCCGTCACCGCCCGTTCGAGCTCAGTCGCGGACAGCTTCGACCTCCGGATGCTCGACGATGCCGGGCACCGCCACGACCTCGTCGCCGCGCACGACCAGCGGCCACGCCTCGCGCTCCGAGCGCGGCACCTTCGCGTCGACGAACACGTCCTGGATCTTCCGCCTCCTACCCGCCAACCGGTCGCCGGGCCTCCATCCGCGCACTCTAAGCCCTTCGAGCTCCGAGCGGATCGTCCACTCACCCCAGCGGATCTCGCCGGCCAGGTCGACAGGCCCGTGCTCGAGCCAGAGGCGCTCGTGCTCGCGCACTGCCTGCAGGCCTCCCCCGAGGTCGACGCGCTTCGAGCCGACGGGAGCCGCGAGCAGCTCGGCGAGCGCCGGCGGGAGCGTGTCGCGCGTGTCGAGCGCGCGCAGGATGTTCTCGTCGGCCGCCGGATGGAGCCGCCGCAGGAGCGGCAGGATCTCGTGGCGGATCAGGCCGCGCTTCGTGTCGGCGTTGGAAGCGTCGACGCGGAACTCGAGCCCGGCCGCGCGGCAGTACGTCTCCGTCTCCTCCCGCCAGAGCGGCAGCAGCGGGTGGACGACTCCATCGTCGCTCCGCGGCGCGATGCCGGTCGCCGCCCCGCGCGAGACGAGGCGGTAGAGGATCGTCTCGACCTGATCCGACGCCGTGTGACCGGTCGCAGGTCGCTTGTA
The DNA here is from genome assembly GCA_046731605.1 of Actinomycetota bacterium. Lineage (GTDB taxonomy): Bacteria > Actinomycetota > Thermoleophilia > Gaiellales > Gaiellaceae > Palsa-739. The sequence goes on along the minus strand of JBKPLL010000038.1, from coordinate 26,251 downwards.
ACACTTAGCCACTTGCCGCCGTAGGTCGCGGAGTTGCGCCTCGCTCAGTCCCTCCCCGGCAGCCTCGGTTACGTGCGCGCCGAGGACATCCGCGCAGAAGCGCGCGTCGTCCTCGGAGTCCTCGCCCCGCAGCCTGTGGTTCACGTGCACCGCCGAGACGCGGTAGCCGAGCGAGCCGAGCAGGTGCCACAGGCAGGTGGAGTCGGCACCACCCGAGACCAAACACGTGACCTCGCCCCCGGCCGGGATCAGCTCGTGCTCGCGGACGAAGCGCTCGACCCGGTCGCGCAGCTCGTCCATGCGCCGATTGTGGCCTAGAAAACGAGCGAGCGGTAGGTCAGCTCTCGGGTCATCCCGATCGAGTCGTAGAGGCGCAGCGCCGGGTCGTTCTCCGGCCGCACGAACAGGCACACCGCCGGCACCTGCCGGAGCAGCAGCCGGCAGAGGTCGCGCAGCGCCCGACGGGCATAGCCCCGCCGACGGGCCTGCGGATCGACCCAGACCTGCTGCAGCTGCACCGCGCCAGGCGTCCACGCCGACGCCTCCGCCTTGAAGAGGATCACGCCCCGCTCGACCCAGATCCACGAGCGCCCCTCCTCGATCTGCTGCCGCGTCCGCCAGCGGAAGCCCTCCGCGTCGCGCCTGAGCGGATCCACGCCGATCTCCTCGCGGTGGGCCTCTGCGCACGCGGGCACAAGCAGGTCAAGGTCGAGCAGGCGCGCCGCGCGCAGCCCCGTCTCCCCCGGTTCCGGCGCCTCCCGCAGCGCGTAGACGGGCTGCCCCGGCCGATCGTCTCGCGGCCGCGGCATCCGGCGGCGCGCGGCGTCCCACAGCTCCCCGACCGCGCGCTCCTCGCCGATCACCATCCGCGCCCCGCTGCGGGCTGCCGACTCGGCAAAGTCGGCGCAACCGCTGCCGGACGGGACGATGTTGGCGCCGACGTGGCACAGAGCCTCGAGCCGTCCATCGGGCCCGGCGACGGCGGCGAAGCGCCCGAGCCCGCGCCGGGCGATGTCCTCGAGGAAGACACGCTCGACCGGCTCCTCGGCGCAGAACGCGAGCACCTGGTCGAGGGTGGGCGACACGGTCTCGGCCATCGCGGAATCATCACCCGGATAGAGTCGCGCTGTGCCGATTCACCTCCGAGCCGAGCCGGGCGACTACGCGGACGCCGTCCTCCTGCCCGGCGACCCGCTGCGCGCGAAGTACATCGCCGAGACCTATTTCGACGACGTGACGCAGGTGAACGAGGAGCGCGGGCTGCTCGGCTACACCGGAACCTGGGAGGGGAAGCGCGTCTCGGTGCAGGGCACCGGCATGGGCTGTCCGGGCGCGACGATCGTCTTCGAGGAGCTGATCCAGCTCGGCTGCAAGCGGCTGATGCGCGTCGGCACCTGCGGCGGGCTGCAGGCGCACCACGCGCTCGGCGACCTGATCGTGGCGCTGACCGCGGTGCCGGCGGACGCGACCGCCAGGCATCTCGTGGAGGACGAGCCCCACTGCCCGACCGCGTCCTGGGAGCTCATCCACGGCGCCGTCCATGCGGCGAAGGAGCTCGGCCAGCCGATGCACGTCGGGCCGATCGTCTCGAGCGACGTCTTCTACAACCCGAGGGAAGGGCAGTACGAGCGCTGGTCCAGCCGCGGCGTCCTCGGCGTGGAGATGGAGGCCGCCGCGCTCTTCACGGTCGCGGCGATCGGCGGCATCGGGAAGGTGCAGGGAGTCCAGGGCGCCTGCCTGCTCACCGTCTCGGACATCATCGTCGAGGGCGTGTTCACGCGGATCACCGACGACGAGCTGCGGGCCGCGGTCGACCGGATGACGCGGGTCGCGCTCATGACCGTCACGCACGATTAGCGCCGAGCGCGGGATCCTCTTCCTCGTCAACCCGGCCTCCGGCAACGGCGCGACCGGGAAGCGCTGGCCGCAGCTCCGCGCGCGGGCGGCCGAGCTCGGCTTGCGCGGCGAGGAGGTTCTGTCCGAGTTCCCGGGCCACCTCGCGCAGGCGGCCAGGGACTCGCCCGGCTCGCTCCTCGTCGTGATCGGCGGCGACGGCACCGTGAACGAAGTCGTCAACGGCGTCGGCGGCACCGAGGCAGAGCTCGCCGTGCTCCCGTGCGGCACGGGCCAGGACTTCGGGCGCACGCACGGGATCCCGGCCGGCTTCGACGACGCAGTCCGGGTCGCGCTCGGCCGTGACTCGCGCACGATCGACCTCGGCCGTGTCGAGCTCGAGACTGGGACGCGCCACTTCTTCGCCAACGTCGGCTCGGCCGGGATGAGCGGGGCGGTCGCGCGGCGCGCCAACTCGATGACGAAGGCGCTCGGCGGCCGGCTCACGTTCTTCTACGCGCTGACGCGGGAGTTCCTCGCCTGGCAGAACACGCGCGTCGTGGTCGAGCTCGAGGGCGGCGTCCGGCGGGAAGGGCCGATGCACGACGTGATCGTGGCCAACGGCAACTGGCACGGCGGCGGGATGAAGCTCGCCCCCGACGCCCGGCAGGACGACGGAGCCTTCGACATCGTGACGATCGGCGACGTGTCCAAGCTCGATTTCGTCACGACCGCGCCGAAGCTCTACAGCGGCCGCTATCTCTCGCACCCGAAGGTCGAGCTCCTGCGGTCTTCGTCGGTCGCGATCAGCGCGGACGAGCCGTTGCCACTCGAGGTCGACGGCGAGCCGATCGGGACGACGCCGGCGCGCTTCGAAGTCGTTCCCTCGGCCCTGCGGCTGCGGGTGCCTGCTGCGTAGCGCCGCGTCGGCCGCCGTCGCGGCGTTCGTCGCGCTCGCCGCGCTGGTCGCTTCGGGAGCGGCGACGGGCCTCGACCGGTGGGCCGTCCAGCATGCGATGCCGTTCGCGGGCGCGCCGTCGGGGCCGCCGAGCACGCTCGAGTCCATCGTTCCGCTCCTCCACGCGCCGTTCCACCCCGTCGGTGTCGGCGTCGGGGTGATCGTCACGCTCCCGGGACAGGTGCTCATCTCGTTCCTGCTCGTCGGCGCCGCCGCCCGGCGGCTCTGGACGGGGGGACGGGTCGAGGCGGCCGTCTGCTGGACCGCGGCGTGGCTGGTGGCGGTCGCGGTAGAGGTGGCGTTCCGGCACACGCTCACACGCGAGCCGCTCTATCGCCACGGCGTGCACCTCGTCGGCTTCGACGCCTCCTGGCCGAGTGGTCACGCCCTCCGTTGCGCGCTCGTGGCGGGCGCGCTCGCCGCCGCCTGGCCACGCCTCCGGATCCCGCTCGCGATCTGGCTCGTAGCCGTGATCGTGCTGCTCGAGCTCGGGGGCTTCCACACGCCGACCGACATCCTCGGCGGGCTGCTGCTCGCAACGGCCGCCGCAGCCAGTGCCGTCGCGGCGGAGCGATCAGGGATCTTTCGGCGCCGAGCCGGGCTTCGCCGGCCCCCCACCGGCACCTGAGGGCGGCTTGCGCGCGGGCTTCGGCTTCGCCAGCGAGTCGACTCGCTTCTCGAGTGTCGTCAGCCGACGCTCGAGCTCCTCGAAGCCCCGCGTGCGCCGCTGCAGATCGTCGACCTTGTCGGCGAGCCCCTTCAGCGCCTGCAAGGCGCGGTCCGCGCCGGGCGCCTCGGACAACCGCTGAACGGCTCCTTCGCTCAGGTCGGCGAGCCGACCCAGCAGATCCTGTTTCTGTTCAGCCATCGCTCCTCCTCGATCCGTCGGTCTCGACGATACAGAGAGCGGCAGCCAGGCCGCGCAGCGCCTCACCCGCGCCGGCGTCGAGCACGAGCTCCGCCCGCGAGTCCCAGGGTGTGCTGCCGCGGTTGACGATCGCGAGGGCGCCGCCGGCTCCGAGTGTCTCGCCCGGCAGCGCCGCTATCGGGTGCACCTCGAGCGACGAGCCGACGACCAGGAGGAGTCCCGCGTCAGCCGCGAGTGCCTGTGCGCGCTCGATCGCCGCCGCCGGTAGCAGCTCACCGAACATCACGACGCCCGGCTTGAGGACCTCGCCGCACTCGGGGCACGGCGGGAGCGGCAGCGAGGCGAGCGCGTCCTCCATGGGCACGCGGACGCCGCACCGGATGCACTCGGCCTCACGGAGCGAGCCGTGCACCTCCACGACTTCGCGCGAGCCGGCCCGCTGGTGCAGGCCGTCGACGTTCTGCGTGACGACGGCGCGGATCCAGCCCTGCTCCTCGAGCTCGGCGAGCGCGCGGTGCCCGTCGTTCGGCTCCGCGCTGCGCAAAGCGTCGAGACGGAGCGCGTAGAACTCCCAGACCCGCCGCGGGTCGCGGCGCAGCGCGTCGATGTTCGCGACCTCGGCCGGGTCGTACTGCTCCCAGATGCCGCCCGCCGACCGGAAGTCGGGGATCCCCGACTCGGTGCTGATGCCGGCGCCCGTTAGCACGACGCACCGCGCGTAGGTGCGGATCAAGCGTGCGAGCTCCACCTCACCGAACCTCATGCCACCGCCCATGCCGTGACACCATCACGCTGAGCTTGCATGATCGAGGAGAACGAGTCTCCTCCGCGCGGACAGCTATCACGACCTCATGGCCAGGGCGGACACAAGGAAAATCGGACATCTAACCGTCTCTCTGGAGGGCGAAGCCCCAATGGCCGCCTATCTCGAGAGCGAGTTGTCTCACCTCCCCCCGGGCGACGGGGCCGGGCGCGGCCAATTGCATCTGGTGCTCGGCGACGTCCCTGCGCCAGCAGGCGGCGTTCATCTCGAGGAGCACGTCATGGGCGGCACTGGGTTCGTGGTCGAGCGTCGGCTGATCCGGATCGGACTGAGCGCGGATCCGTGGGTCGTCCGAATCGCCTCGAAGGAAGAACCACGCACAGCGATCCGGGACCTGCACAACCGGCTCCGGGACATCAACTATCTCCCTGCTGTCGACCGAGTGGCCAAAGACGCCGTGTACGGAGCGTTGATCCCGGCGGTCCAGCTTGCTCAACTGCCTCTCCGTCAGACCTGGCTTCACGCAAGCGTGGTCGCCCGACACGACCGCGCAGTCGCACTTGCCGCTTGGGGCGGAGTCGGAAAGACATCGCTGATGCTCCAGCTGGTTCACCATCACGGGTGGCAGTTCCTCGCGGACGATCTGGCGGTGCTGGATGACTCGGGAACGGTCTATTGCTCTCCGTGGCGCATGCAGCTCTATGCATACAGCCTGGAGGGAGAAGATGAGTTGCGCCGACAACTTTCACCGGGCGAGGCCCCGTGGACAGATTCCAGTGGTATGCCCTGCTCTGGAAGCGAGGGCCGATGCAGGTTCGCCGGAGAGTCCATGCCCACGAGCTGTTCGGAGAGGCAGGCGTAGCGAGCTCGGCGAAGCTCGGGAAGGCCCTCTTCCTACGTCGAGTCGACGCGGACGCATTCTCGGTTCGGCATGTCGAGCCCGACCGCGCCGCTGCTGCAGCCGCCGCGACCCTGGAGTTCGACCTCGACATCCTCCACCGCTGGCAATTGGCCGCAAGCGGTTCCCTCTCGCGAGATTGGCTCCCGCGCGCCTCGGAAACGCTGACGCAGAGCGAAGAGGTCATCCGTTCGGGGCTGGCCGAATCCGGTGCCGAGTGTCTTTTGGTCGACATCCCGCTGGGAGCCGGGCCGCGCGAGCTCTCGGAGTATGTGGCTTCGCTGCTGGCCGGATAGCCCCGGTTCGGATCATTGGTCGAACCGCACGAACGCCTCCGCGAACTCCGCGACCCGCCTGCCGGGATACTGACCGCCATGGAGAGCTTCACGTTCGCGGTCCCGATTCGCGTTCGCTTCGCCGACACCGACGCCCAGGGCGTCGCTCACAACTCCGCGTACGTCGTCTGGTTCGAGGTCGCGCGCGTGGAGTACCTGCGCGAGTTCGCCGGCGGCTACCAGGCGCTGCGCGACCAGGGCGTCGAGGCGCTCGTCCTCGAGTCGTTCTGCCGCTACCGGATCCCGGCCCGGTTCGACGACGAACTCGTCGTCCACACCCGCTGCGTCGGCCCTCGCGGCGCCCGCTTCCGCTACGAGTACGCGATCGTCCGGGGAGAGGAGCTGCTCGCCGACGGTTTCACCGAGCACGCCTGTGTCGACTCCGAGACGTTCCGGCCGACGCGCGTTCCCGACTGGCTCGCCGACGCGATCCGCGCCGCCGAGGCGGCCGCCGCCTAGCTCTTCGGCGTGAAGATCTCGCGCGCGATCACGAGCCGCTGGATCTGCGACGTCCCCTCGTAGATCTGGAACAGCTTCGCGTCACGCATCAGCTTCTCGACCGGGTACTCCTTGATGTAGCCGTAGCCGCCGAGTACCTGCACCGCGTCGGTCGTGACCTTCATCGCGGTGTCCGCTGCGAACCGCTTCGCGAACGAGGAGTAGAGGGTGGCCTCGCGGCCCATGCCCTGATCCAGCATCCACGCGGCCTGCCAGCAGAGGAGCCGCGCCGCCTGGATCTCGGTCGCCATGTCCGCGACCATGAAGCCGACCGCCTGATGCATCGCGATAGGGAGGTCGAAGGTCACGCGCTCCTTCGAGTACTCGAGCGCATGCTCGTAGGCGGCCTGCGCGACGCCGACCGCGCCGATCGCGGTCCCCGGCCGTGTGAAGTCGAGCGTCGCCATGGCGATCTTGAAGCCCTCGCCCTCCTCCCCGAGCCGGTTCTCGACCGGCACTCGGACCTCGTGGAGCGCGAAGGCGGACGTGTCGGTCGCGCGCTGGCCCATCTTCTCGAGGTGCCTCTCGATCACGACCCCCGGCGAGCGCATCTCCACGACGAACGCCGACATTCCCCGGCGGCCCGCGGCCGGATCCGTCTTGGCGAACACGACGGCCCACTCGGCCTGGCCGGCGTTCGTGATGAACGTCTTCGAGCCGTTGAGGACGTATTCGCCCCCCTCGCGCACCGCGGTCGAGCGCAGCGCGGCGACGTCGGAGCCCGCGCCCGGCTCCGAGAGAGCGAACGAGCACAGGATCGGCCGCTCGATGAGGGGCGGAAGCCACCGCTCCTTCTGCTCGGGCGAGCCGAAGAGGAGCACGGGGCCGGCCCCGAGGCCGTTGGCGGTGATGGACGTGCCGATCCCGGAACAGCCCCAGTAGAGCTCCTCGCCGACGAGCAGGCCGTCGAAAGCGCCGAGGCCCAGGCCTCCGTACTCCTCGGGGACGTGGAGATTCATCAGGCCGAGCGAGTGCGCCTGGGCGACGAGCTCCGCGGGGTGGCGCTGCTCCACGTCGTGCTCCGCCTCGTTCGGCCTGATCTCGCGTTCCGCAAAGGTGCGCGCGAGCCGGCGCAACTCAGTCTGCTCCTCGGTCAGGGCGAAGGAGACGCCCGCCGCCGTGCTCTCGTCGATCGCCACCATCGTGCTCTCCGGGCTCTTGATTGACTGTTCAGTCAAAGAGTACTCGCGCTGCCCCGGATCCGATAGACCCGTACGATGAGCCCGTGGCGACGACCGCGAAGAAGACCGAGCTCGACCCGCGCGACTTCCTGGCGCTCGACGTCCTCCTCTCCGACGAGGAGCGCGCGATCCGCGACACGGTGCGCCAGTTCGTCACGGAGCAGGTCAAGCCGTACGTCGGCGAATGGTTCGAGCGTGGTGAGCTTCCCACCGAGCTGATCCCGGAGCTCGCACGGCTCGGCCTCTTCGGCATGCATCTCGAGGGCTACGGCCTGCCGGAGGCCAGCTCGGTCATGTACGGGCTCGTCTGCCAGGAGCTCGAGGCGGGCGACGCAGGCATCCGCAGCCTCGTGTCGGTGCAGGGCTCACTCTCGATGTACGCGATCTGGAAGTGGGGCTCCGAGGAGCAGAAGCAGCGCTGGCTGCCGCCGATGCACGCCGGCGAGAAGATCGGCTGCTTCGGGCTGACCGAGCCCGACGCCGGCTCCGATCCCGGCTCGATGCGCACCACGGCGAAGCGCGACGGCTCGGACTGGATCCTCAACGGCGCGAAGATGTGGATCACGAACGGCTCGATCGCGGACGTCGCGATCGTCTGGGCTCGCACGGACGGCGGCGAGATCAACGGCTTCCTCGTCGAGAAGGACGTGCCCGGCTTCGAGGCGCCGCTCATGCACCACAAGCTCTCGCTCCGCGCGTCGGTCACGTCCGAGCTCGTGCTCCGAGACGTACGGGTGCCCGAGGAGAACCGCTTCCCGGAGGTGAACTCCCTGCGCGGGCCGCTCTCGTGCCTCAACGAGGCGCGCTTCGGAATCGTCTTCGGCGTCGTGGGCTCGGCCCGGACGTGCCTCGAGACCGCGCTCGACTACGCGAAGGAGCGGATCGTCTTCGGCAAGCCGATCGCCGGGTACCAGCTCACGCAGCAGAAGCTCGCGGAGATGGCGCTCGAGGTCAATCGCGGCGCCCTCGTCGCGCTCCATCTCGGCCGGATGAAGGACGAAGGAACGCTGCGGCCGGAGCACGTCTCGATGGGGAAGATGGGCAACGTCCGCGGTGCACTGGACGTGGCGCGCACTGCCCGCTCGATCCTCGGCGGCAACGGAATCACGCTCGAGTATCCGGTCATCCGCCACATGAACAACCTCGAGACCGTACTCACGTACGAGGGCACGCACGAGGTGCACACGCTCTCGGTCGGCAAGGCGCTGACCGGCGAGAACGCCTTCCGGTCGTAGCTACGAGAGCCCGGGGCCGGTAGGCGCCGGAAGCGGGCTCTGCGGCAGTCCCTCCCGGGGCTCGCCCTCGTTGTACTCGTGCGGAGCGACGTCGTTCGGCCCGTCCGGGTAGAAGATGCTCGCGAGCCGCTGAATGTGCAGTCGTCCCGGTCCGAGCTCGTACTGGCCGCCGCCGTACATCGAGATCCCGCGCTCCTCGCACGCCTCGATCGTGTCCAGCAGCTCGCGCACCGTCCCGAAGCGGGACGGCTTGATATTGAGCCAGCGCGGCTCGAGCGGCAGGCCGTCGAGATCCTTGAGCGAGTGCACCGGAGCATCGAAGCTCAGCCGATCCTCGGCGCCGGCAAGCGTTTCGCGCAGACCGTCCTCGAGCCAGGCGTCCTCGATGATCGCGTCCGGCAGCTCCTCGGCCACTGCGCGGTACAGCGCGGGATCGGGCGCGAGATCCACGCTCGTGCCGCGGTAGTACGCCTTGAGGTCGACGACGCGCACGCGCCCGAGCTCGCGCAAACCGCGCAACAGCTCGCGGTCCCAGTCCGTCTCCGCGTCGAGCTTGAACTCGAGCTCGGGTGCGAACTCGAGCCACCGCTGAGGAGCAGCGCGCGTGGAGACGACGAAGCGAACGGGACGCTCCTGCCGCCCGAGCGCCTTGCCGAGGCCGTTCTCGGACTGCCGGAGGGCGAGGTCGAGCGCGGCACTCTCGAAGGCCCAGCGGCGGTAGCCCTCGCCCAGCTCCTCGAACTCGCCGAGCCGGTAGGAGAAGTCGTCGAGGGTCCACGTCCCCGCGAGCATGAGCTCGTTCGGCACGTCGTCGTGCAGCTCCGCCTCGTACGTGACGTCTTCGCCCTGCCCGGTCGCGTCCTCCCCCGTGAAGACAACAGTGGTGGTGACGCGCGTCCAGCCCGAAGGGGTCACCGATTCGCGGCGCTGCAGCTCGTAGTGGTCGAGCCGCAGCTCGAGGTCGGAGACGGAGTCCCAGAGCGACATACTGCGAGCATATGAGGCGGAGCCTTGTCGTCACGGCGGTGACCGCACTCGTGCTCGCGGTTCCCGCAGCCGCGGGCCTCCCGAAGCGCGGGGTCCTCGTGCCGGGCCGGTCGCTCGGCGGCATCCGGCTCGGAGAGTCGCCGCGAGCCGTCCGCGCCGCGCTCGGCACCTTCTACGGGACCTGCCGTGACTGCCGGCGCCGGACGTGGTACTTCACCTACGGGTCGTTCGACCGGCACGGTCTCGCGGTCGAGTTCGCGCAGGGCCGCGTCGCCGGCGTCTACACGCTCTGGCGGCCGACGGGGTGGCACGGGCCGCACAAGCTGGGGTTCGGCACCTCGGTCCTCGCCGTGCACCGGCTCACGGGCGCGTCGCGCACGATCAGATGCGGCGGCTACGACGCGCTCGTGCACGACGCCGGCAGCGCGCGTACCGCGTACTACGTCCTCAAGGGCCGGCTGTGGGGATTCGGCCTCTTCGGTCGCGGCACGTCCCCCTGCAGATGACCCTCGAGCTCGCAGACGTCGAGCGCGCGGCGCAGCGGCTCGCCGGCGTCGCTCACCGGACTCCGGTCCTTACATCCCGGACGCTGGACGAGCGGACCGGCGCGCGCATTCACGTGAAGGCGGAGTGCTTCCAGCGCGGCGGCGCGTTCAAGTTCCGCGGCGCTTACAACAAGATCTCTTCCCTCGACGCGGACGCGCTGGGGCGCGGCGTCCTCGCGTACTCGTCCGGCAATCACGCACAGGCCGTCGCCATCGCCGCGGCGCTGCTCGGCTCGCGAGCGACGATCGTCATGCCCGAGGATGCTCCGCCCGCGAAGCTCGACGCGACCCGCGGCTACGGCGCCGAGGTAGTGCCGTACGACCGCTGGAGGGAGAGCCGCGAGGAGATCGGGGCGCGGCTCGCAGCAGAGCGCGGCCTCGAGCTCGTGAGGCCCTACGACGATCCGCTCGTCATGGCCGGCCAGGGAACGGCCGCGCTGGAGCTGCTCGAGGACGAGTCCGAGCTCGACGTGCTGCTCGTCCCGATGAGCGGTGGCGGCCTGATGGCCGGCTGCGCGACGGTGGCGAAGGCGCGGCGGCCGGGGATCCGGATGGTGGGAGTCGAGCCGGAGGCCGGCGACGACACACGCCGCTCGCTCGCCGCGGGCGAGCGCGTGCGCATCGACGTCCCGCCCACCATCGCGGACGGGCTGCAGGCGACCGAGCCCGGCGAGCTCACGTTCGAGGTGAACCGCAGGCTCGTGGACGAGGTCGTCGCCGTGACCGACGACGAGATCGTCGCGGCCATGGTCTTCCTCTTCGACCGGCTGAAGCTCGTCGCCGAGCCGAGCGGAGCAGTCGGGATCGCCACGCTCCTGAGCGGGAAGCTCGACACGCGCGGACGCTCGGTCGGCGTCGTCCTCTCCGGCGGAAACGTCGGCGCCGCGCGCTTTGCGGAGCTGGTCTCTAGGTCGCCCGCAGGCCGCCCAGGATGACCTCGCACAGCGTCTGCTCGGCCGCCGCCACGTCGTCTTCGCCCGACGGCACGCGCCCGAGCACCCAGGCCGTGAGCAGCTCGTCGATCGAGCCGTAGACCACCGTCGCGGCGAAGACCGGGTCGATTTCCTTCCGGAACTCGCCGCGCTCGATGCCGCGCGCAATCACCCGCTGCAGCACGTCGATCGGCCGCGTGAGCTCGCCGATCCGCTCCGCCAGCTCGGGGCTGCGGCCGAACTCCTGGATCACGACGCGCACGACCTCCGGCAGGTGGAGCCAGGTGCGGAGGACGATGGCGGCGATGTGCCGGATCTGGTCCGCCGCCGGCTCGTCGGTCTCCTCGACGCTCTCGATCCGGGCGAGGAGGACGCTCCAGTTCTCGTGGAAGACCGCCTCGAGGACCTGATCCTTCGACTTGAAGTAGTGGTAGAGAAGTCCGTGGGCGACGCCGGCCTCCTCGGCGATGTCGCCGACGCGGCTCGCGTGGAACCCCTTGCGCGCGAACACGCACACGGCGGCCCACAGGAGCTGCTGCCGTTTGTCCTCTACCGCAGAGGTCTTTTCGACCAAGGCCGCGAGAGCCTACTCGGGCTTCTGCCCGTCTGTCACAGCGGGCGGTTGTGAGCCGGCGATGTCCTTGACGGCGCCGGCGACCCTCCCGACCGCCGACTGGAGCTCGCTGGGGATGATCCAGACCTTGTTCGACTCGCCCTGCGCGATCAGCGGCAGCGTCTGGAGGTACTGGTACGCGAGCAATTCGGCGTCCGGCTTGCCCTCGTGGATCGCGTTGAAGACGGTCTCGATCGCCTTCGCCTGTCCGTCGGCCTCGAGCATCATGGCCTGCTTCTTGCCCTCGGCCTTGAGGATCGCCGACTGCTTCTCGCCCTCCGCCTGGAGGATCGACGACTGCCGGGCCCCTTCCGCCTGCAGGATCGCGGCGCGCTTGTCGCGGTCGGCGCGCATCTGCTTCTCCATCGCGTCCTGGATCGAGATCGGCGGGTCGATCGCCTTCAACTCGACGCGGTTCACCCGGATTCCCCACTTGCCGGTGGCCTCGTCGAGCACGCCGCGGAGCTGGGCGTTGATCTCGTCCCTCGACGTGAGCGTCTTCTCGAGCGTCATCGTGCCAATCACGTTGCGCAGCGTCGTGACGGTGAGCTGCTCGATGCCCTGGACGTAGTTGGCGATCTCGTAGGTCGCCGCCTTCGGGTCGGTGACCTGGAAGTAGAGGACGGAATCGATGCTGACCACGAGGTTGTCCTCCGTGATCACTGGCTGCGGCTGGAAAGAGACGACCTGCTCGCGCAGGTCGAGCAGCGGCTTCACGCGGTCGATGAACGGGACGCAGAGAGCGACCCCTGGCGACAGCGTTCGCGAGTAACGGCCGAGCCGCTCGACGACGCCGGCGCGCGCCTGCGGGACGATGCGGATCGTCCGCGCCAGGGTGGCGAAGACGACGACGGCGACGATGATGATGACGATCACGGCAACCATGTGCGGGATTCAGCTCCTTCGTGTTCTCTATCTATAGACCAGGGCTGTCGCGCCCTGGATCTGGGCAACCTCGACCTCGGTGCCGATGTCGAATTCCTCGCCGGGCATGTAGGAGCGGGCGCTCCACTCCTCTCCCCCGATCTTGACCCGCCCGCCCCGGTTGGTGACGGGCTGCAGGACGATCGCCTTCGCGCCCTCGAGCGCGGCGGTGCCGGTCCTGATCGCATGCGGCATCGTGAGGTGCCTGCGCGCGATCGGCCGCAAAAGGCCGACCGCGGCGAACGAGCCGGCGCCGAAGACCACCACCTGCAGCCAGACAGGCCCGCCCACGGCCGCGACCACCGTCGAGGCGAGCGCCGCGAGCGCGATGGGACCGAGGAAGAAGAGCCCGGGCGTGAAGATCTCACCGAGCGCGAGCAGGACGGTGACGACGGCCCAGACGACCCAGGCGGGCATACCGGAAAGATTACGCCTCTAGATCGGCGTGCGGCGTATTCCGAGCCGGTCAAGGAGCTCGTTCAGCGACTCGATCCGCGGCTCGAAGTCCGGGTTCATGCCCTTGCGGTCGAGCAGGATCGCGCGCATTCCGAGCGCGAGCGCACCCTCGATGTCGTCGGCGATCGTGTCGCCGACCATCAGGGCTTCCGCCGGCTCGGCACCGAGTAGCTCGAGCACCGCGCGGAAGATCGACGCGTGCGGCTTCGTGTGGCCGTGGTGGAAGGAGCTGATGCCGGCGTCGACGTCCAGCCCGTGGTGGCGGGCAAACTCGCGCACGTCGCGCGCCGAGTTCGAGACGAGCCCGATGCGAAGCCCGGCGGAGCGAACCGCTGCGATCGTGTCCTGCACGTCGTCGTAGAGCTCGAAGTTCTCGTGCCGCTCCCAGGCGCGCGTGATCTCGACGGCGCAGGCGTACGCCGAGTCGGCGTCCCCGCCCATGCCCCGGACGATGCGCTCGGTGAAGCGGAACCAGATCTCGTCGTCGTGCTCGAGCTCGGGATGGCGGCGCAGGTCGACGAGGGCCGCGTCCCGGGCGGCCTCGTAGCGAGCCGGTTCAAGCCGCAGCCCATGGCGCTCGCCGGCGCGGACGTAGCCCTCCGGTCCGAGCTCCGGTCCCGGCCGCGCCAGCGTGAAGTCGACGTCGAAGAGGACCGCGCGGAGCATCGCTCGCTACCCTATGGCGCGGTTTCGGGGTGTGGCGCAGCCTGGTAGCGCGCTCCGTTCGGGTCGGAGAGGTCCCCAGTTCGAATCTGGGCACCCCGATTCTCCTCTCCACCGGCCCGTCGGATCGTCTGCTTACGTGTGAACCGATGTCTCGTTGGATCTTGCTTCCCATCTGTTTCGGAGCCGTCCTGCTCGCGACGGGCTGTGGCGGCGGCAGCGGCGACGGCGGTCGCCTGTCCAGGACCGAGTTCCAGAGCCGGGCCAACCACATCTGCACCGACCTCAACCGCAAGGAGCAGCCCGACCTCGGCGCGACGACGAAGGCCGGGATCGATCGCAATCTCGCCCGGCTCGATTCGGCCGTGAGCGACCTGGCGCGCCTGAATCCGCCCGCAGCGGACGAGGCTCACTACCGGGCGTTCGTGCGCAGCTTCAAGCGCAGCGTCGCCTTCTTCAGAGAAAAGGAGCCGCTCCTGATCCTGCTCACGCGGCAGATGCGGGCGCACCCTTCCGACTCGCGTACGACCGCGCGCTACGAGACCCTCGTCCGCCCGTTCGTGCAGGAGATCAGGGTCGCGGCGGAAAACGCGACGGCACTCGGGCTCGACAAGTGCGCGAGCGGCTTGACCGGCGGATCCGGCTCCTCGGGCTGAGTCGCCCTCAGACGTAGTTCGCTCGCAGCCAGCCGAGCCGCTCGTCGAGCACCGGCCGGAGCTCCGGCCGGCGAGGAAGCGAGATCATGAACGAGGCGTAGACCCAGGCCGCGTAGACCGGGAGACACTCCTCGAGCAGGCCCGCGTCGTGGTCGCCGTACGCCTCGAGCGCGATGCGAGATGCGTCGTCCGCGCGCACCCGCGCCGAGAGTGCGAATGCCGCGAGGTCGAACTCGCGCGGCCCGCAGCAGGCGGTCTCGAAGTCGTGCCAGAGCGGCCCCGGCAGGCAGTTCGCAAGGTGCGCATCGCCGTGGAGGGCCCGCGTCGAGCCGGCCGGCTGCCGCAGACCGAGCTCGCGCAGCAGTTCGACATCGGCGGACGGCTCGAGGCTCTCGGTGATCCTGTCGAGGTCGTCGGTGTGCAGGGAGGGCAGCTCTCCGTCGTAGTCCGCAAGTGACTCGTGAATCGCGCGCAGCCCCTGGCCGGCCGCCACCGGCTCGACCTCACGCCTCGGCTCGACGTACTGCCAGAAGGTGACGATATGGCCGCCCTGCCGGTGCGGGCCCGGATCGAGCAGGTCGGACGGCGGCACGACCGGTGCCCCCGCGCGGGCGGCGTGGGAGGCGACCGCGAGCTCGCGGACCACGTCATCCTCGGGCGGCCCTTGCGGGTACGGCCGGCCGCTGGAGACGCGGGCGACGAGCGGCAGCGGCCGGAGGTGCACGAGCACGTGCCAGGCGTCCCGGAGGACGACCGGGTCGTCGCTGCGCAGCCCGTGGCCCGCGGCCACCTCGACCGCCGCTCTGACGGGGCTCTCACTCATCCGAACCCGTACGTCCCCGGGAAGCGCTCGGCGAGGAGGCGGACGAGCAGCGAGACCGGCAGACCCACGACGTTGAGGTAGTCGCCCTCGATCCGCTCGACGAGCGCGGCGCCCTGACCCTGGATCGCGTAGCCGCCGGCGCGTCCCTCCCACTCCCCGCTCGCCACGTACCACGCGATGTCGCGCGGCGTCAGCTCCCGAAACGAGACGCGGGTCACCTCGCTGTGCAGCTCCTCCCAGGCAGGCGTGACCAGCGCCAGGCCGGCGAGGACTTCGTGTGTGCGACCGCTCAGGCTCTCGAGCATCTCCTCGGCCGCCTCCGGCCCGTCGGGCTTGCCGTAGACGCGACCGGCGCAGACCACCTCGGTGTCGCAGCCGAGCACCGGGCGGCCGTCGGCTTCCGCGAGCACCGACCGCGCCTTGCCGATCGCGTGGGCGACCGGATCCTCGTCCCTCTCCTCGTAATCCGGCGCGACGACGTCGAAGGGGATGCAGAGCTGCTCGAGGATCTCCCGCCGGCGCGGCGAGGTCGAGGCCAGAAGGAGTGGCGGTGCAGGAGACTGGCTCACGCGCGCTTACGGGCGACCCAGATCTCCTCGGCCGGCCATTTCTTGGCCCACTCGGCGGGCACGTACTTGTAGTACTCGTGCGTCGCCGCGTCGTCGGGCGCGTACAACTCGACCAGCCGCTCGAGCGCGAACCCGGCGGCGTTGAGGATGTCGATCAGCTCGCCCGGTGGCGCGTGGAAGTTCGTCTCGCCCGTGTCCGGCCAGGTGATCCTCCTCAGCTCGGGTTGCGCCCGCTGCAGCGACTCGGTGACCCCCTCGAGGTCCATGCAGAGCATCGAGATCGTCGAGTTGCGGAGAAAGACGAGCCGGCTGCGCGGGCGCAGGAGTCGCGCCGCTTCCGGGATCCAGCGCTCCGGGTCGGCCCAGATCGACGCGCCGTGCTCGGAGATCGCAAGGTCGAAGGACGCGTCCGGCAGCGGTACCGACTCGGCGACCGCCTCCACGAGCGGAAACTCGAGCCCCAGCTCCTGCTGCATCTCGCGCGCCGTCGCCAGCTGCGCCGGCGTCGGGTCGACGCCGACCGGCCGCGCGCCCTGTCGCATCAGCCACGCGGAGACATACCCGGTGCCGCAGCCGAGGTCGACCACGTCGAGGCCGGCGACGTCACCGAGCACCTGCACGCGCTTCTCGGGCACGCCGAAGACGCCGTACGAGAGCTCGTCCTTCGTCCACGCGGCGCGGGCGTTCGGGCCGGTGTACTGCCCGTTCGCCTCGGTCCAGTTCTCGATGTTGCGGGCGACGTACTCCGGATACTCGGTCGAGCTCATCGGAACCAGAGCGAGATCTCGCGCGCGGCGGACTCGGGGGAGTCGGAGCCGTGGACGAGATTGTCCGGCATCGACGAGGCGAGGTCGCCCCTGATCGTCCCGGGTGCGGCGTTCGCGGGATCGGTCGCGCCGATCGTCGCGCGCATGGTCGCGATCGCGCCTTCGCCCTCGACGACGAGCGCCCAGGTCGGTCCCGAGGTGATGAACTCGACGAGCTCCCCGAAGAACGGCTTCTCGCGGTGCTCGGCGTAGTGCTCCTCCCCGAGCTCGCGAGTCGCAGTGACGAGCCTCGCCTCGCTGATCTCGAAGCCGCGCGCCTCGATCCGGCCGAGGATCTCGCCGGCGAGCCGTCGCCGTACCGCGTCGGGCTTGATCAGGATCAGGCTGCGCTCGACGGCCACGGGTCAGCGTCTGCTGGCGCTGCTGCTGCGTCGCGCGCGCCGCGTCCCGAGCGCCGGCGGCGTGCCCGGCACCGCGGGATCGATCGGCGTCTCACAGTAGGGGCAGACCTGCCAGATCGGCTCGAGCGGCGAGCCGCAGCTCACGCACGCCTGCTTCAGCTTCGTCGTGCAAACCGGGCAGACGAGATAGCTCTCGTCCACTTCCGCGTGGCAGACCGGGCAGCGCTGGTCGACCGCGGCGATTCGTTCCTCCATCGCCTTGATCTCCAGCTCGCGCTCGCGGACGTCGTCGAGGTACTCGGGCGGCCGGAAGAGCATGTACACGAACGGCCCGAGATACGGAATCACGAGCGCGAGAACCACCGACATCCCGATCAGCAAAGGGTCCTCGATCCGGCGCTTCGCGTCCTTGTACGTCCAGAAGCCGAGGCAGAGCCAGAGCACGAAGGCGAAGAAGGCGAGCCCGTTGAGGATCGCGTGCTGGGTGCCCGTGCTGAGGAAGCTGGCGAGCGTCACAGAAGCATCCTGCCGATAACCCAGCCCGCGGCGAAGGCTGAACCGGTCGCGGCGGCGAGGACGAGGGCGGCGAGCATGAACATCGAGACCTTCTCGCCTGCGTTATAGGTGGTCGCGGTCGGCGGCACTTAAGTCCGCCAGAAGGTACAGGGAGCCCGTGACGAGCACCGCCCCGTCGGCGCCTGCGAGCTCGCGCGCTCGAGCGCGGGCGGCCGCCGGGTCAGGCTCCGTGGCCACTTCGTCGAAGTGTGCCGAAGCGAGCGCGGCGAGCTCGGCGGCGGAAACCGCGCGACCGTTGGAGCTCTCCGTCGCGACGAGCCTTGCGCCCAGGACCGAGAGCGCCTCGAGCATCATCCCGGGCCGCTTGTCGCGGAGGATCGAGCACACCACGATCCAGCCTGGAGCGGTGGGAAGCCGCGGCAGCAACCAGCCGAGGCCGGCGAGGTTGTGGGCTCCGTCCCAGATCTCGAGCGGGCTCTCGCCGCGCCGCTCGAGGCGGCCCGGCAGCTCGACCCCGTCCGCGGCGTGGGGGTCGACCGGCCTGCCGAGGAAGGACTCGGCCGCCGTGACGGCGAGCGCGAGGTTGCTGTGAGCGGTGACGACCACCTCGGCCGCGCCGTTCTCCTCCGCCAGCCCGCGCCACTCCTCCTCGGCGAGCACGACGGTGGAGCCGGGTTGCACGACCGCGAGTTTCTCGGCCGCGATCGCCTCGCGCGTGTCGCCGAGCACGTCCATGTGGTCGAGCGCGACGCTCGTGAGCACGACGACTCGCGTTTGGAGGACGTTGGTGGCGTCGTGCCGGCCGCCGAGCCCCGCCTCGACGACGGCCACGTCGACCCCGGCGGCCGCGAACGCCGCCAGCGCCGAGGCCGTGAGCACCTCGAACTGCGTCGCGCCGAGTGTCTCGGCCGCCGGCCGCACGGCCGCCACCGCAGCCTCGAAGTCGGCTTCCCGGCCGCCGACCCGGATCCGTTCGCCCCAGCGGCGCACGTGTGGCGAGAGGTAGGAGCCGACCGAGAGCCCGGCGTCGAGCAGGAGCGCCTCGCTCAACCTCGCCGTCGTCGACTTGCCGTTCGTCCCGACGATGTGGATCGCCGGGAACCGATCCTGCGGGTCGCCGAGCTCGCGCAGCAGGGCGCGCATCCGCTCGGTCCCGAAGCCGTCCTCCGGCCAGGGCGAGAGGGACTCAACCCAGCGCGTCGAGCTCGGCACGGTATTGCTCGAGCTTCTGCCGCTCACCCTCGACGACCTCGGGCGCCGCATTGGCGACGAACTTCTCGTTCGCGAGCATCCGCTCGCTCCGCTCGACCTCCTTGCGGAGCCGCTCGCGCTCGCCCTCGACGTCGGCCCGGCCGTCGCCGGACGGACGGACGACCGCTTCGAAGATCCGCAGCGAGTCGCCGCCGATCTCGATTCGGACGCCGCTGCGCCGATAGAGGCGCGCCGCCGTCTGTGCCTCGTCGAGCGCGTGGAGATCCGCGGCGAACTCGGTCTGCGGCTCCGGCCACGGCGCCACGATCAGCCGCGTCTCGCGGGCGGGCAGGTTCGTCCAGATCTCCTCCGTCACGTGCGGCATCACCGGATGGAGCAGCTTCAGCAGCCGTTCGAGCGCCGCGAACCCCGTCGCGCGCACTTCCTCTCCCTCGAGCCGGGGCTTGATCGACTCGAGGTACCAGTCGCAGAAGTCGTCGAACGTGAGGTGGTAGAGGCGCTCGACCGCGTGCGCGAAGTCGAAGGCGGCGAGGTCGGCCTCCACCTCGGCGCGGGTCGCGTCGATCCGCGCGAGGATCCAGCGCTCCTCGACCGAGGACGGACGCGCCTCAGGCTGCACCGCGCCCGCCAGCAGCAGCAGCCGGCTCGCGTTCCAGAGCTTGTTCGCGAGCTTCCGTCCCTCCTCGATGGTGCCGTACGAGAAGCGCGGGTCCTGGCTCGAGGTCACCTTGAGCAGGCCGTACCGCGTCGCGTCGGCGCCGTACGGCTCCAGGACGTCCTCGGGATCGATGCCGGTGCCCATCGTCCGCGACATCCGCTTCCCCTCGGGGTTGAGCAGGGTCGAGTGGATGAGCACGTCGGAGTACGGCTCGGTCCCGATCAGCTCGAGTCCGGAGAAGATCATGCGCGCGATCCAGAGGAAGATGATCTCGCGCGCGGTCATGACGACGCTGCCCGGGTAGTAGCGCGCGAGCTCGGGTGTCTCGTCCGGCCAGCCCAGCGTCGCGAACGGGTAGAGCGCCGACGAGAACCACGTGTCGAGAACGTCCTCCTCCTGTCTCAGCTCGCCCGAGCCGCAGTCGGCACACCGGGACGGCTCGGTCTCGGCGACCGTGATGTGGCCGTCGGGGCAGTACCAGACGGGGATGCGCTGCCCCCACCAGATCTGGCGCGAGATGCACCAGTCGCGCACGTTCTCCATCCAGTCGAGATAGACGCGCGCGAAGCGCTCCGGCGTGAAGCGGACGTGGCCCACCTTGACTGCGGCGACGGCGGGCCTGGCGAGCTCCTCCATGGCCAGCCACCACTGCGGCAGCACGAGTGGCTCGATCCGGCTGTGGCAGCGCTCGCAGTGACCGACCGAGTGGCGGTAGTGCTCGCGCTTCTCGAGCTGTCCGCGCTCGGAGGCCCACTCCAGCACGCGCTTGCCCGCCTCCTCCTGCGTCAGCCCCGCGAGCTCACCCGCGCCGTCGCTCATCAGCCCCTCAGGGCCGATCACGGTCAGCTCGGGCAGACCGTGGTCGCGGCCGATCTCGAAGTCGGTCGGGTCGTGTCCCGGCGTGATCTTGAGCGCACCCGTGCCGAACTCGCGCTCGACGCGTTCGTCGGCGACGACGGGGACGCGTCGCTCGACGAAGGGGACGACGACCTCCTTGCCGACCAGGTCGCGGTAGCGCTCGTCGTCCGGATGCACCGCGACCGCGACGTCGGCGAGGATCGTCGCCGGGCGCACCGTTGCGATGGTGACGCGGCCGGAGCCGTCGACGAGTGGGTACTGGACGTACGAGAGCGTGTCGTCCTCGTCCTCGTGCTCGACCTCGAGGTCGGAGAGCGCCGTCTTGTCCTTCGGGCACCAGTTGACGATCCGGTTCGCGCGGTAGATCCAGCCTCGCTCGTAGAGGTGGACGAACCAGCGCATCACCGCGCGGTAGTAGCCCTCGTCCATCGTGAAGCGCGTGCGCCGGTAGTCGAGCGACGCGCCGAGCTGGCGGAACTGGCTCATGATCGTGCCGCCGTAGCGCTCGAGCCACTCCTGGACGTAGGCGTCGAACCCGTCGCGGCCGAGGTCGCGCTGACTGCGGCCCTCCTGCGCGAGCGTGCGGCCGATCGAGGCCCAGGTCGAGATGCCCGCGTGGTCGTAGCCGGGCTGGAAGAGTGTGTTGAAGCCGCGCATCCGGTGCCAGCGGACGAGCGTGTCCTCGAGCGAGAGCTGCAGGCAGTGGCCGATCGTCAGCGAGCCGGAGATGTTCGGCGGCGGGTGCATGACGACGAACGTCTCGCCGGGCGCGTCGGGGTCGGCTCCGTAGAGGCCCTCCTCCTCCCAGGCCTGCTGCCAGCGCTGTTCGACGCCCTGCGGTTTGTAGAGCGGATCCATGCGCGAAGTGTGGTCAGGCAGCGACTATGAGCGCACCCTAGCGGCCGCGCGCTTCGGCTGCGGCCAGGTGCCGCCGACCTGCTCGAGCACCGCCTCGAGCAGGTGGAACGAGGAGAGGACGTGCTCGCGCGCAAGCGCCCGCGCGCCCTCGGCGCTGCCGGCGGCGAGCGCCTGACGGATCGCGCGGTGCTGCTCCGCGTTCTTCGCGTACAGGCCGTCGATCGAGTGGTCGCCGGGCGCCCAGACGGCCGGCCCCGAGAACGTGCGACGGGAGCTCTTCGCGAGCTGCTCGACCAGGGGCAGGTCGGCGACGCGGTAGATCACGTCGTGAAAGGCGTGATTCGCGCGTACCCAGTCGCCCATGATCGAGCGGCGGGCCTCGCCGGGCTCGCGCGCGCGCAGGTCCTTCGAGATCCGGGCGAAGTGCTGCTCCGCCGCCTCGAGCTCCTCGAGATCCTCGGGCGTGATCTTCGCCGCAGCGACCTCGGTGGCCAGCGCCTCGAGCTCGGAACGCACCATGAACGCCTCGTGGAGCTCCTCGCGCGAGATCGTGCGCACGCGGACGCCCCGGTTCGGGACGAAGGAGACGAGCCCGAGCGCCGCGAGCCGGCGCAGGGCCTCGCGGATCGGCGTACGCGAGACGTTGAACTGCTCGGAGAGCTGCTCCTGACGAAGGACGGTCCCGGGCTCGAGCTCGCCGGAGACGATCGCCTCCTCGATCACGAGTGCGATGTCGTCGGCCTTGGTCGTGTCGAGGCTCATCGCGCGAGTGTACGCCGCACGACAAGTTCCGAATGCCCCACTCTTGGCACGAAGATTTCAGAGCGCCGTTGCGAAACGGCCGTTATCGTCGCCTTCGAGGGCGGAGGGAGAGCACCCCACCCCGGCCGCGGTCTGGACTCACGCGCGCCCCGGCCGCGGCCTACTCGTTCGCGTGGTCGCGCTCGCAGAAGTCGGGGCACGTGCACTCGGCGAGCTCGGCCGTGCACGGCGCGTCCGCGTCCGGCAGCTCGGCCTGCGTCTCCTGGGTCTGGATCACGGTTTCGCTCATGTCGTCCCTCCTCAATCGAGTCGTTCGTAGGCGGGCAGGGTCAGAAAGTCCTCGAGCTCCTCGGAGAGCGCCACCGCGGCGAAGAGCTGCTTCGCCTCGTCGCCGGCATCCACTCGCTCGATCTCGTGGCGAACGCGCTGCTCGTCGACGCGGCCGTGGCGCACCCACTGCCAGATCTGCGAGCGGGAGATCTCGGCGGTCGCCGCGTCCTCCATCAGGTTGTCGATCGCCGCCGCGCCGACGCCGTGCAGCCAGGAGTCGAGGTAGCGGACCCCGACGGAGACGTTCGTGCGCACGCCGGCGTCGGTGATCTCGCCCGGCGTGTCCGGGATGGAGAGGAGCGCTGCCTCGTCGGGCACGACGTCCTCCCGCAGCAGCTCGAGCTGGTTCGGCCGCTCGCCGAGTCTGGCGTCGAACACCTCGGTGCACGTAGGCACGAGGTCGGGATGTGCGACCCAGGAGCCGTCGAAGCCGTCGCCCGACTCGCGCACCTTGTCCTCGCGCACCTTCGCGAGCGCAAGCTCGTTCGCCTCCGCGTCCTTGCGCGATGGGATGAAGGCCGCCATGCCGCCGATGGCATGCGCCCCGCGGCCGTGGCAGGAGCGGACGAGCAACTCCGTGTACGCCCGCATGAACGGCACGGTCATGGTCACCTGCACGCGGTCGGGGAGCACCCAGTCGCGCGCTCGGAACTTCTTGATCGCGCTGAAGATGTAGTCCCAGCGGCCCGCGTTGAGCGCGCAGCCCCAGTCGCGGAGCTCGTAGAGGATCTCCTCCATCTCGAACGCGGCGAGGATCGTCTCGATCAGGACAGTGCAGCGGATCGAGCCGGACGGGAGCCCGAGCTGCTCCTCGGCCAGCACGAACGCGTCCGCCCACAGCCGCGCCTCGAGGTGCGACTCGAGCTTCGGGAGGTAGAAGTACGGGCCGCTGCCGCGGTCGAGTTGCTCGCGCGCGTTGCGCGCCATGTGCAGGCCGAAGTCGAACAGCGATGCCGAGACGGGCTCGCCGTCGACGAGAGCGTGCCGCTCGGGCAGATGCCAGCCGCGCGGCCGGATCAGGAGCGTGGCGATCTCCTGGTTGAGACGATACGTCTTGTCCGGGGTCTCGAGCGAGATCCGGCGGTGCACGGCGTCGGTCACGTTCCGCTGCCCCTCGACGACGTTCTCCCACCTCGGCGAGCAGGCGTCCTCGTAGTCGGCCATGAAGACGCGGGCCCCCGAGTTGAGCGCGTTGATCATCATCTTGCGGTCGACCGGGCCGGTGATCTCGCAGCGACGGTCGCGTAGATCGGCGGGCGCCTCGGCGACGCGCCACCCGCCGTCGCGTACGTCCTTCGTCTGGGAGAGAAAGCCGGGCAGCTCGCCTGCGTCGAGCTCGAGCTGCCGCTCCTGCCGCCGCTCGAGCAGCTCACGCCGCCGTGGATTCAGCTCCCGGTGCAGGCGCGCGACGAGCCCGAGCGCCTCGCGGGTGAGTACCTCCTCGTCGGCGGGAGCGAGGATCTCGACGTCGGCGAGGGCGCTCACACGGTCTCCTTCGCGAACTGCGCCTCCTCGGTCGAGCCCTTGAGCGCAAGCGTCTCGCTGTCGGGCGCGATTGCCTGCGTGACGAGGTCGAAGTAGCCGGCCCCGACCTCGTGCTGGTGCCGGGTTGCCGTATAGCCCTGCTCCTCGAGCTCGAACTCGCGCTGCTGCAGCCGGACGTACGCCGGCATCTGCTCGTCGGCGTAGCCGCTCGCGAGCTCGAACATCGCCGCGTTGAGCGAATGGAAGCCGGCGAGCGTGATGAAGAGGAAGCGGTAGCCCCACTCGCCGAGCGTGTCCTGGAAGGACGCGATCTGGTCGTCGTCGAGGTGCCGGCGCCAATTGAAGGACGGCGAGCAGTTGTAGGCGAGCGGCTTGCCCGGAAAGCGGTCGTGGATCGCGTCCGCGAACTCCTTCGCCTCGCCGAGGTCGGGCGTGGAAGTCTCGAACCAGACGAGGTCGGCGTACGGCGCGTAGGCGAGACCGCGCGAGATGGCTGCCTCGATTCCGTCGCGGACGCGGTAGAAGCCCTCGGCAGTCCGCTCGCCGGTCACGAACTCGCGGTCGTACTCGTCGACGTCGCTCGTGAGCAGAGCAGCCGAGAGCGCGTCCGTCCTCGCGACCAGCACGGTGGGGACGCCGCAGACGTCGGCGGCGAGGCGCGCCGCGTTGAGGGTGCGGACGAACTGCTGCGTCGGCACGAGCACCTTGCCGCCCAGGTGGCCGCACTTCTTCTCTGAGGCGAGCTGATCCTCGTAGTGGACTCCGGCCGCGCCCGCGTCGATCATCGCGCGCATGAGCTCGTAGGCATTGAGCGGCCCGCCGAAGCCCGCCTCGGCGTCTGCCAGGATCGGGGCCAGCCAGTGCGTGCCGTTCCGTCCCTCCGCCCAGTCGATCTGGTCGGCCCGGAGCAACGCGTTGTTGAGGCGACGGACGACGGAGGGCGCGCTGTTCGCGGGGTAGAGGCTCTGATCCGGGTAGGTCGCGCCGGCGAGGTTCGCGTCGGCGGCGACCTGCCAGCCGGAGAGGTAGATCGCCTCGAGCCCGGCGCGCACCATCTGGACGGCCTGGCCGCCGGTGAGCGCGCCGAGCGCGCGGACTGGATTCTCGCCCCGGATCAGCTGCCACAGGCGCTCGGCGCCAAGCCGTGCCAGTGTGTGCTCCTCGACCACCGAGCCGCGGAGACGGACGACGTCCTCGGCCGTGTAGGTGCGCTCGATCCCGCCCCAGCGGTCGTCGTCACGCCATTGCGTCTCGAGTTCCCGTGCCGCGTCCTGAATCATCTCGCCTCCTGTGATCAGATTTCGGATCCCAAATCTACCCGAGGCGACCGACGTTACACCCTCTACGGTGTAAAAGCGTCGATCTAGGATCCAGGCTAGAGGTGGTAGTAGCGGTAGACGACCTCGGCCACGCAGACGGGTTTGTCGCCGCCGTCGCGCTCGATCGTGGCCGTCATCGTCACCTGCCGACCCCAGTCCTCCTCGTCGACGGCGCCGACGACGAAGGAGCCCCGAACGCGCGAGCCCGACGGAACCGGAGCCGGGAAGCGAACGCGGTTGAGGCCGTAGTTGAGTGCCATGCCGGCACCGGGATCGTCGTGCGGCAGCACCTCGTACGACATCTGCGGCAGGAGCGAGAGCGTGAGGTAGCCGTGCGCGACCGTGCCGCCGAACGGCGTCTGTGCAGCCATCTCGGGATCCACGTGGATGAAGTTGTGGTCGCCGGTCGTGTCGGCGAACGCCTGGATCTTGTCCTGCGGCACCTCGATCCACGACGAGGGCCCGAACTCGGCACCAACCTCGATCGTGCTCATGGGCGGAGAGACTACGCGGTCTTCTCGACCGGCTCTTCAGACTCGGCTGCCTCGGCGCTCGTGACGAGCGTCGGCCGGATGCCCTGCGAGATCGTCTCCTTCGTGATCACGCACTTCGTCACGTCGCGCCGCGACGGCAGCTCGAACATCACGTCGAGCAGCGCTCCCTCGATGATCGAGCGGAGTCCGCGGGCGCCGGTCTCGCGCTCGAGCGCGCGGTCGGCGATCTCCCACATCGCGTCGTCGGTGAAGACGAGTTCGATACCGTCGTAGCCGAAGAACCGCTGGTACTGCTTGATGAGCGCGTTCTTGGGCTCCTCGAGGATCTGGACGAGATCCTCGCGCCGCAGCTGATGCACGGCGGAGACGACCGGAAGCCGGCCGATGAACTCCGGGATCAACCCGAAGTTGAGAAGGTCTTCCGGCATCACGTCCGCGAGCATTTCCGACGACTCGACGTCGTGCTTCGAGCGAACGTCGGCGCCGAAGCCGACGGCGTTCTTGCCGATCCGCTTCGCGATGATCTTGTCGAGGCCTGCGAAGGCGCCGCCGCAGATGAAGAGGATGTTGGTCGTGTCGATCGAGAGGAATTCCTGGTGCGGGTGCTTGCGCCCGCCCTGCGGCGGCACCGAGGCCACCGTCCCCTCGAGAATCTTCAGCAGGGCCTGCTGCACGCCCTCGCCCGACACGTCGCGCGTGATCGACGGGTTGTCGGCCTTGCGCGCGATCTTGTCGACCTCGTCGATGTAGATGATCCCGGTCTCGGCCTTCTTGATGTCGAAGTCCGCGGCCTGGATCAGCTTGAGGAGGATGTTCTCGACGTCCTCGCCGACGTAGCCGGCCTCGGTCAGCGC